>JAFGCX010000007.1 GCA_016932415.1 Candidatus Krumholzibacteriota bacterium
GCGGCAGCCAGGTGTCGAGCGGAGTCTACTTCTACCGCCTGAGATCCGACGATATAGACAAGACGAAAAAGATGATACTGCTTCGATAATTCGATCTGCCCTTGGGAGCGGCTGTGGTATTCGCCAGCCGCTCCCAAGGGCGGCCGATACCGGTCGTCTCCCTGGAGACTGCCGGAGATCATTATCATGCGGGACATACTAGCCGAACGTAACGAGAATGATCCCTGAAATAGCCAGAGCGGCTGCTATAAGCTTGTTTCTCGTAAAAGGTTCTTTTAGAAAGATCGAAGCGAGAATCAGGATATGTATCGAACTTGTCTGATTCAGTATCGCCGCCACACCCGCCCTCGTATATTTCATCCCCCCGATCCAGAAGATCAGAGCGAGGTAAGAACCCAGCACCGTCGCGGGGATCATGTATTTCCAGTGCTTTTTAGGGAGAAAGGTGGAAAAGACCTCCCGCCTCGACGGCATGATAAGGGCGACCGGTATCATAACAAGAAAAGATCCGATCTGTCTCACGGCGGTCGCCCAGAGGACGGGAGACCTTTCAAGGACAGGTTTTGCGATAACGATACCGAGCCCGAGGGTGAGCATCGAAATGACGCCCCAGATAACGCCGATCACAAGTTCTCTTCTCGTCCTTCCCTCCGGAGGCTCCACCTTCGTCGTCAGAAAGACCCCTGAGACGACGAGGACAAGCCCGCCGAAATGCCACAGGCTGAGCTTTTCACCAAGGATCATATAGGCGAAAAAGATTATCGACGGGGAATAGAGAGTATCGACCAGGGCGTTGATCCCGGCGCCGACCGCGTTGAGGCACATATGAAAGAAGGTGTCGGAGATCGCGATCGCTATAGCTCCGCTCAGCATGAGGATCAGGTAGTCTCTCGCCGGGGCTCTTCCCAGGATCGGCTCGCGGATGACTATGAAGGTTAAAACGAAAAGGACAGATGCTACTCCCACCCTGAAGAAGTTCAGGGCGAATGGAGGCACCTTCTCTCCCGATTTCTTGAAAAGAATAACGGCAAAGGCCCAGATAAGAGCAGTGACTAAAGCAAATATCTCTCCCATAAACCCTCCCCTCCATCCAAAAGACCGGCGGGAGGCCCGTATCCGGATCACCTCCCGCCAGCAGGTTCCTTATTGCCGGTCAGCGCCGCACAGGCGCGTCAATGGATCGTCAATTCCTTCAGGAGTCCATCGGCCCCGCTGAACCTGTCAAGGACGAATAGAATATATCTCGATTCGACACTTATGCAACGGTTGAGATCGCTGTTGAAAAGATAATCGGCCGAGATCGATTCCCAATTTCCGTCGAACGCCGCTCCAATGACTTCACCCTTTCCGTTAAGGATAGGGCTTCCCGAATTCCCTCCGGTGATATCACACGTGGAAAGGAAATCTACCGGTAGATCTCCGAGATAATCATCTACATATCCTTCTAAATCACCCGCCCCGTGCAGATCGACAAGCTTATGAGGACAGTCAAACGGTTCCTCACCGGTATTCTTGTCGATCATCCCGGAGAAAGAGGTAATATAATCGTAATAGACGGCGTCCCTGGGCCAGTACCCCTTGACAGTACCGTAGGTGAGCCGCATTGTCCCGTTGGCATCGGGGTAGAAAGCCCCGCCTTTCCATTCCTTCATCCCTTCGATAAGGAGCGGCCTGAGTTCGGAGAGTATGCCGGCGAACTCCTTATCCCTTTTCTCCCCATCCTTTATCTCTGTTTCGAAGGCGGCGCAGAACTCGATGAAGGTGTCGTTTTCCTTCATCAAATCCTCCCTCGAGAGGTCGAACATCCTGTTCCTTTCCGAGGCATCGCCTAGTTTTGTTCCCGAATACAGTTTTTCGACAAGATTGTCTATCTTCATATCGACATCGTCGCCAGCCATCCCCATTATCATCGATTCCATCGTCTTGCTTCGCTGTTCTTCCGGAAGATCGATCGAGCGCCTGAACAAATACTTCATCAGGGTCCTGTCGACATTCTCATCGTAACTGCGGTCGATCATGCCTAGGCGCTGCCTGACGCGGTCGATATTCCTCTCCATGTAGGCGGGCTCCCTCTCGAAATCTTCCTTTTGCTTTTCCTCCGTCCACCTGAATATCGTCATGCCGGCGCTTACCATCTGGCAGCTGAAACTCATGATTCTGCCTATGCCGTCCATGGCGCGATATTTCTCGTTTTCCTTATAAAGCTTACCGATCGATGGAAGGATATCACCGTATTTCTTTTTCCTTTTTCCGTCGCTTTCGACCCAATCAGTAAAAGCTCTTTCGTCTTCTGTTTTTCTATCGAGAAGAGACGCCTTGCGGAACCCCTCGAGCTGCCCCTGGTAATTTTTCATCGAGTTATTCAGCATCTGGTCGTACGAAGCGACCTTAATCGCTACCGCCGGATCTTTTTCGCCGGCTTTCTTGTAGATATCGATGATGTCTCCAAACATCCCGATATTGTTGGGGAACCTCCAGTTCTGGCTCCATTCTATCGAGTAGGACGATCTGTAACGCTGGGTAGCCGCGGGGAATCCGAGGATCATCGTGAAATCGTCCTTTTCGACCCCCTCGCTCGAGATCGCCAGATGGACTGCCGGTTTGTATGGAACATTCTCTTCGGCATATTCGGCGGAAGAACCGTCCGGGGCGACGTACGCCCTGAGGATTGTGAAATCCCCCGTATGCCTCGGCCACATCCAGTTATCGATGTCACCCCCGTAATTACCGATCGCTCTTGGTGGAGCGTACGCGATACGGATGTCCTTTATGATGAAACTGGTGTACATCCTGTATTCCATCCCGCTGTAAAAAGCGGAGACGCTGCAGCGCAGGTCGCTGTCCTTCTCTCCCTCGAGCTCAATCCTTTTTATTTCGTCTTCGATCGCCTTGTACCGCTCCGCTCCGGATTTTCCCTTCGCAGCTTTCAGTACCTTTTCAGTGACATCTTTTATCGAAACGAGGACTCTTGCCTGATAACCTTCGGCTGGAATATCGTTTTCGATCTCCCCTGCGTAGAATCCATTCTGAAGGATATTGTTCTCGCTAGTGCTGGCTCTCTGGAGAGCGGTGAATCCGACATGGTGATTGGTCAGAATCAATCCTGTCGAAGAGATGAAGGAGCCGGTGCCGCCTCCAAGGTTTACGATGGCGTATGCCACACCCGATCCACCAGGCGCGTATAATTCTTTCTGGGACAGTTCCAGCCCCAGTCCCTTCATTTCGGCTAAAAGCTCCTTGTCGATCCTGTCGAGCGGCCACATACCCTCTTCGGCGGAGAGAATAACCGGCCCGCAGAGCAGTATCGCGATGACGAGGATCGTTGTAAACTTCAAAAACATCCTAACCTCCCATCTGTACAGACTATCGGGGTCTGTTGCCGGGGAAAACGGAGTCAGGCAGTCCTCCCGGCAAATCATTGTGATGAACGAACCAGGATGATATCATGCCGGAACAAAATGTAAAAGGAGGATTTTCCGGGCAAAAAGACTCCCGGAAGGGCAGGATCATCATTGATCGATCAGGAGGCTTTGCCCCTTGATCAGGGAGCGATGCGGCACGAAAAGAGGATCTCTCGGGCGGGAATCTAGTATTCCTGAAGGACCTTTTCCCATTCCCTCGCGACCTGGATCCTGTGCTTGACGATATCTATGATCTTCGGGTTTCTCGCTTTTTCTCTGAGCTCTTCCCATTCATTGACGGCCAGGTCGACTTCTCCCAGTCTTGCGTGAAGATATCCTTTGATAAACATGGTCTTCTGGTTCTGGGGCCTGAGAGTCCGGGCTTTTCTCAGATAGACGAGAGATTCGCTCAATCTTTCCATTTTATAATATATCTCTCCAAGCATTCTCAAGGCGTCGAAACAATCAGGATCGATCTGAAGGGCTTTTTCGAATTCGCCGGCCGCCATTTCCAGGTTCAGTCTGCTGTAATGTTCTTTTCCTCTCCTGACGAGTTCATCGAGTTTTTCCTCGTTTTTCGCCCCGGCCTGGTCATCGGCCTGCGACTCCTCCAGTTCTATTACATTCATCACCACAAGCCCGTATATCAGCTTGCTGGTCGTAAAGAGATCCTCGCCTACAAGGTTATTGACTTCGTTGACTGAACGCACACCGTCGACAAGAGAAAGTATTTCCCATTCCTTCGGTTTGAGATTCAACCTCTGGTCCTTTTCGTTCCCCGGGCAGAGATGAAATACCGAATGTCTTGACGGCACCTTTGCCTTTATATTCGACCATTCATCTATCCTTCTTGCCCCTTCGAGAATCAGGTTCTCCGTGTTAAGCAGTACGAGGACTTCCCGTCTCTTGTCGAGTTCCTCCTCGATAAACCGGCAGTCTCCGTTCTCCCACTTGAAAATATCATATATGTTCTCACGTATCCTCGAACCAAAAAAACTTTCCAGATGGGGTTTTGAGGAGATCCCTTCTCCAGCCAGGCAGTCGATCATATTGTTGTAATTTTTGCTCGCGTTCGTTATCGCGGGAAGGGTCGCCTGATCTATGACTCCCCATTCTTCAAGAAGCATTTCTGTGGTTTTAGGTGACCTGTCATGCATCGAAGCAAGACATACGGAACCTTCCTGGAAAAGAATCTGGGCTTCCCTGTTTTCCGCCGCGTCACTGATTATCAACCTTCCGGTCTTTGCGTTAAGATGAAGCAGCTGAAACAGGTCAAATAAACCTAGTTCCTTTATAGAAGACTGGATTGTCATTGTCTGGTATTTCCTTTCACCTTTTAGAGATCCATTTTCAGCTCTTCAATCAGATCGATTTCCTTGCTTTCGAGATCGCCATCGGCGGGTTTCACCTGATCAACTGTTTTCACTGGTTCTTTCAAATCTGAAACTGCCGCTGTTCCCGTTTCGATCTCCCTTATGCCATCCTCGACGACATTCATCAGGAAATCCCGTATCTTGTCGAACCGGCGATGGACGCCTGCCTGCAGTATCTCGATCAGTTCGTCGTCCGGCTCGCCCTGCATCGATGTTTCTACATGGACCGGGTCGGCTTTTATATGATCATCTATGGCGATATAGAAATGATATCCCGTGTATTCGGGTTTGATCTTCGCAGCGTCAAGGATGCACTGGATTGCTCCCTTGAAATTCTCTTCCCTCAGGAAGACCAGCCCTTTGAGGTAAAGCGCGTCACTGTGACTGCTGTCTGACGTAAGGGCGCTTTCTATATCGAACAGGGCCAGTGTCATCCTGTTGAGCTTGTAATGCAGGATCGCCCGTTTTTCATACAGAATCGCGCTCTTGCCTACGAAAGCCTCCATCCTCTGAATAAGATTCTCTACCATCATATAATCTTCTTTAAGAAGGTTGCAGGTCAGAAAATTATAGTTCAACTCGATATTATAAAGATTGATGTTCAGCCCTTTCTTGAACATCCTTTCTGCGTCTTCGAACAGCTCCGCCTGGTAAAGAAGGACTCCCAGATTGTTCATCGTGCTGGCGTCAGCCGAATCGAGCCTGAACGACTGAAGATAGCATATCGCCGCTTTTTTGAACTCGCCGCGGAGATGGTATATGCACCCGCAAAGCCTGAAAGCCTCGGAATTTTCCGGATTTTCCTCAAGGGCCTTGAGAAAAGCTCCGAGCGATTTTTCCTCATCGCCTTCGGAAAGATTGACTTTGCCTATCTCGATATGGACCTTATCCTTTTCGGTCATGTCGGAAAGCGCTTTATTCAATTCCTGAAGGGCTTCCCTGTAGTAACCCCGTTCCCGGTACGCGGCCCCGAGAGTAAACGACGTACTTTCCAGGCTGGGAATATCCTTGCCTATCCGGCTTGACATCTGGCTCTGCTTCTCGCCGTCAAATTCGGAAAGGGCGAGGTTCGCCTCCGTATTCTTGAAAGATGGATTGAGCTTCGACGCGGTCCTGCTCTCTTCGAGCGCTTCCTGAAAATTACCGATATCGCCATAGGCGAACGAAAGCAGGAAATGCGACCTCCAGTATTCGGCGTCAAGTTTAATCGCGGCCATAAGTTCGGTGATGGCTTCGTCGGTTCGTCCGAGATTGTAAAAGATCTCACCGAGGTCGGTATGGAATACGGCCGACTTGCTGACCTTGTCGCCGGCGCAGAGGTAATGCTCGAGCGCCTGCTGGTGAAGCCCTCTTGATTTCAATACGCTTCCAAGATGGATCCTGGCCATGTAGTGATCGGGATTCTTCCCCACTACAGCTCCGAGCGTCTCCGAGGCTTCTTTCAGTTTACCCATGTTCTGGTAACTTATCCCAAGGCGAAGAAGCGCTTCGTCGTTGTCCGGATCTTTATCGACTTCCTGCTTCCAGCGGCTTACGTCGGGATCTTCCATCTTTGTTTCCGAGAAAAGGTAACGAAGATTTTCCCTGGCAAGGTCGAATCTCGAATCTATTTTAAGCGCTTCTTTGAACTGGGCGACGGCCTCGTCGTACAACCCCTTTCTGAAGTAAAGTACACCGAGGTTGTTCAAAGCGCCTGGGTCGTTGCGATCCACTCTGGAAGCAAAGCTGATCAGCGTGTCCCGCTCCTTTTCATCGATTTCAGGCATGTCCCATCCTTCCACTACCAGGTCATACTTTGCTTGCCTGGTTCAGAATCTTTGATACTACCTCGATTACCCTTGAAGGGTTGAACGGTTTTATAAGAAAATCCCTCGCCCCGGCTCCAAGCGCGTCCTGGACAAGAGCCTGCTGCCCGAGGGCGCTGCACATGACGATCCTCGCCTGCGGATCGGAAGCCATGATATTCTTTACCGCGTCAATCCCATTCATCTCAGGCATGATGATGTCCATCGTGACAAGATCGGGTTTAAGCGCGGAATATTTCTCAACCGCTCCCGCTCCTGTATCGGCCTCGCCGACGATCTCCATTCCCTGACCCTCAAGGATATCTGCGATCATCTTTCTCATGAAGATCGCGTCGTCTACTACTAATACTCTTGGTTTCATTTAATCTTCTCCTTTCAGAACTAATCAATTCCTATAGCGTCAAAAAGGACATCGACCGAATCCGGAGCTGGGATAAAGAAAAGAAAACCCTTGCACTGATTCTGCGGCAGTGAAAAGGCCGTCTCCAGGACGATCGCGTAGTCAGATTCAAGACTCAGATCTATCAGGATCGAATCCATTACGGCACCGAGCATATCGTTGGAAAACTGCGGCACCGAATGCATGATCTTCCGGTTGATGAAGGTAGCCAGGGTGTTAAGATAGCATCCGCACATGATATTCCCTATTTCCTTCAAGGTGGAAAGGGACATCTCGTCTGACAGGACGTTATCTCCGACCTCGCACCCCCTGGCCATCTCAACCATCTTGTTCGCTTCTGGATGAGGAAATATCAGAAACATCATCCCTTTGAAATCGTCGCTGTATCCCTCGAGATAAACGACCGAGACCATTGATTCGGGCCCGTTGAAAAGCGTATAGATTATCTGCAACGGGATGATATCGACGTTCGTTATCGAGACATCGATCCTTTTTTTGAGCAGGTCCGACAGGCCGGTTATGGCGTGAGCCGAGCCTATGTTACCGAGCTCCTTCAAGGCATCAATTCTCAAGTAAGACGGTCTCTTTATCGGACTCATTCGTACACCTTCCTTGAAAAATTACTCTAGGATCCCAAATAAACGCGATCATTCCGCTTCCGAGAATAGTCGCTCCCGAAATGCCGCTTATTCCCCTGACCATCACCGGTAATCCTTTGATCACAACATCCTGCTGACCGATGATATGATCGACTATCAGGCCGGCCGATTCCTCTCCGGCATCGATGATTATCATTTTTATGAAACGTGACGCGTTCTGATCGAGTCTCATCTCGAAGATCTCATCAGGCCGGATGACAGGTACAGTTTCGTCTCCATTTAGATATACCTGCTTACCTCGGATCGTTTTGAACGAACTGTGCTCCACGCGGGTCGTCTCTTTGACGTATTCGATCGGAAGAGCGTGTATCTCGGCCCCGACTCGGAACAACAGGGCTTTTATGATGGAAAGATTTATCGGAAGATGCATCGATATGAGAGTCCCTCCCGATTTCCGGCTGGCGATATTCATCGAGCCGCCGAGAGAATCTATAGTATCCTTCACGACATTCATCCCGACTCCACGCCCTGAATACCTGCTGACCCTGTCTCGCGTGCTGAATCCCGGAGCGGTAAGGATTCCGCACAATTCATCGCCGATCTCATCTCCCTTCAGTTCTTCAATCGTCTCTTTTCCCGATTTTTTTCTGACCGTCTCAATATCTATCCCTCGCCCGTCATCCTCGACTTCAACAATGACATGATTCTTCTCTCTTTTAGCGCTGAGTATTAAATTACCTGTCTCCGGCTTCCCCATGGCGATCCGTTCCTCTGGAGATTCTATTCCGTGGTCTATAGCGTTTCTTATCAGGTGAACCAGTGGTTCTCCCATCCTCTCCAGAACAGTCCTGTCCAACCCGATATCTGATCCTTTCACCTCAAACTTCACTTTCTTGCCGAGTTCCCTGGAGGTGTCCCTGGCCATTCTTTTAAAACGGTGAAAAATCTGCTCAGCCGGTACCAGCCTTGCCTCCATGACATCCTTCTGGATCTCCGATATGAGTTTTCCAGAAGATTCGAGTTCAGCCAGCAGCTCTTTTGCCCCTGTCTCCTGAGCGATGCTGCTCAGGCGAATGCGACTTATTATCAGCTCTCCGACCAGATCCATAAGATTATCAAGCCTTTCAAGATCGACTCTCGTCGATACGATCGCCTGTTGATGAGGACTGTCATTGATATCACAGGTCCGGAATTCCGGGGGATCCGCGATGCCAGGCAGTTCAACGCCATGATCGGTTTCGACTGTCTTCTCCAGCCCTCTTTCGCTGATCACATTTTCAATCTTTTCCAGGGAATCCGGATCGTTCTTTCCAAGTTTCATATTGATGGGTGAAAGCAGCACGAGAATATCTCCCAGCATTTGCTCGCCTTCGATGCCTTCTTCTTCATTCATCGCCCAATGGACGAGTTTTCCCAGCATGTCCACGACTCTCAGAAGAAGGTCGATCTCGGACGAATCGATAGTCAACTCGCCTTTTTTCCAGTAATCGAGAATATTCTCAAGCGCGTGACTCGCTTCCACGACCTGATCGTATCCCATTGCTCCTGACATACCCTTCATATTGTGCGCGTTCCTGAATAACTCCTCGAGGCAGGCGGTGTTATTATCGCCCTTTTCAAGATCCATCATCCCTTCCTCAAGCGCCCTCAGGATCTCGTTCGCTTCACTTACAAACAGAGCTTTGTAATCGCTTGCTTTCATGATCCGGCTTCCATTACTATAGTTTCATTCACCATCTCGACTATTACATCCGCTATCTCACAGAGAGGCACGACCCTGTCGGCAAGTCCTTCCGATTCCACCGACCCTGGCATCCCGTAGATCAGGGATGTCGAACGGTCCTGGCAGATCACCTTTCCACCATACTTTTTAATAGAGGCGCACCCCGCGGTTCCATCCTTGCCCATTCCGGTCAGGACCACGCCGATCATCCTGTCCCTGAATACCGGAGCAAAAGAAGTCATCGCAAAATCTATCGAGGGACAGGCTGTCTTCTGAAGATCGTTCCTTGGAAAAAGCATTACCGAAGGCCTACCCCTGTCCTCATCGAGAAAAAGGTGCATTCCTCCCGGAGCGACAAGGATTCTTCCCGGAAGGATCAGATCCCCGCTACCCGCCTCATGGACCGGCGCGGCTGCCCGTGAATCAAGGCGTTCAGCCAGATAACCGGTAAAATCAGGAGGCATGTGCTGAATCAGAAGGATGCTGGCATTTATTTCATCGGGAAGTCTCGGAATGATCTCCATCAACGCCTGCGGTCCGCCGGTGCTCGCTCCTATTATTACAAGAGAATCGTCACGATTCTTTTTTTCGACACTGCGATCGATTCTCAGGTTATGCTCAGCCGGGGAAAACCTGACCTTTTCGACATCTACCGTAGAAGCCATTCTGATCTTCGATATCAGTTCCCTGACTGGAAACCTGTTACCACTCATGGTCTTGGCCACAAAATCGACAGCTCCGTATTCGAGGCAGGTAAGTGCCATTCGCGCGTTGTTTGCCGTGTGGCCGCTCAGAATTACGACGGGAACCGGCCATTCGCTCATTATATACCTGAGCGTATCGAGCCCGTCCATTCGCGGCATTTCCAGGTCGAGAGTGATACAATCAGGTTTCAGGTCGACGAGTTTTTTAAGTACTTCCCTCCCGTTAGCCGCCGTTCCGACCACTTTGATATCGGGATCAGTCTCCACCGATTCCGCTATAAGGGTCCGCATGAAGGGGGAATCCTCGCCTATCAGCAATCTGATCTCTTTTCTTCCCCTGCTGATTCTATCCTCGTTCATCAATATATCTCCTCGTTATCATGCGCGTCGCGGACGTATACGTTACCATCGGATATCGTGAATAATATTGTCCTTCCAGTCGTTCCCCCGACGCATTCGGCGATTACCGGGATCCCTGCCGATTTCAGATTCTCCCGGGCAGTCCTGATATTCTCCAGTCCGACCTGTATGACTCCACGACTGCCGATCACATGCTTGAACATCTGCGCTCCTCCGAACAACTTGGCCGTCATTCTGTTTTTTTGAGCGCCGCACTTGATCATTCTCGTGACCATTATCTCGATAGCCGAATCGACGAATTTCGCCGGATTCTCATTGTTTTTCACCTTGTCGCGATTGGGATGCATCACGTGGGCGAGACTTCCCATCCGTTCGACCGGATCATGGAGCACTATCCCCACGCAGGAACCCAATGCCATTGTGTACATCCTCATTGGAGCAACTCCGATCCTGAATTGAGCCATCCCGACTTTTATGATCGTTCCTGTTTCACTGTCGCGGATCATATGCTGTCTTTCCGGAAACTGTACGCTCCCAAATTTCTTCCCAGGATCGAATAAGCCTCTCTCGCGAATTTACTGCTGCGCTTCCATGCACTGCGCGAACAGCTCCTTAATATCAAGACACTGTTCCACTATCTTCTCGGGCTCGATGCAGATAAGCATCTCACCCTCGATCTGCGCTATCCCCATGACCGACTGCTCAAAGGAATGATCGCTGGACACCTCCGGCGATTTCCTGATCTCTTCTGAATCGATCCGCACCACATCCTTCACTTCATCGACCATGAAACCGAATCCACCTTCCCGGGAATCCAGTATTATTACCCTCTTTTTCCTTTTATTCCCCCGGTTGGGATCTTCCTCTACTCCAAGGACCGAATGTATTTCCAGGACGGGAATTATCTCTCCCCGGAGATTGATCACGCCGGAAACAGGATTTGCCATGCCCGGGACGGGGAAAGCCTTGATAGGCCGTATTATCTCCTTGACCTTCGAGACCGGAATACCATAGTTTTCGCTACCGAGCCTGAACGTCACCAGCTGCAGGCCTTTACCCTCAACAGTGAATTTTTTCTTTGTTTCCATCACCGCTTACCTCTTTTTCACGCGATCAGCTTACGATCACTGCTTCATCTACCTTATCGATCATGGTGATTTTAAACCGGCCCACGTGTTCTCTGAGCTGGATAGCCATATCGCTGAGCTTTTGCGCGGAGGAAGCCACGTCTTCCATGCTCGAAGTCATCTGCTCCATCGAAGCGGCAGTCTCCTGCGTCGACGACGCGTTCTTCTCCGCGCTTGAAGAGATCTCATCGATCGAGCTGATCACATTCTTCATTCCACGGCTCAGTTCCTTGGTCGCGGCTGAAATACGCCTGGCCATGTCGCTTGAACTTTTCAACACTTCCACGATCTCGTTGAGAGATTCACCGGTCCTGGTGATCACTTCTTTACCCTCCGCAACTTCTTTTGAGCCAAGTTCTATGCTCTGAACGGCGGTTTGCGTGTCATCCTGGGTCTTTCTTATAAGGACTGCTATCTCTTCCGCGGCCTTCGCGCTGCCTTCGGCGAGTTTTTTTACTTCATCGGCCACCACCGCGAACCCTCTTCCCGCCTCGCCGGCTCTTGCCGCCTCGATCGCCGCGTTGAGCGCGAGCATATTAGTCTGGTCCGCTATATCGGTGATTACATCAACGATCTCCCCGATCTGGTTCGATCTTTCGCCCAGATGCCTTATGATCACTGAAGATTCTTTGGTCACGTCATAGATCGTGTTGATCTTCTGAACGGCTTTTTCGGCAGATTCTCCACCCTTGATAGCCGTTTCGGAAGCGTTTGTGGCGGCCGAGGCTGCCAGTTCGGCGCTGTTCGCGACCTGCTTGACCGAACGCTCCATATTCTTGATCTCTCTTATCGTGTCTTCCACCTTCTGGGCCTGAAGATCAGTCGACTTGGCGATCTTCTGGACCGTCATTGAAGTCTCTTCGGTAATCGAATTCATCTGTTCGGTGGAAGCGGAAAGGCTTTGGGCGGAAAAATTCACTTTGTCCGAAGTAGACCTTATGATATTTATTATCCCTGATATATTGGAGAACATTTCGTTCAGAGTCGCTCCCAGCCTCCCCAGCTCGCCGTCAGAGTTTATATTGATCTTCGTGGTCAGATCTCCCGCGTTAGTGGCAAGCACCCGGCTGGCTTCAAGCAGCTGCCTGACCGGTTTCTTGATCATGTAATGGATCTGGCAATAGAAGAAAGCGAATACGATGAAGAGGGATATCCCAGTGACGAGAATTATCCTTATAAACGCCGAAAAAGCGAACGCCCTGCCGGAACTGTCATAAGTCCATATCTTAAGCGTAAGATGCTCTTTTCCTCCAAGCGGTATTTCGTAGCTCTGGCCTTCAGCCCTTGCCTCATCGTCTGTTGCTGTTCTGTCGGCGTTTGCCTTTTCGTCGCTGAATTCCATTCCAGACATGGACAGGATGGTTTTTCCGCCTCGGTCGATCAGGTCGATTCGATCGAGCGATCCATGCCGGGCCTTCAATTCGGCATAGGCCAGGGCAAGATCTTCCTGCGATTCGCTTCCATCGATCAGGGCGGCCGCCTCGTTTATCAGCCCTGAAATATCTGCCTGGACTTCAACCAGGGTGTCTCTGGTCGAGTTGCCTGACAACCTGAACAACGAAAACGACATCCCCGCGCATATCAAAAGAGACACCAGCGACATTGTCACAAAGACCTTGCTGCTGAGTGTCCTTTTCGGATTGAAACGAATCATTATTTTCCTCCCTGGGTCTGATTTGAACTTTCTGCATCTTTCTTGACTATAAGCTTCCTGAAAATCTTGTTTCTTGGATCGACGATCTCGAACTGATCTCCTGAACCGGATTCAAGAGCCTCACTCTTGCCGAGGATAAGCAGCCCTTCATCGCTGAGAGCGCTGTGAAACCTGGAAATGACCTGCCCCCGTATATCATGCTCGAAATGAATAAGGACATTTCTGCAGACGATCAGGTCCAGCAGGGAAAATGGCGGCGGTGAAAAGAGATCATGGACTCGGAATTTTACCGATCTTCTTATCCGGTTGGAGATCCTGAACATCCCGTCTTCCGGTTCAAACGCCACCGATTTCATCTGAGCGGGAACCCGCGTGATCTTTTCTTCGGAATAAAGACCTGCCCTGGCAGTCTTTGTCGATTCTTCGGATATATCGGTCCCGAATACTTCCAGTTCCATTCCCGGCGAATATTTACTGAGCAGATAATCCATAAGGATGGCGAGGCTGTACGTCTCATCCCCGGTCGAGCACCCGGCGCTCCAGATCCTGACGACTCCGCCGTTTTCTTTTTTTCTTCCGATCAGTTCAGGGAATAAGACCGTTTCCAGCTTGCGAAAGACATCCTCGTCCCTGAAAAACCCTGTCACGTGGATCGTAACTATATCCTTCAGTCTTTCGATTTCTTCCGGATGTTCGTTAAGGTAGATGAAATACTCGTCGATGCTGTCGCACCCCACCATCTGGATCCTGTGCATGATCCTTCTCTTCATACAGGTAGTCCTGTACATCGACAGATCGATCCCGTAGCGGGAGTTGATATACCAGGTCAGTTCATTGATCTCGAGAACGCTTTCTTTCTGCTCCATATTACTCCGTAATCCGCGTTTGAATTTCCCCGATGTCGGAAATCTCTCAAGTTTTGAAATAATCCGCCGAAGAATGGCGGGGGATTATATCGGGAATCGATTTTGCAATTGCTGTACCACAAGGAGACTTTAGTCCCATGATCCTCGATGTATGTGAGTATTGAGGGGACTATATACTAACTGGCTGTATTTACGGGTTATTACAGCGATTAAGTAACGACGGGAAACAGCAGGAAAAGATACCGGACAAGCAAACAGGTGAAGACAGGATAGGGGAAAATGCACAACAAACTTGCTTTTTGCAACAGAACAATTAAAAGGAGTCCACGATGCCAAGATTAACGATCAAACAGGTTGATGCTTTTACAACTAGTCCGTTCTGTGGTAATCCGGCTGGTGTCATAACCGATGCGGACGGGTTGACATCGGATGATATGCTTAAGATCGCGGGTGAGATGAACCTTGCCGAGACAGCTTTCGTTACAATGCCTTCGTCACCTGAATCAATGTTCAGAATCAGGTATTTCACTCCCACCGAAGAAGTGGACCTGAGCGGTCACGTAACTATAGCATGTTGTTACGCTCTTATAGAAGATATGAGGATCGATCTCAGGAACGGAAAGACCACCGTCGGATTTGAGACGAACGTCGGCAATATTTCCGTGGAAATCGATTTTTCCCTCGGGACGATTTCCGGCGACTCGGGCGATTCGATCGAGATCGAGACTGCCAACGGGAGGGGAACGCTCCACAAGATAATGATGAGACAGACTATCTCCGATTTTCATCCATCGATCGTCCCTCTCGATCTCCTTTCAGACATACTCGGACTGGAGAAAAACGATATACTTGGCACCGGGCTGAGCGTCGAAGTCATATCAACCGGGCTTCATCAGCTGATGGTCCCCGTACAGAAAAAAGAGACGATACAGAACCTCAACCCCGATCTCATCAAACTCGGCCTGATGAATAAAAAGTACGGTATCGATACGAATCATATCTTCACCCTCGACACTTTCAATGAAGATTCGGTGACCTACTCGAGGCATTTCGCTCCCGCGGTAGGGATGTGGGAAGATCCGGCGACCGGTACGGCCGCGGCAGGACTGGCGACTTATCTTCTCAGGCATGGTATCGTCAGTTCTGATTCAATGATTATGGAGCAGGGGCGTGAAACCGATAATCAGGCGAAGATCCTCGTCGAGACGGATAACACAAGCGAATGCGATACGGTAAAGATCGGCGGACTTGCCGTCACGTCGATAGTGAGAGAACTGGTCATTGAGAACGAGATGATAGATATATCCTGAATTATCCGTTCGGCGAACAGGAGACCGGTCATTCAGACCTTTATCGAATCGCAATTTTCGTTTTTTCAGGTTGAAAGTTCGCCGTGAGCGGCAGGGAGAAATAGAAAGTCGCGCCCTTGTCTTTTTCACTTTCCACCCAGACATTCCCCTTGTGAAGTTCGATATAATGCTTCACCAGGCGGAGGCCTATGCCCAATCCGTTTGACGATCTCGAACTGCTTCCATCCACCTGGGTGAAGTTGTCAAAAATCGAGGCGGCATTCTTCATGTCTATACCGGGACCATCATCACAAACAGTCACTATCGCGTCTGCTTCAGCCCTGGAGGTCGATATCAAGACATTCTTTCCACCAGGAGTGAATTTTATCGCGTTATTGATCAGGTTCACGACGACCTGTTTCACTCGCAGGGGGTCGAATCTCATAATAGGGATCGAGTCATCAAGATCGATTATGATCCTGACATTCTTCTGAACAGCAAACGGTTTTGTTATAGTGACCGCGGCAGACGTCACTTCGTTGATGCAGCTTTCGGTTATGTCGAGCATCGTTTCCGACACTTCCAGTTTGGACAGATCGAGAAGATCGTTTATCAGTTTCAGAAGATCTTTCGATTGCATGTCGATTATCTCGAGAAATTCCTTGCTTGTCTCGTGATCGACCGGCAAGGCGCTGTCGTTCAAAAGAGTATCCGTATAGGCCATGATCACCGAAAGAGGAGTCCGCAATTCATGGCTTATTCTCCCGAGAAACTCGCTCTTGAGTTGATCGAGTTCCATCAGTTTTCTGTTGCTCTCTGTCAATTCGCGATTCTGTATGGTGATCCTGTCTTCAAGCATCTTTCTGTCAGTCACGTCATGTCCGACAACGAGGAGATACGGATGGCTCTTTATTCCGATGACGCTGAAATTGAAATCAAGGTAGACTGTCTCACCATTTTTTCTAAGGTAGGGTATCTCCACCGCTTTTGTGATCTCTCCCCGCATGACCTTGCCAAAATTCTGTACTACTGCCTCCCTACGCTCTGGTACGGCAAAATCAGAGGGGACCCTGCCAATCACCTCATTCTTTGAATATCCGAATATCTTTTTGACCGCGTCGTTGCATTCGATTATCACTCCTGATATATCAAGAAGCATGATCAGGTCATCGGCAGTCTTCATCAGAATCTGATACTTCTCCCCAAGACCCTTCAGATCCTGTAAAAGCGCTGCCTTTTCGATGGCGATAGAGGTCAGTTCGCTGAATCTGATGAGCAGATCGAGGTCGGTGAGAGAATAGTTATCTTCTTTGAATGAACCAAAATTGACAGTTCCGATGAGGGCGTTTTTAGTAATAAGAGGAACTACGATATCCGATTTAAGCAGATCCTCCTTCATGATCTCACTGAACCGCTGATCAGCCGGGATATTACTTCTCAGAACGGGCGTCCTGTTTATAGCGACCCAGCCCACGAGGTTTGATTCATCCAGTGGGACATATCGCCCCTCACCTCTCTTGTCCCCATTTTTTCTGTAAACATGCCTCAGGAACAGGCAGTTCTTGTCTTTGTCATATACCGCGACGCATCCGATATCAAAATCAAGGATCCTTGACATCTCTACCGTGATCGTTGAAAGAATATCTTCAAGATCAGTCTGCGAACCTATAGCGTTTATGATCCTGATTACCGCGGATAGCTCTGTGTTCTCCCCGGCTTGCCCGTACCGGGGCGCTACCCGGTCATCACGCTGCCGCGGGCCGGATGCATTATCAATATCGATCCTTTTCTCGTCTGTACTCAAATCCGCCATTCTTTCAAGGAATCATAACCCGGTACAATTCTCACCTTTTCCTGAATAAAGCAGGAAATATTCCATTTTCAGGAAAATCACGTTTGAGTATATATAACCAGGCCAGACAGGCTTTTAAGGATATCGGAGCGCGTTGATGAAAACGCTTCGTGGAGTCATAGGAATGCAGAAATGATCAGAACTTGTCATTTAAATGAAAACCTGCTTTTGAAATGCCTCATGCTCAGGTCGCGTCCATATTCGATATTCACTCCAGGGACCATATCCCTGTTCTCCGAGATCACCCTTACTACCTCGGCGAGAGAAAAGAGGTCCTGATCCTCATATGCCAGCCTGGGAACAGCAGCCCTTATATAGTTGACGCGGGGATTGGGAGGAGATTCTGTGCCGTCCTTGTAGCTGCCGAAAGCATAAAGGCCCAGTTCACATACCCTGTGTCCGGCGATCAGGATCAACGCGGCCATCGAGATCCCCTTGAAATCATCATCGACCGCCTTCATGTCGAAGAACCGATCGACATCGATATATACTGCGTGGCCACCGATCGGTCTTATCACGGGAATTCCCAGCTTGACCAGTTGAGCCCCGAACCTCTCCACCTGGCCGACCCTCGCGGCGAGGTATTCCTCCCGGACGACCGTTCGGAGTCCTTCACTGATCGCTTTGAGGTCCCTCCCGGTCAATCCTCCATATGTCGGATGCCCCTCGGCCATTATCTGGTAATCTGTAAGTCCCTCGGAAAAATCGGGGTATCTATCGGTAAAGAGGCTTTTACTCTTGACGATCAGGGCGCCTCCCATATTGACAAGTCCGTCTTTTTTAAGGCTTATGTGAAAACCGTCGACATGACTGAACATCTCGTGGACAATTTCCGTTATCGACCGGTCGGAATAAGCCTTTTCGTTCTTCTTGATAAACCAGGCATTTTCCGCAAATCTGCAAGCGTCGAAGAAAAACGGAGTCTTGTATTTTTTGGTGATCTTCCTTATCTCGGCTATATTCGCCATCGATACCGGCTGTCCTCCACCGGTATTGTTCGTTATGGTAAGATATACGAGTGGGACTCTCGCCCCATCGTTTGCCAGAAGGTTTTCCAGTTCCCCGACATCCATATTCCCGCGGAAAAGAAAACTCTCATCCTGGGCGAGATGTTCCCCGCAGGGCATATTGAGGGGTATCATCCCCTTGTTTTCGATATTTCCCTGGGTAGTGTCAAAATGAGAATTGCTCGGAATTATACTCAGCGCACCCGTCTGAGCGGCTTTTTCACCCGACATCGACACAATCTTCGACTCGACTCTTTCCTTCAGTTCCCTCAGCAGGTCTCCGGAGAGATTACTCGCTGGGCTTTGCTCCCTTGAGCGCAGATGATCTTTAAGAACGGAAAAGAAAGCGTTCTCTGCCGCTCTGCCCTGGTGAAAAAGAAAAAGATTTTCCGATGATCCCCCGCGGGAATCATCATCGATCCATCCTGGTCCGAATGTCCGGCCTATCTGTTCCTTCAATTCGAAATAACCTTCGTTCGAGCCGTACGCTTCATCACCGGTCATCATCGCCGCCCACTGTTCTATCGTCATGGTGGTCGTCCCCGAATCCGAGAGAAGATCGCATCCCGGGATCATATCTGCCCTGAAAAGAAAGGTATTAAGGCCGGCTTCCTTTACGAGGATATCCCTTCTCTTCTCGAATTCATCGATTGAACAGTTTCTCAGCCGTACAGCTGCGTTTCTGTACGGGCGGGGACGGAAATACCGTGGCATTTCACTTTCCATGGAGAGACCATCTTTGAATTTCCCGATAAAATAATCAGTAATGTCAGACATTATAGTCTCTCCCTTGTAGGCAGGTTCATGACTTCCCTGACTTCCTCCAGAGTCGCCCGGGCGATCTTTTCCGCTTTTTCAGCGCCGGATCTGAGGATCTCACTTATGGTCCCGGGGTTTTCCTCGAGTTCTTTTCTTTTTTCACGCACAGGCCTGAGAGCGCCATTCATCTTCTCGGCAAGCTCCTTCTTGCACTGGACGCATCCCCTCTCACCATTTTCACATTCGATCCTGATCCCCGGGAGTCCGGCTTTATTATAGATGTCGTGGAAAGCGAAGACTACGCAGCCGTCAGGATGGCCGGGATCGTCTTTTCTTATCTTTACCGGATCAGTAAACATGTTTTTGATCTTCTGCAACGTCTCCTCTTCGGAGAAAGAGAGGGCTATGTAGTTCCCTGAGCTCTTGCTCATCTTCTTTTCCACGCTGTCAATGCCGGGAACTTTGGGAACTTCGGTCAGGAGCGCTTCCGTAATGGGAAAGACGTCTTTTCCGAAGAGACTGTTGAACCTCTGTCCCAGATCCCTCGTCATATTCACGTGGACTTCCTGATCCTTGCCGACAGGCACGAAATCGCCCTTGTACGCGAGGATGTCAGCTGCCTGTAAGGTCGGGTAGCCCATCAATCCATAACTGGGAGATTCGATCTTGTATCCCTGGACCATTTCCCTGAAAGTCGGATTTCTTTCGAGCCAGCCTATCGGGGTGATCATGGAAAAAAGAAGGTGAAGTTCGGCTACTTCCGGAACATGAGATTGTATGAATATTGAAGCTTTGTCCGGGTCAAGCCCACCGGCGATCCAGTCTATCGCGATCTCCCTGACATTGTTCCGCAGTTCCCCGACATTCTCATATCCGACAGCTCCTCCACCACCGGGAGTCGTCAGGGCGTGCCAGTCGACTATGAAGAAAAAACACTCGTACTTGTCCTGAAGATCGACCCAGTTATTCAGCGCTCCGAGCAGGTTGCCAAGATGCATGCTTCCAGTGGGCCTCATCCCGCTGGTGACCCTTTTTACGCTCAATACTCACTCCTTCGCTGAAAGACCCGGTCCGTCCGATGATGTGATTGTATGGAAACTTTGAGAATGTAGGGGTGGCAGGACTTGAACCCGCAACCCCCGGTTTTGGAGACCGGTGCTCTAGCCAGTTGAGCTACACCCCTGTAATCATCATTTTGACACGGAATAATAACATTTATTTTCATCAAGTCAAGTCATTTGGACCGCTTTTCGGCTTGAAACGATTCCCGGGACGCCAAACGGAGTCCCGGGACGGATTATTATCGATCAACCGCTTTTCTCACGCCAGTTCCTTCAGAACCGCGCCAAGAAGAATCCAGAATGTCTCCACTGACGGAATATTCACCCTCTCTTCGGGAGAATGAGGGTGCTCTATCCATGGACCGAAGGAGACCATATCCATTCCGGGATACTTCTCTCCGATTATTCCACACTCGAGCCCCGCGTGGATCGCCTTCATCTCCGGTTCCTTGCCGAAGACATCCTTATGCACCTTTTTCACTACCTTGAGGATATTGGAATCAAGATTCGGCATCCAACCGGGATATGGATCGTTCTCTACCACGTCGGCACCTGCCAGGCGGGCTGTCGCCGAGATCCTGTCCCTCAGAGCCTGAAGAGCCGATTTGATCGATGACCTGGTAGAAGTCCCGATAGTCACCTCATTGCCGCCTGTCACTATCGTAGCAAGGTTATTCGATGTCTCCACCAGTCCTTCGATATCATAACTCATATTCTCGACACCGTGCGGAAGAGCAAGGAGAAGCTGTATGAGCGTCTGCTGGCTCTTTTCATCCATCACCTTCGGATTGGCAGTATCGGACGGCTCGATGGTAACTGCGAGCTCTTTTTCCCTGCCGCCAAGCTCGATCCTGATCTTTTCGACCTCGTCCTCTATCAGGCTGGCAAGGTCGTCAACGGCCGTTTCGAGTACATTCAACTGCGCGAACGCTTCGCGCGGGATCGCGTTTCTCTTGTTCCCGCCCTTTATCTCTGCCAGATGTACCGGTTGCGTCTTCATCGCGGTTCCCAGTATCCGCGTCAGAACCTTGATCGCGTTGCCGCGCTGTTCAATTATATCTATTCCTGAATGTCCTCCCCTGAGTCCCGACACCTTGACTGTATAACTTTTCGTGCCAGCCGGAGGATCGACCAGCGAGATGGGGAATTTGATCGTGGTGTCCCCGCCGCCGGCGCAACCGATATATGCCGCCCCGATCTCCTCGCTGTCAAGATTAAGCAGGGTCATACCCTTTATAAAACCTGGCTGAAGCTGAGCGGCGCCTGTAAGTCCTACCTCTTCATCGACAGTGGCAAGCACTTCGATAGGTCCGTGGACGAGATCTTCAGCTTCCGATACTGCCAGGCCGGCGGCAAGACCGATACCGTTATCAGCGCCTAGAGTCGTACCTATCGCGGTAAGCCATTCTCCCTCTACCTGGACCTTTATCGGATCCTTGAAAAAATCATGATCCACATCGGAATTCTTTTCTCCAACCATATCGAGATGTCCTTGGAGCACGATCGTCGGAGCTTTCTCGTGTCCTTTAGTAGCGGGGATCCTTATGACTATATTGCCTCTTTCATCTTTATCCGCTTCAAGCCCCTTGCTTTTGGCGAAGGAAAGAAAGTATTCTCCCAGTTGAGTCTCATTACCCGAACAATGCGGGATGCTGAGGATCTTTTCAAAATGCTTCCAGAGTTCTTTTGGTTCAAATCCGCCCAACGACATGACTGTGACCTCCTTTTAAATATCACTTACGGCAATCAACGCTTCCGAACGTGGCGCTTCCGCGCCAGCTATCGCTATCTCCCGGATCACTTGAAATTCAAATATTATTCAGATTCACCGGGAAATGAATTATACGTAAAGCGCGGTATATGGTCAAGCTATCCTTCTGGCTGAGCTTCCACGATATCCGGGTGATCTATACCGACGATCTTCCGCGGGTTCCAGTCGCGCAAAAGGCTATCCACTCCTGAATTGTCATGACTACCAGCATCGGCGATGATATCATAACATCTGGAATTCTGAAAAAGATAGACGGGAGGAGAAAGGATGCTGCGCGAAATATCGGTAACTACCGGAAAGAGAAATGAGATGCTCGATATCACCGGAGAGATAGAGTCTGCCGTCTCCGAAAGCGGGGTAAGGGAGGGAGTATGCCATATATTTGTCCCGCACACGACAGCAGCAGTAACTATAAACGAAAAAGCCGACCCGGATGTCGCGCGTGACATCTCATCCACTCTCGAAAAAATAGTCCCCGCCGGATGGGGATACCGGCATGGGGAGGGAAATTCAGACTCGCATATCAAATCTTCACTGGTCGGATCATCGGAATGGACGATCATCACCGAAGGCCGGCTGCTGCTCGGAGTGTGGCAGGCTGTTTTTTTCTGCGAGTTCGACGGTCCGAGAAAAAGAAAGTGCTATATACGGATCTCGAAGGACGGTTGAAAGCCGAGATCAGGTCATTGGAAAGAAGGGGCTGCCTTCACCATGGATAAAGGTCAAAGGTAAATCCAAGAGAGATCTTTTCCTCGAACTCGAAGAGCGGGAATCTTCTCCCCCTCTCTACGGTGAATTCCAGATCGGGATGGTACGATCTCCCGCGGGGGTGTTCGAGCATATCCCTGAGAAGAAGCCTGACGCTGACGGCATACAATGTCCTGATCCTGCCTCCCAGGGAAGATGGCCAGAATGATTCGTCAGCGCAGGATATCTGGAAGCCACCAAGCACGGTCCAGGTGAACCTCCCTTTCACCGACGGCGAATCAAAACCGAACGAATCGGTCTTCCATAGATCACTGGCGCTCGAGTCGAACCACGCGTATCCGACAGACAGATCCACTCCCTTGAAGACGCTTGATCCATCTATATTCACGTTATCGAACAGGTTGTCGAAACGAACTGTCATCCCCGCCAATATAGACTGGGAATATAACAGTCCGCCTTTGACTCCTGCCGACTCTTCTTCACGCCTGTGGGCATATTCAAGCTCCGTTGTATATTTCAATATACCGGACCTGATCGAAGAAGAGACAGAGGCTCCCAGCGACCTTCTTGCAGTTTCCGATCGAGGCCCCGATCTTTCGGGATAGACCACCTTGTCAAAATCGAATCGCGGCGATACCATAAAAAGACCGCTTCCGAATCGAGGTTCGATCTCTATCTCGCTTGTTGTTTTATCCGAAGAAAGATCGTACCCGTAAACAAGCCTGTTAAGCCTGTAATATTCTCCCTCTGTCGAAAATGCCGGGGCTATGAATCTTTTTATAAATCCCCCCTGGCGTGAAGAAGTGGCGGGATCGTATATAAATGGATCGCAGATCTGATCGATCACCACTTCACCCTCCTCACCCTGCCTGTATACTACCCTGTAGCATCTTTTACCCTTGAGCTTTCCCGATGACAGTATCACTGTCCTCGCTCCCGAAAATGTCGATACGAGCCTGACCCCGGAAGGAGAAAACGCCTCATCATCGCGGTCGAGATCGATGACGGTAAACGCTTCCGGCGGGAAATCCTCAGCTTCGCGGCTGTCCTCTTCACCGGAAGAAAGCGGGAGTTCTATCCAATAATGGCCGCGGTCGAAATAGACCGCTCCCTCACCGGTGAAAATGGAGGCATTGATATGTCGTGGAAAGACAGGCGCTGATAAAAGAAGCAGAGTGGCTATTATTATTTTCAACCGCCCAGCAAGTTGCCGGGGCAGCTCCTTTTCAGCCATTTTCTCTTTTCCCCCTGATTTCTTTGAACGCGCCGGCGCGAAGAAGCCTTTCAGCAAACTGGGGGAGTATCTCATCCCGGTCAAAAAGAGATCTGACTTTTGATTCTTCGAGTCCGGTCCTTTCGGCTATCGCGCCGAGGATCTCGACAAGAGTCTGTTCGTCGGGGATATACTGGCTTAACAGGTGTTTCAGCGCCGGAACCTGCTCCCGATCGATATATATCTCATGGAATATTTTCTCCCCTATGGAAGACCGCAGGGCGAATTCCTCCGCGATTACGGCAAAGATCTTTTTTCTCAGTTCAATCCATCCGTATCTTTCGTTCATCGAATCCACCTTCTACCTGTCAATCGCCTGGACACGACAATAATAAAAGAAGGAACGATCAGATCAGAAGAGATAGAAGATCGGAAAGAGCCCCTCCGTCTCTCGTTCGAGATAAGCTATGAAATATATGTCATCAAGGTGGATGATCCCGTAAACAGGCTCGGTAGTTTCGACTTCGATCAGTGCCTTGAGAAAGAACATCTCCTGCTTTATTCCCTTATGGAGGAGTTCAGCGTTGAATATCTCGACAACATTGTGCTGATCCTGCTCGGTTATTAGAACGGTAGTAAGATACTGATTGATTTCGGCATTTTCGATCCCCTCCGCGCCACTTTCCAGCCCAATATAGAAATCGACTGTTATTTCGAAGTCGCCGGAGGCATAGATCGTATCAGCGAATATATCAGCGTAAAGATCGGCGCGGGTGATATCGAATTCATCATTTCTGACCTCTTCAGGTACATCTATCACTATTTCCCCATAATAATCGCCGCCGAGTCCCGAAAAGGGAATCGGGGGAAAATCCTGCGGGTCCGACCTGTTCGTGACTTCAAGGGTCGACTTACACCCCGACAGCAGAACCAGTACTATTACAAGAATTGCCAGTCGCTTCATTACAGGCTCCTTCGATCAGAATCTCCAGAAAAGGGAAATATGAGGGAGCACGGGGATATCTATATCTTCATCAAGGGAGATCCCGGGCCATAATACTCCTGCCTGAAAAGCAAACGATCCTCCCACGCCCACCTGGACTCCGGCTCCACCTCGAGCTCTCCCGTAGGAGAGGTCGCTTCCAAGTTCCAGCATAAATTTCAGATGATCGAAAAGATCGACATCAGCTCCGAAAAGTATCGATCTATGGGACGCGGTCTCTCTGAAGGCGACCTCTATTCCCATTGAATCGCCGTCAGATCCCATATCGACCGGCTCATCGGTCTTAAGGTGGCCTTCAAGACGCCTGTACTGAAATCCCGCGTGAAAACGCAGCCTGTCATTTATTTTTTTGCTCGCTGAAATAAACCAGCTCAATATATCCAGACCGGAACTGATCGACATCTTCTCTTCGGTAAAGGCCTGCTCCATGACTATATCAACAAGATAGTCTGATGAGACAAGATTGTAATATCCCATCCCCGTTGAAAGAGCGGGGAAAGGGCCTTCATCGGGAAGTATCCCCACCTTGACCTGGCCGTTTACAAGGGTAAGCATATCCATTAGCGTGTTCGTGGTAATCTGCACCCGGCCAAAAAGGCCTATTCCTGAATCACCAAGACCTATCTTCGTATTCTGCCCGTTCCCGAGAAGGTACCCTGTCTCAAGGTTCATCAGTTTGACCGGGAAAATCGAATGAGGCGGTTGATCGGCAACCGATCCCGCCGTGAAAAGTGATAGTAAAAGAGCGGCGATCAGCGCGGCTTTGCAGATTGTGGTATGATTTATCTTCATTCCTGTACCAACGATTTTTTACTTCTGAAATGAAATCGAACCCGCGCTGATTATATTCGAATAAAAGGTGATTGTCCAACATAAAAAATGCCGCCTGCATTCAACCACAGCTCCTAAGAAGTGGAAAGCGATCCTAAGGGACTCTCAATGGAGCGTTGAAGGTCGAACCTGAGTGATCAGGCGGAAGCTTCTCCATATTAAGCGGCTCATCTCCTAGGGGAAGAGATGGGGTTTTGGGTAGGCAGGAAAAACTTCCATTAACCAGGCGGCAAACCTTGTTTTATTTATTTTCTATCCTTGTTACCTGCAGGCACCTCCCCGGGCACTCACATATTATACCCCTCGGACGAAGAGCATGTTCCTTTTTTCGATTCATTTTTTTCCTAAAAACTGATAGCCCCGCCTGAAATATTCTCCAGACACAATAAGCATACATCATATGCGCTATTCAAACAATAGGAAATGATCCTTATTTTTACTGATAGAACGGCTGATCGAAAAAGACTAGACGCTATCGACAAGGCCTATTTTAACCGCGTACATGACCAGTCCGGCAGTCTCGTGAATATTGAGTTTGTTCATAATATTCGCCCTGTGGTTTTCAACGGTCTTCTTGCTGATAAAAAGTTCTTCCCCTATCTTCTGGCTTGTCAGACCCTCGGCGATATATTGAAGTATCTCTCTTTCTCTCTTCGTAAGACGGCTGAACTCGTCCGCTTTCTTTCCTGATTTTTTCAGTTTCCTGTAGTTGATCAGCACGTCTTCAGGGAAGTTCGAACTGATATATATCTCTCCGCTGAAGACAGCGCCGATGGCATCGAGAAGATCCTCGGACGCAGTGTCCTTGACGAGGTATCCGTCAGCTCCCGCGTCAAGCGATTCATAGACATATATCTCGTTTGTATGGATCGTAAGCATGATCACCTTGATCGAGGGATGCATCTTCTTGATCTTCCTCGCCGTCTCTATCCCCCTGAGTTTTGGCAGGCCTATATCCATTATCACCAGGTCGGGATGCGTTTTATCCACTATAGTGATCGCGTCGCGGCCATTGTCCGCTTCACCGACTATCTCGTGATTCTCATCCTCAAGAATCTTTCTGAACCCTTCCCGTACGATCGTATGATCTTCGACAAGTACTATTTTTACCTGATTCATCGTGATCCCTCCAGTGGAAGTGTTACCCTTATTCGAGTCCCCTCTCCGGGAGTGGAATGTATTATAAACCGTCCGTTCTGGCTGTTGACTCTCTCTCTCATCCCCACAATACCCAGACCTTTCAGACCTTCATCAGAATCCAATTCGAACCCCTTCCCGTCATCGACCACGCTCATAATAACATCAGGATATCCTTTTGTCAGCTTTAACAAAACATTTTTTGCGCGAGAATGGCGCACGACATTTGTAAGAGACTCCTGGATAATACGATACAGCGTCAGAGATAATTGCTGGTCGATCCGCTCATCCCATCCCGCGGTTTCAAAAGCGATCTTTATCCCAGTGTTACGCACGAAATTGTCGATGTACCACTGAATAGTTGGAATGAGCCCGAGGTCTTCGAGCATCGCCGGATGAAGCGAATATGATACCTGCCTGACCGTTTCCGTCAGGCCGTGGATCTGTTCTCTTATTCGCTTGACCCTGTCGAGAGTCTCGGTATCGTCAGCTTCTATCTTCTTTTCGAGAAGTGAGAACTCTCCCTCGATAACGATCATCGACTGCCCTATCTCGTCATGCAGGTTAAGAGCGATATGGCTCCTCTCCTCTTCTATGGACCTGATAAGCTGACCCGCGAGCTTTTTCAGGTCAGTTTCGTATTTCTGCTGGGCGGAAAGAAGGTCCTGCCTTTCGAGCTCGATTTCCAGCTGCATCTGAATCGTCTTGAAAAAATCACGGATCTCCCCGGCGATCACCTGTTCCCCGCCCAGGCAGAGAACGATATTCGCCTTGAAGGTATTACCGGCGAATATCGGTATAGACAATGTCTTCGATATCCCGGCTTTCTTGCGGAACTCGATGATCTCCGGATCATCCACTGGAAACTCATCCTCGGGGATAAACAGATCTTCCGTTTCCATGATCGCCGAGACCATCTCGTCTTTCATCGGCATTCTGCATACCGGATCGGCTGTCCTTGCGTCTATCCCCCGGAGGATCCTGCATTCAATAAAGGCTGACCCTTCGGCCGGAAAATATACGCCTCCTTTATTGAGACCACTTTCCTCAAGAAGAATATCGATCACCTTTTCCATGATGATCTCAAGGCCGAGAGGGTCCTCGAATATCTTATGGATCCGGTTGAGGACCCTTAATTCCCTGTTCCTGTTCTCAAGCTCTACTTCGGCTTGTTTCCTCCGGGTAATATTCTTTGCCGCGCTTATGAACTCGACTCCACCCCTCCCGTCATCTCCAAGTGGTTTGCCATATATCTGTAACCATTTTTCTTTATTATCCCTGCTGATTATCCTTAATTCCTCGACAGATTCCACGTTCAGGAAATATGCGTCTATATGCCTCAGCATCTTTTCCATGTCATCAGGATGAATCGCGTCGAAGAGCGCGCTTCCATCGCTGCCCTGATCTATCCCGACACCGGCTATATCTTCGAAACTCCCCTTGCTCCACTTTATGATCATTTTCCGGTCGGGATAGATGCTCCCGCCAAAAGTAAAATCAGATGTAAGTCCGGCGACGAACCTGTACCTTTCCTCTGATTCTCTCAGGGCCTCGACTGCTTCCCTGCGCTCGGACATCTCTTTTTTCAATTCCATGTTCATCATCTCGAGTTGAAGAGTGCGCTTGTTTACGAGATCCTCAAGCTGGGTCCTGTACTGCGACAGTTCTTTTTCCGCCTGTTTTCTCTGCGTCACGTCAAATGTGAACGCCATGACGAGATCCGGCTCACAAAAAATGAATGTTATATCCATATCCCATTCTTTTTTGAGAAACTGCCCCCTGATCTTTACCTCTCTGTCAAATATCCCTCTTTCCCTGGCACATCGCCTCATCACCTCGAACACAGCGTTGTTATCCTTATGAAACTCACTTGCCTTTATTCCGATCAATCTTTCAACGTTACCTCCGGATATCTTATTACCTTCCTTGTTATAATCGACCAGCACCAGGTCATCTCCCGCTTTTTTCCAGACGAATACGGGAACAGGTATGTTCATGAACTGACCTCTCGCGACATCGCGTGATTTTTTCAGAGAAGCTTCAGCAGCGGCCCTTTCCTTCCGTTCCCTGTCAAGTTCCTCTCTCAGTCTTCTTATCTGTTCTTTTTCTTCGGTCATACCTTCAGCTCCATCTGCAGTCGAGTCCGTCCCCGCAATCCTTTCCCGTATCATACCAGTTGCCGGCAGATACTGCCAGCATGGGATAACCTGTTTTCGCGCGCAACGCGGATAACATTTCCCGCGCCTTTCACCTGATGACTGTTTTTCCAAGCCGGTTTGCCGCTGTCTTTATCGCCACGGCGGTATTTTCGAGAAGAGAGGCAGTGACCTTTATCCTTCTTTCCACTCCAGGCCTCGCGAAATAAAAGACAATGCCGCCGGACAGATCCAGACCTGCCTTCCCGGCTGCAAGAGCGTATATGCTGCCCTGGATCGAGCAGGCATCGAACCGGGCGTCAACCATGCCGGCATCCAGGTCATCGGTCTTGTAGTCGACGATCGTCCATATCCCGCCTTTTTCGAAAAGCAGATCTATCCTGCCATCGACGAAATATTCAGCCGGCCCCGGACACTCTCGCCCCTCAAACTCTCGACCGAAGAAGGGAAGCGTGAAAGGCACTTCGCGCAGTATAGTCCGGGCCGTTCCCGCTTCTTTCAGCACTGGCGACGACATCGCTTTTTCGACCAGGCCACCAAGCTCAGCCCCCGCCATACCGATTCCGAACCTCGAGGCGACCTGTCCGGCAAGCCCTGTTATATCTCCTTTTTCCGGCATACGCACCAGTTCCATTATCCTGTGAAAAGCAGACCCGAAAAGAAGAGGATCTGTCTTGTCACCTTCACCTGATCGCCCCGCCGGAAAAGCCGCTTCATGAGATAAAAAGCTTGATGGCGTGATAAATACTCTTTTCCTCTTTCCGGCAACGAGAGCACTGTCTGTCCTTTCCCTCCAACTGTTCCTCATCTCCTCTATCGATCGCCGGTTTTTGCTTTTCTTGTTCACAGGATCGGAAAAAGGCCGGGACCTGTAAGACAACTCGGGAAGGGACCCGGCGCTGACCCTTTTTATCAGACCGGCTGGACCGCAGGTACTTTTGACCCCGTTGCCATCCACCTGATCCTTTTCCACGGAATCTCCGCCATTTATACCATCCACGATATACTTCTCGATCAGGCTGTAATAAGAATCTTTTCTGGCAGTTTCAGGTATGACAAGGATATCCCTCGCTCTGGTCGCCGCGACATACAGAAGCCTTATCGATTCTGCTTCGTCTTTTAGCCTGTCCAGGGACAGTAACCGGGAAAAATCGCTCGTCTCCCATCCATTCCCCAGGTTTATGGAAAGTGCCTTTCCCCTTGAAATGATCGATTGAGGAGCCCTGTACCTTCTCTGCACGAGGTTGACGATGATCACGACGGGAAACTGCAACCCTTTCGACTTGTGTATGGTAAGAAGCCTTACGGCATCCTCGCTCTCATCCAGCGCCGGTGATTCCGACTCGGCGGCAGACACCTTTTCCTGGTCCCTCAGCCACCTCGCGAACGACCTGTAGGAATACCCCTTTTCACCGAATGTACGGGCGTTCTGGAGAGCTTTCTGTATATTCAGCGCCTGCTGGGCGCCATGGGGCCCAAGTACTGAAAGTTCGAGATATCCCGTTTCCCTGAGCAGATCGTCAAGAGTCCCGGCAGGCCCCCTGTCATTCCTGGCGAAGTGGAGTCTTCCAAGCAGCTGCAACGCCGACGCAAGATCTTCAAACTCCCCCTTTACGTCAGCCGGTTCTTCGAGATAATCGAATCTTCCGCCCCTTCTTTTATAAAGAAAAAGCTCCTCGTCACTGAAACCGAAAAGGGGAGAACGCAGGATCGAGACGATCGCCAGCGTGTCGTAAGGATCCTCGATCGCCCAGACTGCGGAGGCAAGGTCTCTTATTTCCTGTCTCGTGTAATAGAGTTTCCCACCTTCCACGATGTATGGGATGCCGGCATCGCGAAGAGGGTCCTCATAAAACTCGATACCGGTAGTTCCCCGGTACAGAAGAGCGATATCGCCATACCTTACCGGCCGTATCGCCCCGTCCTCCGGATCGGTGATATCATGGTTTTTTTCGACAAGATCCTTTATAAAACGAGCTACCGTCTCCCCTTCAGCTTCCCTGATCTTATCGCTTGTCTCAAGTGCAGATCCGATCTCCAGAGAGATCACCGCTTCGCCCTCCCCTCTCCTCGCCGCATCGACAGGCTGGTACCTCGGCTGATAAAATCCGCTCTCCGGCGGTCTGATCATACCGGAAAAGACTCCGTTCACCCATCCCGTTATTCCCGGAACGGATCTGAAATTCTGAAAGATGTCCAGGTGCTCTTCACTCGAGGTCAGCTTATGTTTAATCTTCTCATATATTTCAACGTCCGCTTTTCTGAAACGGTATATACTCTGCTTCGGGTCTCCCACGATGAATAATCTGCCCTCTTCGAGTTCAACCGGACTTCCCGCCGGACCGGATGCTGATAGAAGTATTATTATCTCGGCCTGCAGCGGATCGGTATCCTGAAATTCATCGACAAGGAAATATCGGTATTTATCCCTTAACGACCGGCGGGCGGAATCATCGTCAAGCAACTTGCGCGTGCATATCAACAGATCGTCGAAATCGAGAATGCTTTCCTTTTCTTTCCGTTCATCGACAAAATCGATAAATCCTCCAAGCCACTGCTCCAGTCCCCGGCTGACCCTGTCCATGTAAGATCTCATCTCTGACGACTGGATATCGCGCAATTCGCCGATGATCTCCTTCTGCCTGTCGCATGATTCACGGGTATCCCAGTTTTTGATCGCCCCGCTGTTTTTCGCCGGCATGGCTATTCGCAGGAGAAACTCCTCAAGTTCACGGCCCGAAAGACCTTCGATCCCTTGCAGGTCGCCAAGAAACCTTTTTATGTTTATCGCGCCTCTGTCGACCGGATCGTTGCAGCATGTATTGACGAGATGCTTCAATTCTGCCGCCCTTTCGATCACTCCCGCGGGAAACTCGCCGGGCTTTCTTCCGTTTTGCTCCTCCGGTGCCCCATTGTCATCCACTTCTCCATCGTCATAAAAAATGCCGGAGAGTACGCGGTCGGATCGGGATGAATAAAGATCAAAGGCGAGTGAGCGGAGCCTGTCTGTATTACCGCCGGAAAAGACCCAGCTCTGAATGAGCGGCTCGCGCGAAGATGCCGTCCGGGAAAGAAACTCATCCCACATCTCTTCAAGAAAAAGCAACCTGTCTATCTCATCTATCTGTCTGAAATCGGGATCGACCCCCGCTTCGATGGGATATTCCCTTAGAACCGATGAAGCAAAAGCATGTATCGTCGATATCTGCGCGTTTTCAATATTTTCTCCCGCCGCGGCGAATCTCGCCCTCTCATCGGCCGATATTTCAGGCGAACAGGCCAGGAGGCTGAGTTTTTCCCTCAGCCGTGTTTTCATCTCGCCTGCCGCCTTCTCTGTGAACGTTATCGCTACTATCTCGCCGCACAAAGCTCTCCCCGTTTTTATCAGGGAAAGATACCTGTCGACGAGGATAGTAGTCTTGCCGGTTCCCGCTCCCGCTTCCACGCATATCGTCGAATCGAGATCGTTGACCGCTCTTACTCTCGCGTCATGGTCTACAAGTATAAAATCGTTATCAGTTCTCTTCACTGCCGGGATTTCCTCTCAAAGCGATAAAATCGAGGCTCAGTCTGTCATGTTCACTCTTGCGCCTGAACAGCTTTTCTCTCGACGACAGGCAGGCTTCCTTAAGGCCGCAGAACCTGCATCTCTGACTGTCGGGATAAATAAAAAAATACCCCTTTTCTATCCCGTCAGTGATCAGATCGACTGCTTTCGAGAAGCCCGGGGCTTTTTCATTCCAGTCTTCCCCGCTGAATCTGACGACCCCTCTTGCTTCAGGGGTGATCTGCTGATACCAGGCCACCCCCTGTTCGACAGGTGAAACGAGCAGTTTTGACGCTGCCTGAAGATAAACGGGAAGTTGCAGGCTCGTGCCTCCCTGGATATCGTCATCTGTACCTTTCAGATTGCCGGTCTTATAGTCGATGACTCTGAAGCGGCCACCCCCGCCACTGTCGATCCTGTCTATCCTCCCGTGAAAGAATATTTCTCCCTTCCCCGTCCTGAACGACACCTTTTCGGAATCATCCCCGCCGAACGATGCTTCGTACCGGCAAGGGACCAGTCCATCCGATCTTCTCGCTTCATGTTCGAGATATCTCGTGACAGACCTGATCATCCAGTCCTTTTCCATATCCCAGAATACCGGCAGACCTACCGGCCTGCTGTCCTCGTACCTTGCAAGCGCCTGGTCAATCGATCCGCGTGCCGTGTCGAGAGCCGGAGCGATATTATTCCCCGAAAGAGGCAAATACTTTTTCTCTCCAAGTCTTCTGAAGACATCCTCGAGGAGAGAATGGACGAGCCTTCCACGTTCGAGCCGATCTATAGTAAGTATCCGTTCAGGTTCGGACACCGATTCGACGCCAAGCATCTTTTCAAGAAAATACGAAAAGGGGCATCTTGCCCAGCTTTCGAGAGAAGTCGCCGAAAATGACCACTTTTTCTCATCGAGGATCCTTTTCGATTCTTCCCGGGCCCGCTTCGAGCTGAATACGGCGTCATAGGGAGTCAGCCTGTCGTTCTGCCAGCGAGCTTTCGATAACATCAGTCCCCTTTTGAAAAACCGGTTCGATAATCCCTCCGCTCCCTTCACCCCTTCCGAGGCGACAAGAATGATATCGAACTCCCTCTCGCTGACCGGTTCGACTTCTTCAGTCGTCCTCATCCTTCCCGATATCCGTTTTTCCACACATTGGCCGCCTGATGAACCGCCAGAAAACTTCTCTTTCACGAAACGGATGAAGGAAGATCCAGCCCTTTCCCTTCCCGACCGACCCTCCACTCTGGGACGGCTGCACACGACAAGTTCCGACGCTGATTCGATAATAAGATTGAAAAGCAGCACCTGTTCCTCGTACCTTTCACCTTTTTCTGGAAAAAAGGCATCCGGTGTGGCGATCTGCCCGATCACTCTTCTTTCGCCATCCTTGAGGAATGGATCCTGCCTTATCCTTCCCGGCAGGGAGCTCTGTGTCATCGAAGGTATGAATATTACTCTGAACCGAAGCCCTCTCGCCTCTACCGGAGTAAGCACGCTGATTCCTTCTTCCCTGACGCGCTCTCTTTTAACAAGAGCAGAATCGACAGCTTCAGTAAAAACGCGCAGGAAGAGTTTATAGGAAACAGCGCCTGATATCCTGTCCAGCCCGGCAAGACTTTCCACAAGTCCTTTTAACGCCTCGACACTTTCTGAATCATCGAATAACTCCGATACCAGGGCCGACAACCGCGAAGAATGATCTGACCAGGATGAAGAAGCAGAAAAACGTCGCGAGGCAAGCGATATTTTTTCAAGCAGGCCACCGACGAATCTGACCGACGAGACTGATCCCGGTTTTCCGACTCCTCTTTTTTCCTCCCTGATCAATCTTTCCAGCAGTTCGGTGTTTTCGACGCCCCATCCCCTCTCGCCTGTCATCCCCGCTTCGGCGCTTTTTCTGATCCAGAGAGATACCGGGTCGGCAGCTCCGGCTCCGCAGGAAGACAGATCGAGGGGAGCCGCCGAAAGAAACTCCACGAGATCAGCCCTCCTCACCTCTCCCGCGAGAAGACCGGTGAGTTTCAACGCTCCCCTGGCCGCCGGATCATATTTCATTTCCACGCGGCCTGACAGCGTACACGGAATACGCGCTTCTTTAAAGATATCAACCAACAGATTCCTGTCTGTTTCCGGCAGCGCTATCACCGCCATCTCTTCAAACCTGACTGCCTCTTCACCGGCAAGCAAAAGAGCTCTTCTGGCAATCTCCCTGTATTCATCTTCGTCGTCGCGGACGCTGAGGATCTCCGCTGAGGGCAGGACTCTTTTATTGGCGCTGGAAAGCATCGACAGTTCGAACCCATCCCCGGTAGCTCTGTCTATCAGCCGCCTCGCGAACCTGTATTCCTTTCCATCCCCAAACGGGACAAAAAGAGTCGTCTCGCGTTTCATGGCTATCGCCGAAAGGACCTTCCACTGCTCCTCGTTAAAATCATAGAATCCATAAGCGATGAAAGGAACGTCATACCCTTCCAGGTTTATGACTTCAACCGAATCTATAAATTCAGAATGAATATCCCCGCCGGCATCGTCTATCATCTTCCTGTACTCAGCATAGGCCGGCAGAAGCGCCGCTATTCGCGGCAACTTTTTTTTCAGCCCCGGATCGGCGCAGATCCGAACGGCGCCCGGCCCCGAAAGGCCTGCCTCGGCAAAACTTGTAAACGTCCTGAGTATCGCTGCCGCGAATCCCCTTGTAGCGGAAGTCTTCTCGAGATATCGGGGCAATACGCCGGAAGAAGCCATCCTCTCTATGATTATTTCTCCGGCGAACGGAGGTAACGGATCGCTCGAATGCGGAGTCTTTTTTTCAGTGACTTTTTTTAAAAGGTCGGGGAATGTCATGAAATCGATATTGAAAAGTACCGGCGACTCTTCGGAGATCCTTCTCCTGAGATATTCTCCCAGCCTGTTTGAACCGGTAAGTATATCGATCCGAACCACTGCGTCGGTGGCCCTGATTCGAGTGATTTTATCTGTCAATTCTCTTTCCAGGAGAGAACCTTCGCCCGCGGCGATCACTTTTCCAAACATTTATCCATATTAAAGGAGGCCGGGTGATCAGGTCTATAAGAAAGGTGCGCGCGCGAAGAGTCGCGCGCGCCATGAACAGGAAAGTGGGAAGACCCTATGAAAGGATCAACCGCTATCTGCCATCCTTCTTCTCATTATGATCGCTGCCGTGAGGATCATGGCAAGGACCAGGCTCGTTATCACAGGCGCCGAGAAGAGAGGAACAGGTACAGGCTCGACGACATGGATCTCCTGGACGCATGTGTCGTAGACCGTTCCTGTAATATCCCACGCTATTATGGTGAGGATGTCGTAATCGCAGATATCCGCCGCGCCGGCATTGATGATGCCATATACATCAAGGCACTTTCCGCCAGGAACGCCGACGATCGTACCGCTCTGGCTGATCGCAGGTCCCACGACCCCCGTGCTCGTGATGTAATAGTTATAGTCTGTCGGGGCCGCGCATGGATCACCGTTGCATATCGAGAAGGGGATATACGCCGCCGTCAGGCCCTGCTCTACCAGATACAGGGTGTCCTGAAGTACATATAGCGCCGGAGGCGATTCGATTACCATCAGTTCCGAACATGAGAGCGAATACTGCTCGCCGCCCCCGTAAGTGTTCGGGTCCACGCAGTCTCCGCAATCGGGAGCGCATACTCCATTGACGTCGCAGTAGTTCATCTGCGCGCAGAGATTGTTCGTCGTTCCAATCTGGGCGTCGCACGGGACTGTTATGCAGACTTCGGATACATAGTAGCTCGCGTCGCCGACTATGAAACATTCGCCGTGGGAGAATGTCGTTCCGACTATCGGCCATCCGAGGTCGTCTGAATAATGGAGACAAAATGTGTCTTCGCCCGCGTTACAGGTAGATATCCACGAGAAGTTCGTCGCGGCGACTTCGTCGCAATAGGTCTCGCCCCTGATCACGTTCGCCGTAGTGTAGAAACCGAAGAAGAATCCCGGATCGCCTTCTTTCGAACATTCCCCGGCGACGATCTCGGGCCCTACGCGTCCGCGGATCCCCACGTCGCCCATGTCGTGTCCGTCGGTCCCGAGAGAAGTGTACGTCGCCCCGGTAGAACTGACGAATGTCTTTCCGGTCTCCCATGGAGTATAGTTATCCATAGGGATCGGATAGGCGTAACCGTTATTGAATTCGACTTCCAGATATATATCGTCACCCATCGTGAGAGGTATCGGAGTCGTCAGTTTGACGCTGTAGTACCCTTCTTCCGAAATCGATTTTACTATAGGGCCGGCAAGAAGGTTCGACAGGGAGGAACCGTTGAAATCGTCAAAGACCTTTACAGTATACGTTCCAGGAGCAGCCACTGCCCAGAAATCAACCGCGTATAGGTATTCGTCGGCGTTAGCCGGCGTCAGAACGATCATACCCCAGTCATCACCATCGCTGTAACCGACCGAAGTCCACCAACCGACTTCGTCATAGTAGTAGATCGTCTCATTCGGATCGAATTCCTTGTAATCCGTTATGACGTTGGTGTTGCTTCCGATCTGAGCGTTCTCATACTCGATATAGAAAAATCCATTGTCGCCCCATCCGGTGCCCCATGAATTTTTGACGATCCAGGCGCCGGCGCCGGAGCACATATCGTCATCCCAGCCTACGATAAGCACTCCATGGTTCGTGTTTTCCGTACCGACGTAAGTCATGCAGTAAGACCCGTCATATGTGCTGAAGCCGGGAAAACTCGCGTACATCGATGTATAGACCGGACCCCACGCCATAATAGCCGCTTTTATCGCGGCAACATCGTTCGGAATGACTCTCCACTCGGTCACCTGTTTTCCGAAAGAACAGGCGAAATTGTTGCATGTCGAGTTCGGGCAGTCGCCGGGATAAGGATCGCATGTCTCATCGACCGATCCGAGAAGTGCAAGATAGTTCGTCGTCCACCATGCGTTTCCGCCATAGTTGCAATCCTGAGAGACCGGGTTGCATGACTGGATATTGAACTCGGAAAAATCATTCACGACACTTTCATTGATAAGGACTGTCGCTTCAAGGTTGCCTATCGCGGCAAAACACCAGCAGGTGCCGTAGGGGTTCTGGTTCTTGACAGGAGTCACTCCGCCGAGAGCCCGCCAGTCCCATGTAGAGGCCAATCCCATGAACCTGCCTGGAATAGCCTTGATGTGCGAGAGGTCCATCGGGGGCGGAACATACCCGAACTGCGGATCTCCACTGGATACTGCCGCAGGATTCTTCGGGGCGGCGACAGGCCTCTGCGCCAGGATCTCCGCCGATGTCATCGCGACAATGGCGAAGACCAGCAGAGAGAGAAGTAGCAATTTAGATTTCATTGTATTGATTCTCCTTACACCGATTTGAGCAGCTTTTGCTTCATACTACCCGCCGCCAACGCAGCCGGCGGAGCGTGGCTTGCACCGTCTCACCTCCTTCTGAAAGCCCCTGAAAAAATATGAATTACTTTGATCGCTTAAACACAAAAGAAAAGCATCCTTTACGGGACGAATGCCTTTCCCGCGTCCGACACTGGAGTGTATCATATATTGGAATATTTTTCAATCGTTTATGCGCTGGATAGAGCCCACCACGGGCGGAGTGAAAGCCCGGTATGATGGCGGCATGGGGACAGGACCTCGATCCCTCGAGGGAATCAATCCCTCAGCCTGATATCGCCCTGTCTCATCGCTATCAGGGAGGCGAGACAGATCGAAGCGAGCTTTGACCTGGCCGAATCCCCCCTGGAAGTAAGGACTATCGGGACACCGGCTCCTACTATCGCGCCGCCGAGATAAGCGCCGGAAGATACCGTCAGCGATTTGTAGACGACATTTCCAGCCTCGATATCAGGCATGAGCAGGATATCGGCGTTGCCGCGTATCTGGCCCGGGTACCTTTTTTCCATGGCCGAATGGGGAGACATCGCCACATCGAGAGAGAGAGGGCCCTCGACGATGCAATCGGTCCGACCCTTGTACTCTTCAGAGAGTTCAGCTGCAAGCATCGAGGACTCAACGCTCGGGCTGGCGACTTCGACTGCCGATATTACAGCGACCTTCGGGACGGTTATATTGAGATATCCCGCGACGACAAGAGCGTTCTCGAGGATCTTCTTCTTTATATTCTGGCTGGGGCTCGGAATCAGAGCGGCATCGGTGACCATGAGAAGTTTCGGATAGCTCGGTATCTGAAATATCCCGACATGGCTGTATATATTCCCTTTTTTTATCCGCCCGCTTTTCTTCAGGTACTGCAGCGCCGCGCCCATGATCTCGGAAGTCTTCACTCCACCCTTCATGAGAAAATCGGCCGCGCCGCTGTCGAGCAGATCGACCGACTTCTGCACCGGATCATTGGAATCGACAATGGTATAGTTATCGCCGTCTACCTTTATGTCGTAATCCCACGCGATCCTGTTGATCTCGTAGTAGTCTCCCACAAGGAGAAATTTAGCCACGGGATAGTGGCCTTCCTCATTCGCCTGCTTCGCCGCGGCGATCGCTTCCTCGTTTTCAGCCCCGACGATCGCGATCCTCGGAGTATGGTATTTAGCGACCAGCGCCCTTGTAAGATAGATGACTTCGTCAAGACTGGTGACCGGAGCGTTCTCTTTCTTTCTCAGATGCGGCTGAGCGAAGATCTCGGTTTCAAAAAGATCCTCTTCATACTCCCTGAATTTGTTCAGCCTGTCGCGCTCCTCCACATAATCCTTGAGCGTCTCGGGCCTGAATCTCGCCCTCAGGAATCCAGCCATCAGCGCTTCGTTCTCAAGCGACCCCGGGACGATGACGACCGGAAAGTACGGAAGAAGTTTTCTCTTGATAGCACCGGTGAATTCCGAAGACCTCGCCAGGCCGCCGGTGAGGATGACGAAGTCGACCGAACCCTCGACCGCGGAAAGTTTCATGACCGCTCCGGCAATATTCCGCGCCATAAAGTCGATGACGAGATCTATCTTCTCCCTCTGCTGATCGAGCGCGCCGGTGTTCCTGAAGTGCAGAAGGGCCTTGAAATCATTAGTCCCGGCAAGATCTATCAGGCCGCCCTTGCGAAACAGATATTCCTTCAGTTCCGGGATACTGATCTCCCTCTGGTCGTACGCTTCAATCAGAAGGTCAAGCGGTATGTTACCGCACCTGTTGGCGCTCGGCACTCCCGAAAAAGCGTTTTCAAGATCGCAGACATCCCCGTCGCTGTGCCTCATCACCGACATGCCGCCGCCCATATGCGCTCCGACGGTAGTCAGATCCCTGTCGAGCTTTCCCAGTATCGAACAGGCAAGCCTGTGCACGGCGTTCTGATTCAGATAGTGGCCGCCACTGCCGCTCCTCAGGAGTTTTCTTATCCCGGTGAGCCTTGCTCCCGTGCTCATCTCATCCGAACCGACAGGATCGGTCGTCGTGACAAGCAGATCCTGGCCACCGTTGAATCTCTCCCTGATCTTCAATCCGATCGGTATCGCCATGTTGGACGCGTGATTTATCTTTGCCAGGTCCAGATCATGGACCATTCTTTCGTTGACCGAATACGTTCCGGTAGGAACAGGCCTGACGAATCCTCCCCTGCATGCTATTCCGGTAAGGTCTCCCCTGCCGATTCCGCGAGATTCGATCCACTCAATTATCGATGAAGTCCGCGCGTCTATACTGTCCTTGAAATCGGGAGGGATATGGACTTCGTCCTCGCCCTCGAGGACCAGTCCCCTGAAAAGCGCCAGTTTCGTCGATGTCGAACCGGGATTCACGCAGAGTACCCGTTCACCCGCCGCCTCTGCCGGTATCTCCTTGAGTCCGTACAGAAATGAGATGATAGTCTCGGTCCCATGCTCTGATGAAAGGATGAAACCGACCAGGCGTGAAAAAATATTTCCCCAGACCTCTTCCCATTCTTCTATAAGATATGGAGGTTTCGATATGCAGACTATCCTGCTTATCAGGTCTATAAGGCCTCTTTCCGTCGTCACCCCGTTGTAATGGACGGTATTGATCGACTCGAGGATCTCTCTTTCGAGTTCGGGAAATCCCCCGATCTTTTTGATGATGTTTACAAGTGAATTCAATTCCGCTTCAACGACGCTGAGTTCGAGATCCATATTGGCCTTCCATCCTGCTCCTGTTAAAGAAACTTCCTTATATTCTCCCTGTACCAGGAGATCAGCCGGTCCGCATTCTCGACCATCCTGTCCCTGGCAGGTCCACTGGTAAAGATCCTCATATCTCTGAGATCAGAACCGCTGATCGAGGAATCTCCAAGAAATACTCCTCCAAGCGCTCCGCCATACCCGTCATCGAGTCCGATCCCCGAAAGTTCCGCCCAGAGAAGTGTCCAGCCCCTGACGACATCGTTCATGTTGTATCCGCCGCCGCCTGTCGCGACGATAGCGGGAAACCTGTCATGCAGAGCTGAAACAGCTTCGATATAACCATTGTTCGTCAACCTCAGATGAGTCAACGGATCTGTCGCTACCGAATCGATCCCGAACTGTCCGACGATTATTTCAGGTCCGAACAGGCCGAGAGCGTCGAGAGCTATCTCCCTGAAAAGAAAATTGAAGATATCGTCATCAGCGTCGATATCGAGGGGAATATTGATATTGAATCCTTCGCCCCGGCCGCTTCCCGTCTCTTTCTCCGATCCACCCCAGGGAAAAAGAGTCTTGCCCGATTCATGGATCGAGATCGTAAGGACTTCGGGATCGGAGTAGAACGCCTCCTGGACCCCATCTCCGTGATGAGCGTCGATATCGACGTACGCTACCCTCTTCCCCAGTCTTTTAAGTTCCTTTATCGCGATAACGATATCATTGACGTAACAGAACCCCGATGCCCTGTCGCTGTGGGCATGATGGAATCCTCCCGTCGGATTGAAAGCGGCTCCCGCCCCATCGGCCACATACCTCGCCGCCCTCAGGGTCGCCGTTGCCGCCATCGTCGAAAAATCATAGACTCCCTTGAACACCGGGTTTTCCATCGTTCCGAGCCCGTGATAGATCATATCTATCTCGATATCGAGCCCGCTGTCCGCCTTTTTGAGCATCTCAATGTACTCTTTCGTATGAAAGGTCTCAAGAACCCCCGGTTCCGCTTCGGCGAATTCGTCGATAATTATCCCCTCACCCGAAAAAAGCCCTCTCTCCCTGCACATCTCGAATACTTTCGTCAGTCTTTCCGGTTTGAATGGATGATCGGGAGTAAACTGATACGCGCCCATCCGCGCCGGGTTCATGAAGACTGCCTTGATCTTTCCTTCAGGCGCCATCACTTCCGATCCTCCGAAAAAGCCACATATACCGTGTACGATCCGTCATCGAGCTTTGTCCTGACCGGATAGCCGCATTTGTGAAAGACGTCGAGCATCTTCCTGTTCTGGGAGAGGACCTCGGCCTTGAATCCTTCCAGACCCCGCTCCCTGGCGATATCGACCAGTTTTTTCATAAGGAATGAACCTATGCCCCGCCGCTGCCAGTCATCGCGCACGACGAAAGCGACTTCCGCCACGTTATCGGAAGGATCCATTTTAAATCCGCCTATCGCTATCATCTCTTCGTTGCCCGCTTCGCCGAGGAGGCCTACGATCGATATCTCCTCGCGAAAATCTATATTGACCATCGGCTGGACCTTCTCGTGGGGCATCGCCTTGATCCTGTTGAAAAACCTGAAATACATGGATTCATCGCTGAGGGAGTAAAAAAACTCCCGCTGAAGCGCCTCATCGGTCGGTTTCACCGGCCTGAAAAATATCTTCGCCCCTTCGAATACACGGGCTTCCTCGTACTGTTCCGGGTAGACGCTTCCCGGGATCGACATTGTCATCTGGTCCATGTGGACCAGGTTGCGTTTTTTCGCGTAGTCGAGGAGTTCATCGCGAAAAGCGGGATGGGCGATGCTTATCAGCGCCAGGGCCCTTTCCCTCAGGTTCTGGCCGTGCAGATTGACGATTCCGAATTCCGTCGCTATGTAGTGTACGTCTCCTCTCGACGTCACCACTCCCGCCCCCTGGTCGAGGAATGGCACTATTCTCGATACCGTATCGCCTTTGGCCGTTGAAGGTATCACGATGACCGGTTTACCCCCCTTCGACCTGGCGGCGCCACGTACGAAATCGACCTGCCCCCCTATCCCCGAATAAAAATACTCTCCTATCGAATCGGCGCAGACCTGGCCGGTCAGATCCACCTGGATAGCGCCGTTCACCGAGATCATCTTGTCATTCTTCGCTATTATGAAAGGATCGTTCGTGTAATCGCACGGATGGAACTCGATCAGAGGATTATCGTCGATAAAATCATAGAGCCGTTGCGATCCCATGCAGAAGGTCGCTATTATCTTTCCGTTATGAATCGTCTTTTTCCTGTTGGTGATCACTCCCGACTCGACGAGATCGATAATGCCATCTGAGAACATCTCGGTATGTATACCAAGATCTCTCTTGTTCTCTAGAAAGGAGAGGATGGCGTTCGGGATCATCCCGATCCCTGTCTGTATCGTGGCTCCATCCGTTATAAGCCTGGCGACATTTCGCCCGATCTTTTCCGCTACTTCATCGACTTCGGGTGGAGTCCACGTCAGCAGAGGCATATCGCTCTCGATGATATAATCGATATCGTTGATATGGATAAAACAGTCGCCAAGCGCCCTCGGCATCTGCCTGTTGACTTCGGCGATGACCATCGAGGCTCCTTCGGCTCCCGCTTTCACTACATCGACCGAGACCCCGAGAGAGCAGAATCCGTAATTGTCAGGTGGTGCCACCTGGATAAAGGCCACGTCGATCTTCGGCCTGCCCGAACGGATCAACGCGGGCAGTTCTGAAAGAAATATCGGAGTATATTCAGCCCTTCCCTCATTTACCGCGTCCCTGACGTTGGCGCCTATAAAGAACGCGTTCTGTTTGAACGGTCCTCTCATCACCGCTTCGGCGTATGGGGAAGTCCCGAGTTCTATAAGATTGATCGTCTCGTGATCGGGGATCTGTGTCCCCTTTTCGATCAGCATCTTTATCAACCTCTGGGGTTCAGCGGCTCCCGACCCGATGAATATCCTGCTTCCCGCCTTGATGATCTTCAGGATCTCATCTATCGACTTGACCTTGCTTTCGTATTCTTTTGAACGATTATAGACCACGACCAACCTCCTCCCGCAGGAACCTCGCGGGACCGGGACACGACAGAACACTGTTATGATAATGAGACTGAGCGAATATTCAAGTAATACCGGAGATTTAGTGAAAAAAAAGAGCTTTTTCCAACAATGACTGGAAATATCCTCTTTTTTTCCGTAAATTCAAGTCGGACAGCTCGAAATTCCCGTTGCTTCGATCAGGAAAGGAAGACCCGGTGGGCAGGATATTCGGACCGGTAGCGTCAAGAAGGCTTGGCCGTTCCCTTGGAATCGACGTCATCCCATACAAGACATGCAGTTTCGACTGCGTCTATTGCGAATGCGGCAAGACGACCGATCTTAGATGCGACCGGGCGGAATTCTTTCCCTTTGACTCGATCGTCACCGAATTCCGCCAGCGGATAGCCACTATCGACGATAAGCCGGATGTGATCACCTTCTCCGGGGCCGGTGAACCGACTCTTTACAGCAGGCTGGGGGAACTGATCGAAGAGGTAAAAAAGACCTGCGATATCCCTGTCGCCGTCCTGACGAACAGCTCACTGATGGGAAGAGAGGATGTAAGAGAGGAACTTCTGAAAGCGGATATCATCCTGCCCTCACTTGATTCGGCAATTAAAGAAAGTTTTCTGAAGATAAACCGTCCACATCCCGATGCGGCTCTCGAGTCGATAATAAAAGGACTGGGGATATTTCTCAGTCAGTTTACCGGAGAAGTGAATGTCGAGATCCTCCTGATAGAGGGAATCAACTCCAGCGAGGATGAACTCAAGGCTGTCAGATCGGTCCTCGACTCCGTCCGCTACGATTCGATACAGCTCAATACAGCGGTCAGGCCGGGGACACTTGAAGAGATCGAACCGATAGGAAGGGAAAAGCTTGAAGAAATCAGGGATTTTTTCGGAGACAGGTGCGAGATCGTCGCCAGCACGCCTGCCAGAGCGGCCCATGAAAAGGCGATATCGGAAAGCCTGATCCTAAAAATAGTCGAAAGGAGGCCCTCGACCGCCGAGGACCTGCATATCGCCCTCGGGTTTCCTCTTCAGCAGCTCGTCAAGCACCTCCATATCATGAAAGCGAAGGGACTGCTTTCGATCGATCGTAAAAATGGCCTTGTCTTTTATACCGCGACTGACAGGGCCTCATCCTGAAAACCTTTCTCCACCAAAAAAAACCATCTTTTTATGATAAAAACATTATCGAAACGCGATCAAACCTTTTAAATTGATAGTGTGTGATAAACATAGGTCAGACAAAGGAATCAGAGATGACTGCCAACACCGAAGTTTACCGTCCGCGTCTTCTGATCGTATTTCTTCTACCTCTTCTCTTTCTTGCCGCGTGCAGCGACTCCACGACGAATCCATTTACTCCTCCCGAGGTAGAACCGTCATGGAGTTTCATGACTCATTCGAGAAACTTCAGATCAATATGGAGTTTTTCAGCTGATGATATATATGCTGCCGGAGAAAAAGGGGTCATAATCCACTTCACCGGAAGCATCTGGGAAACAATGAAAAGCGGCACGACGCTGCCCGTTGAAGCGATGTGGGGTTCTTCTCCGGACAATCTGATAGCGGTAGGAGGATCAGGACTGGCGATCCGCTGGGATGGTTCGGAATGGAAGAATATCTCCCCCGGCATATCGAATGACCTGAACGCGATCTGGGGATCTTCGCCGGAAAATGTCTACGCGGTCGGAGATAACGGGACTATTATCCATTATGACGGTTCATCCTGGAAGAATATCCTGCTGGAAGGTCTTTCCGCCGATCTTTACGGGATATGGGGATCATCCGCGGAAGATATTCATGTCGTCGGCGATTACGGCACGATATATCACTACAACGGAATCGCGTGGTCCCCCCGGGAAGGCGCGGCCCAGAGGATGCTCAGGGCTGTCTGGGGAAGCGGCGCCAGCGATATACACGCGGTTGGACTCTACGGCCAGATTGTCCACTTCAATGGAGAGGGATGGACAGGTGTCGACAGCGGCACATATGAGGATATAACTTCCATAGCGGGAACAGGTCCTGATAATATCTTCGCTTCATGCGACCATGGGATCCTGCTCAGATTCAACGGGATCTCCTGGTCGACCGTATACTCGACCATAACCGAAAAACTTCACGGTATTACCGCGGTCTCAGAAGAGGAGTTCTACGCCGCCGGGTACCTGGGAACGGTCCTCCACTATACGGGATCGCTATGGGGCGAGATCCCTGACGCCTTCTCGCAGCACCTTTTCAGCATCTGGGCTGGGGCTGAAGATCAGGCTTACGCGGCGGGGATGAAAGGAGCTTTGCTAAGTCTTGATGACGGCCGATGGAATATGATCCCGAACACTACTGTCAATTCGCTCAATGCCGTCTGGGGTAACCCTGGCGACGAAGTCTATATTACCGGGTTCGGCGGAACAATGATCAGGTACGACGGGCTGGAATGGATATCGGAACCGGTATCCGACCAGATAGAACTTAACAGCCTGTCGGGAACCTATTCAGGAGAGATCTTCGGAGCAGGCTGGTTCGGACAGATAATGCATTACGACGGCCTGTCGTGGAACGGGATGGACAGCGGGACCGAGGCGATACTCAGGGGTATCTGGGCCGCTTCGCCCGACGACGTATGGGCCGTGGGCAGCCTTGGAAAGATACTTCATTATACAAATGGAGAATGGATAGATATGTCGGGCGTGACCGATTTTCTCCTTTGTGGAATATGGGGCTCGGCGTGGAACAATATCTTCGCCGTAGGATATCTCGGCGAGATCATCCATTATAACGGGGTCGAGTGGAGCAGGATGGAAAGCAACACCAACAGGCAGCTTTACGCGGTGTGGGGAACGGCCTGGAACGACGTCTTCGCCGTGGGGCAGGAAGGTGTGATCATGCATTACGACGGATCAGAATGGCAGGCGCACCACAGGATAACGGCAGCTACGCTGAGATCCGTATGGGGCACCGGACCTGAAGATGTGTACGCCGTGGGTTCGAACGGGACGATCCTTCACTACTCGGCCGAATGACTCCGGGGCAGATCATTTTCCATGCATCTCCCACCTGAGGTTCCTCGAAGCAACGGATATGAAGACCAGTCCGAAAAGGGTAAGAACCATGATATGCCCCATTACCGATGGCAGAGTATAGCCGAATGAGATCAGCTTGTGTATCCCGTCCATGGCCCATCCGGTAGGAAGGAAATAAGCGATCATCCTGAACGGCCTCGATACCACTTCAAGAGGCCACCAGCATCCTCCAAGAGCCGACAGGATCAGGGTGAAAGTAACGGCAACACCTGTCATCTGGTCGGGATTCCTGAAGAGGGCTCCGAAAAGGATGGAAAGGGAGCCGCAGCAGAAGGCGAAGGCGAGCATCAAGAGGACCAGCGCCACTATATCGTCACCGATGGAGATATGGAACAGGAACTTCCCTATAAGCAGAAGGACCGCTATCTGGATCGAACTGACCATCATCCTTCCCAGAAGTTTTCCCGTAACAACCTCTTTTTTGCCGGCCAGGGTCATCCCCATCCTTCTGAGCAGCCCTGAATTCCTCTCCTCCGTTATCACTATTCCGCTGAAGACCATTCCCATCAGGACGAACATGACAAGATTGCCCGGGACAGAACTCTGGAAACCGACGGGTATCTTTCTTTTCCTTCCGGCGTTCTCCGACTCGACAGTGACAAGCTGTGGAATTGACAGGATCGAATCGATACGCTGTTCAATGACAGAGCCCTCGCCCTCGGTATTATCCGTTACGTCAAGGAGGTCTCCAAAAAGCGTATCCCCTCTTATTCCGAAATACCCCGTCTCCCGCTCGACGTATTCGCTTTCGACCTCGACGATCGACGACACCATCCTTATGATCCCCCGGTATATGGCTACCGAGGCAAACTCACCGGCTTCGGCATTCGAACCTTCATCCTTTCTCAGAAGGAGCCTCGTGCGTTCGCGGGCCATGATATTCTTCGAAAAATCTTCCGGAATTACCAGGGTACGTACCGGATCGCTGTCAGGGGAAAGGGAATCAGAATCGACTATGTACAGGTTCTCCTCTCCCAGCGCCCCGATAAGGTCTTTCGAGAGGAAGCCGATGTCGTTGTTTTCTATGGTCAGATGAGCCCTCGGTTCAGGGGGGCCTCCTCCCCTGTTGATCTGCCCAAAGACGAACATGAAGGAAAGCGGCATCAGGAATATCCAGAAGAGTGCCGATTTATCCTTCCATGTCAGCCTGAAATCGCACGCGGCAATCGACGCCATCAGTCGAAACGACATCATCCTGCCTGCTTTATTACCCATTTCGGAATCTCCTGCCGAAAAGGTACGACCCGGGCAACAGCGTAGCTATCCCCGTCGAGGCCATTATCATAAGATTGAGAGCTATGTCGCCAGTGCCCGCCCCTGTCAGAAATATCATCTTGAATCCGTCGTTAGCCCAGAAGACGGGGGAAAACCGGCCGATCTTTCCCATCAACGCTCCCATCTGCTCGATCGGGATCATCGATCCTCCGAAGAGAGCCATGACGATTATCAGGACAGACATGATCGCGTCGGCTGCTCTCGCGCTTTTGATCATGCCGAAAAAGAAGGTCATGATCCCCGTGATCATCAGCATCGTTACCAGGAGTTGCAGGGCGAGGGCAAGAGGATCCCCGAGGTCTATCCTGAAAGCGAACTTCGACACGAGCAGTAGAATAATAGAGGCCGTAAAGGTGACAACGTAGACTGCCAGGACTTTGCCCCCGACGACCTCGGCCGCGACGGTCGGAGAAGAAAGAATCCTCGCGAGGGTCCCGCTTTCCTTCTCCCTGACGATATCCCTCAGCATGATGTTGCTTGTAAAGAGCAGACCCATCATAAGTGAACCTGACATCACAAAGGCAAAGACGTTAAAGATGCTGCTTTTTCCATCACTGTCTCCTTCACCGGCGGTTTCTCCGGCAAGCGTCACAAGCGAATCCGCCAGATACCCTTTGGACAGAAGTATCCCCGTTCTCGCTTCATCGAGAAGTGATTGTAGCCTGTCAGCTGAAGGCCACCTGTCGCTCTCGAAAAGATCTTTCGCGTTCAGGAGCGGCCGGTCGAAGACGTTTCTCAACGCGCCGATCATCACAGCCATAGTTTCCGTGATCTCCCTGACTATGACCGGAAGAAATCTTTCGGAAGGATTTTTTACGACCCTGATCGACACCTCTTCCCGGTCGAGTATCATCCTGGTGAAATTTTCAGGTATGACTATCATCGCCGATGCCTTGCCCTCGCTCATCAGATCCTCGCCCTCGGCGAGCGCGACCGTCTCGATATCGAGCATCTCGGAAAGCCTGTCTTCGGATAGTCCCTGTCTTATGAACCTGCTCATGATACCGTTATCAAGATCCACCAGAAGCACTTTGATCACGGGAAGCCTGTTATCCCCCGACCGGCCGAATACCAGGCCTATCATCAGGGTCATTACGAGGGGGATACACATCATCAGAAGGATCGCGCCCGGATTCTTCAGGCGCCTTTTGAACTCATTGCCGCAAATACAGAGGATCTTTCTCATCTGTCAATCCCTCAGTTCCCTGCCGGTCAATTTGAGGAAAACGCTCTGAAGGTCCGGTTCCCTCACGGAGACCGATTCTATCCCGATCCCTGAAGAGAAAAAGTGATTGAGGACGCTCCCTATCGTATCCCTTTCGGCCACCATGAATCTTAACCGCCCCTCTTCGAGATGGTCGATCCTCGCCCCTCCGGGAAGGGATTCTATCTGCTCGGGCCGGAAACTGCCCGTCACCGTCACCACATCTTCTTCACCGGCCAGCCTTGTCAGTTCCTTGAGCGTTCCCTCGGCATGTATTCTGCCATTGTCTATTATTGCGATCCGGTCGCAAAGGGTCTCCGCTTCTTCGAGATAATGCGTCGTATATATTATCGTCGTTCCTCTCTCTGCCTCTTTCCTGACTATTTCGAGAAGATTCAACCGGGCCTGGGGATCGATTCCCAGGGTCGGTTCATCGAGAAGAATGATCCTGGGACGGTGAAGAAGCCCGGCGCACAGATTGATCCTCCGTTTCATTCCTCCTGAATATTCGCCGACCGGGTCGTTTCCCCTTTCGATCAACCCCACCATTTCGAGGACTCTCTCCGTCTCGTCTTTCAACCTTTTCCCTGAAAGCCCGTAAAGACTTCCCCAGAAATGAAGGTTTTCCCTTCCCGAAAGTTCTTCATAAAGAGCGATTTCCTGCGGAATCACTCCCATCAGGGCCCTTACCTCCCTGCTGCCGCTCGACAGGTCCATCCCGGCGATCCTGACAGAACCGGCGTCCGGCCTTACCAGGCCGGAAAGCATTGAGATCGTGGTCGTTTTACCCGCGCCGTTAGGCCCGAGAAATCCGAAGATCTCCCCTTCTTTCACATTGAAACTGATACCATCGACAGCCTTCACGCTGCCGAAATATTTTTTAATCCCGTTTACTTCGATCATCAGTCCCCTCCATCAGGGATATGTTCCGTGATCAAAACCGATATTGCTTCAAGGACCTTCGCGACGCTCATGAATAAACTTACATAACAGATACTGCTGTTCAAGAGATATTACGGCTTCTTATCTTAAAAGTTGCCTTGCGCAACTCTTTCATTTACAATACCGCTGCGAACGGTAAAGCATCAATTCACACAATGAAAGGGAGAATTCCATGACTTTTTCCAGATCGATCCGCTTTCTTCTGGCGATGACGGCATTTCTCGCCGCACCCCTGTCAATATCCGCCGCGGGACAGTTCGACCACCCGGTAACGGACAGTCCGAGGGCCATTACCTTCGACGACCTCATCTCCATGGGCCGGATCGGAAGCTACGAAGTCTCACCTGACGGAGAGATGATAGCATTCACCGTCTCATGGTACGACAAGGATGACAACTCATCCAATACCGATATCTATCTCGTTGCGGTCAAAGGGGGAGAACCCTGGCCATTCGCTCGAAGCGAGGGCGACGATTATTCACCGAAATGGTCCCCGGACGGAAAAAATATCGCTTTCATCTCAGACAGGGACGGAAGTTCACAGATATGGATAATTCCGGTCGGTGGTGGCGAAGGGCACAGGATAACAGATATCCCCACGGGGGCATCCGATCCGGTATGGGCCCCCGATGGCAAGACGATAGCTTTCAATTCGAATGTCTACCCCGATTGCCCCGACATGGACTGCAACAGGGAACGACTTGAAAAGGACCGCTCAAGCAATGTGAGAGCGAGGCTCATAGACCATCTCCTTTTCCGCCACTGGAATCACTGGCGTAACGGAAGATGGAGCCATCTGTTCCTCGTCGATCTCGAGGGAGGCGATCCGGTCGAGATCAACAAGGGGAGGACCGACGTACCTCCCATCTCACTTGGAGGAGAACAGGACTACTCCTTCTCACCGGACGGGAAGGAACTCTGCTTCTCGATGAATCCCGATCCGGTCGTCGCTATCTCGACGAATAACGACCTCTACATAATGGATATCACGTCGGGGAAGACGAAACAGATCACTGCCCATAACCTCTCCAACGACAACGATCCGCGCTATTCTCCGGACGGAAGATATATCGCTTACCGCGCCCAGATGAGGCCGGGATTTGAAGCGGACCGTTTTCGACTGATGCTCTACGACCGGAAAAAATCCGAGACAATTGTCCTGACGGAGGATTTCGATTACAGCGTCAGCCATTTTACCTGGGCTCCGGACAGCAGGACGATCTGGTTCAACGCACAGGACAGGGGGCGCTATTGTATATGTAAAGTTACGACAAAGGGAGATGACGCGGAAAAGATATTTACTGGAAATTATGACTCGAATATACGGATCACTCCCGATGGAAAGACCCTGATCGTACTGAGGCAGAGCGTCGACCATCCAGCCGACCTTTTCTCCATTTCGATCAAAAGCAAAAAATCAACGAGACTGACTGATATCAACGCGAAGATCCTCGCTGATATAGAAATGAATCCTCTTGAAGAATTCTGGTTCAAGGGAGCCGCCGGAAGAGATGTCCATGGATTGATAGTAAAACCGCCTTTCTTTGAGGAAGGGAAGAAATACCCCATGATCCTGCTTATCCACGGCGGTCCGCAGGGTGCTTTCGGGGATGATTTCCACTTCAGGTGGAACATCCAGATGTTCGCCTCTCCCGGATACGTCGTGGCAACGATCAATTTCACCGGGAGCACGGGATATGGACAGGGATTCACCGACGCGATAAGCGGTGACTGGGGCGGCGCTCCATATACTGACATCATGAACGGGATGGATTATATCCTCACCGATGACAAATACAGTTATATCGACAAAGACAGGATCGGGGCCGCGGGAGCGTCGTATGGAGGCTACATGATAGACTGGATCGAGGGTCATACAGACCGTTTCAAGTGCCTCGTCTCCCATGCCGGTGTCTACAATCTTGAAAGCATGTACGGGGCGACAGAGGAATTGTGGTTCCCCGAGTGGGAATTCAAAGGGATGCCATGGACGAACCCGGAGACATATTCGATCTTTTCTCCCCACAGATTCGTATCGGAATTCAGGACACCGTGCCTTGTAGTTCATGGCGAACATGATTACAGGGTCCCGTATACGCAGGGGCTGGAGTTTTTTACCGCCCTGCAGAGACAGGGTATCGAATCCAGACTGCTCTTTTTCCCCGATGAGGATCACTTCGTCCGCAAGCCGCAGAACGCCGAGTTATGGTGGAATACGCTGATCGAGTGGTTCGATGAACATCTCAAGGAAGAAGCGGTGAACGACTGATGATCGTCCCCGGCGCTGAAAGGCCCGGTGGATGATATTGGAAATAAGGTGTCTGCGGTGATCCCCCCGGAAGAACTCTGCAGGCACCTTATTTATTAAAAACCGGAAAAGAAATCCAATGAAAGGGTCACGCGGGCCACCTCCTCAGAAACTTTTCCGGTAAAATCAGGCGGAATTTCTTGCAGAACTACTGATTAGAAACACGAACCCGACCATTAACCGGCCTTATTATATCACAACTCCCGGGAATTACAAAACCTTTTCCTCTACGGGATCAAAATACTCCCTTCTCCGACATGAACTACATTGCCGGAGACCTTCACCGCGTGCACCATACCTCTATCGCAATCGACATCTACCTCAAGCAGCGAGGCCCTGTTCATCTCCTTGCCCTGCTCAATAACGAGTTTAAGATTGGGAGGGAACTTGAAGATCCTGGCGAGATAACCGCCAAGAGCACCGGCGGCTGATCCTGTAGCGGGATCCTCCGGCACGGCAAGAGAGGGAGCAAAAAAGCGGGCGTGCACATTTATCTTTTTCCCTTCTTTTCTTGAAAAGATATATATGCCATTCACCTTGTGCCTATCCATTACACTGACTGCTTCTTCAATATTGAGTTTACAGGAGCTTACCACCTCACTGTCCCGGACCTCTACTATCAGAAAAGCCATTCCGTTCGAGACTACCCCTCCCCCAAGCAGGTCGAAACCTTTCACGCCGACTGCCCTTGCCGCCTGTCCCCTGTTCTGGAGCGCCGATCCGAATTCCGGGACAGGCTGATGCATCGTCAGTTTTGTCTCTTTCGCCGTCGATTTCGCCACATCGACCGTTATCGTACCGACATCAAGCTCAAGATTGAGTGTTGACGGTTTTTTGCCCTTTTTCTTTTTTATGAGTACGAAAGCAGTGCCGAGAGTCGGATGCCCTGCAAAAGGGATCTCCTCGGCGGGAGTGAAGATCCTGACCTTCGCTTCGGCGTCGCTGGTTTTTGCGGCAAAAACAAAAGTAGTCTCGGAAAAATTGATCTCTCTAGCGATCTGCTGCATCTGGACTTTGGTCAATTTTCCCGGATTGGGAAATACAGCAAGCTGGTTGCCCCTGAATGGCTTATCTGTAAATACGTCCACGTGCTCATAAACGAGTTTTCGGATCATACTCCATCCCTTGAATGGGGAATTCTGCGGGTACTTTCAGTGCCATGGTATCAAAATATCGTAATCGCTGAAAAGGAAAAAAGACTCTTTTTCTTCAAATAGACGCTGAATCTTCCCGGCAGAGTTTCCTGATCGATCATAAAATGCTCCCTGTATCTTCAATTATTTTGGGGTTTATGACGATAAATCAAAGTTTTCCGGGTTTTTCCCTTTATATTTCCCTGATGAATCCATATACTCCTGAAGACATAAACAGCCAGACTTCGGGTTTAAACGGGAGGTGCATCCCTGATGAAGTTAAAAAATCCGGTCGGCCTTGTTCTCCTGCTCGCGCTGATAATGAACATCGCCGCCACCGCTCCAGCTTTTGCCGAGAAAGGGCAGAAAAACCCAATGGTATATTTCAAAACAAACCTTGGAAACTTTACTGTCGAGCTTTACGAAAAAGAAGCTCCCGTGACGGTCAATAATTTTCTCCACTACGTGGATCATAAGTTCTATAACGGATTGATCTTTCACCGGATCATCGACGGATTCATGATCCAGGGCGGCGGATTCAGCCCCGATATGGTCCAGAAATCGCCCAGCCCGCCAATCGAGAATGAAGCGACCAATGGACTTAAAAACCTCAAATACACTATCGCGATGGCAAGGACGGGGGTCGTCAACAGCGCGACTTCGCAGTTCTTCATCAATGTGCAGGACAATCCCGCTCTTGATCATAAAGACACGTCGCAGAGAGGTTTCGGATATTGCGTCTTTGGAAAAGTGGTCGAGGGAATGGATGTCATCGACAAGATCAAGGTAGTAAAGACAACGACAAAGGGAAGTTATGGAGATGTGCCGGTAAAACCGGTCATAATCAAATCGGTAACGAAGATCGCCAGCGAAGAAGGTTAGGCTTCCCGGTTCTTTGGCGGGGGAGGATCTCGTATGAAGATCCTCCCCCGTTTTTTCGCCCCCCCAAGTCCCCGCAGGCAGCAACCCCCACAGCCTGAAAGGGAAAATATTTCCTCAGGGAAAGCCCATAATCGATACGTTGATCACCCGACCGGGCCCGGCTAAGATACCCTCGTCAGTAACACGTTGAATCAATATCTGTTACAAACTGCGCCCCTGCTCTTCCATTACGACTTTTATGGAACAGAAATTGAAAGCCTTTTTGAGGAAACGGCCCGATCCGGCCTGGAGTGCCGGTGACTGCCGAACGGTCACGCACAAAGACCGACAATGAGGAGAATCCGGGTATGAATGAAGAGGGAACAGTATCGTTCACCCTGCTGGCAGGAGCGATAATAAAAAAAAGGTACTTCGCCGTTCTGACTGCCGTCATCGGATCGATCCTATCTCTCGCTGTCGCCTTTCTCCTTCCCAGGACATATACATCGGAATCGGTCATTCTCCCATCTGGTCAGACCGGTCCGCTCGGAGCGCTCGGCAGCACCCTTAACATGATCGATATCGGCATGAATATCGAACTTCCCGCCAACAGTTCGTACCTATTCCCCACAATACTGGAAAGCACGGAGATCAGGAAAAGGATACTTCGGTCGAATATCACCCGGAGCGGGACTACCGCGCCGGTTTTCAGATTTATAGGATCAGGAAGAGCTGGGGGGGGCGAAAAATCTCTTGCCAGGATCACATCGATCATCCACGACAAAAAGACCGGGATATTAAGGGTGAGAGTGACGACGAAAGACCCCGAACTTTCATTTCTGATCGCCAGTCAATATCCAAGGGTCCTCGAAGAATTCAATGATGAAAAACGAAAGGCCAAAGCCTCCTTCGACTGCGATTTTATTGACAACGAACTCGAGAGAGCGGGCAGGGATCTTTTTCTTTCCGAAGAGGTGCTTTCCAGATTCGAAAAGAATAACCGTCACTGTTTTACTACTACCAACCCCGAGATAAGGCTCGAACATGACCGGTTGCTGAGGGATCTTCACGTGCGGGAGGATTTTCTCATCGACCTTGTCAAAAAACGCGAGCTCGCCGATATCGACAGGCTCCGGGAGACGGCTATAGTCAGGATCCTTGACCGGCCGAACCTTCCACGGATAAAGAGCGGACCGCCAAGAAAGATGATCGCCATGGCCGGTGGCTGCATCTCCCTCCTTATCGGCCTGATCGGGCCGGTCCTTGTCGAAGTTTCACCGGCTTCGATCATCAGGGAATACCTGCGGGATTGATATCCGGGCACCTCACCCTGGCGGGCAGGGAAAAAAGCGCGACCAGTACCATCGAAAACCTTGCGAGCAGCATCATATGGGAAAACCAGTGATGAATCAGAAAAGCAGCTAAAAGCATAAGGAGACAGGCGCGCATCGCCCGGCCCCTCTCTGTTTTTCCCATTTCGCCTTTATCAATGAGATTAAGAAAAAGGATCCCTATAAGGGCCAGGTATGCCAGAAGAGGGATGAATCCTGCCTCAGACAGTATCATCACGAAAGTATTATGCGGTCCGTTGGGAACATCGCTCGCGGCAAGGCCTTCCTCCTGAATCGAGTATGTAAGGGCGGAATAGAGGCCATGACCTGTCAGGGGCTTCTGCCTGAATCTGTTCAGGTGGAACTTGAGGAGATCAAACCTGTCATTGTCATCGAAATCCCCCTGCGCAAGCGAGGATATCTTCTGGAACGAATATCTGACATCTCCAGCGGCGCCGGTCGAAATAAAATCGATCGCCCTGATCAATCCGGCAGTCACTATGACTCCTGCTACGATCAATATCAATCCTCTTCGTCCGCGCCTGCGGATCACGGCGAACTGGGAGGTGAATATCAGGGTGGCAAGCATAAGTCCTTCTCTTGAAAATGTCGTAAAAACGCCGAAAAAAAAGATCGTCTGAGCCAGGACTATCGAGATCGCCTTCCACCTCTGTCTCACGGTCTCAAGGAAGTAGATCGAAGTTATCATCGCGAGATTTATCACGAAAGCCGATGTGTTGGCGTTCTTGAGAAAACCGGCGGCTCTTCCACTGGAATGCGAAAAAGCGATCCCGGCGGGATCGAAAAACTCGGCGAAATTGAGCAGGCTCGCGATGATCCCCGTCACCATGACGAGAAAGATGATCTTCTCAAGCCTTCCCCAGCTGTTTACCGCCAGGTAGACGATAAAAAAGTAGCTGGCCGCGTAAAGAGTATCTTCAAGCCACAGAACGATCCCCTGGCGAGATGCTTCGATCATCCCGGTCAGAAAACCGGTCACGAGGAAAATAACGAAGAAGACAACCGGCGCCCCCGGACTATTGAGCCTTTCGCCGGTAAGCAGGAATGTCACAGCGATCGACAGGAACGACAACAGAAAGATTATCTTGCCAAAAGGAAGTGATACATAGGTCGACATCCACGCGTCGAGCCTGAGGAAAGCAAACAGGATCAATGGGTATATAATTATCGATGGCCTTCGAAAGAAAAGGACTCCTCCGGCAAGGACGGGGATCGCGAAAATATAATTCCTGTCCATCCTGAAAAGCGCCACTATGACAAGAAGGGAGAATCCCAGGAATATATATCCCGTCCGATCTATCCTGCTCCAGACTGCCTGAGATTGGTTCAACCGGGTGACCTCCATCTATCAGCCGTTTCGGTTGTTTCCCGCGTGGATGAACGGCATCCTGCCGATATCAGCGCTGATCTGCGCGAGCAGAGCGCGGACCTCATCCCTGTCCCTGCCGGAGACCCAGCGCCTGAGCCCCTCCCTCGCTGCAAGAAAGAAGATCCCGGCAAAAATTCCTGCCAATGTTATCGAAAGAATTATCTGAAAAGGATCAGGCCATGAAGGAGCGGCTGGCACAGTCCCCCGATCGAGGATATTCAGCGTCGGAGTATCCCTGTTCATCTCGAACGCCGCTTTTTCATACTGCCTTGAAAGCTCGAAATAGAGGGCCTGTCCGATCCTCACCCTTCTCTCAAGACGCCTCATCTGCATAAGAAGACCCGGTTCCGTAGATATCGCGTAATCCCTGTTGATCTCCCTGAAATCCCTCAGTACTTCGTCGGCACGCAAAAGCTCATCCCTCGATGATTCGAGTTTCTTGCCGACAAAAGCATGCACTTCCCGTGATAATGATCGCCGCTGTTCCCTGTTGTATCTTTCCAGCCGGTCAATATAGGCGTTCACCACCGCGGCGGAGAGGACAGGATTATCAGTCGTGACGCGGATGACCAGAGCCATCGCCGATTTATCTATCCAGAAGGAACTGACTCTCGAATTAAGTATAATCTGAGCCGCCTCGTCAGATTCGATCCCGAGGTGTTCCTGAAGTGATCGTGTCACCTCTCTGCCATCTTCGGAGAATGTATAGCTTTCTTTCAGTATATCGAGGCTTATCGTCCTGCTTCTGAGAATATCGGGATAGAGTATCATCTCCGTTCCGCTCTGTTTAATTCCTATCAGCGCGCCGAGATCGGCGAAACTCTCTTCAGTAATCCCTCCATCGGCGATCTCCGATGAGGAGGGAAGGATCGAAGCGGTCGAACTGTATCTTTTTTCCGAGATGAAAAAGACCGTCAGCGACGCGAGGAAGGAAACAATTGCCGTCAGAAGAAGAAAATATTTTCCTCCGCTCAAGGCGTCGCGGAAGACGCCGGCGACAGAATTATTCCATTTATCTTCAGGCATGAATCTCCTTCGATCTAATTCGTTTCACATCAAAACGATACAAAGCCACAGACGACCGGCAGCAGCATCTCACGGAATAAAAGAGGACACCGCGGAGATGCGACAGCGCTTGAATCCTGTCTTTTCATTGAAAACTGCAAAAAGGAAGCCACCGGCGAACGATCAGTTCGTATCGGGGACCCAGAGAGAAAATTCACTGCCCGATCCGATCGAACTCCTGCAGAACAGCTTGCCGCCATGGCTTTCGGCTATCATCCGCGCGATAGCAAGCCCGGTCGGCCTGCCCGGTGAAGACCTATCCGGATCGGGATTTCCCTCTCCAGTGATCGTCGACAGCGTGGACACCCTGCCGGCCGCTATACCCGGTCCGTCATCCCGGACCCTTATAACGACAAAATTTTCGTACCTGTCGGCCTCAAGAGAGATCTCTCGCGATATCCTTTCGAGAGAATGATCTGTCGATTGGAGAATCCCGGCCAGCTTGTCACCACGGAGTGTACTGGCCGCGCCTCCGGCACCGAGTTCGACGCCGTCATCATCTCCCGGCCCCGACTCGCTTGAATGCAGGCCGATCTCGATCACTCCTCCCCTGTCGATATGAAAAATGGCGTTGTCGACGATATTCCTTACGGCGATTCCGAGATTGACCGGGTCGACGTATACTTCTCGCAGCGGGATCCTGTCATCGAACCTCACCGTAATATTCTTCGATTCGAGTTCGGGGATATATTCCTTCATTATCTCTTCGATAAGCGACGATATCTCTGTCTTCCTGATATCGAGATCAGCTCCGTCGACACCTATATCGCAAAGGGACAGGAACTGTTCCATCCTGCTCTCCATCTTCATCACGGCGCTTCTTGCCATATCTATAAGGATTCCGCTGCTTATATCATCCGATTCAAGAGAATAGAGAGTGCTTTTCAGGACTGAAAGCTGGGTCTTCAGCCCCTCTCTGTTGCGCTCGGTCACTTCCTTGCGAAGAAGCGAGAACTGATCGTTTTTTTCTCTCAATCGGGCAGCCTCATCGATCATCGCGAGCTCGCGCATCTTCACCGCGGCTGAGCGCGAAAGCATCTCGACGAACTCCGCCTCCCGTGCCGACAGTCCCTTCCCACTCGAGCCGGCGGCAAAAAAGAGTACCCCGACAAGTGCCGATCGATCCCCGATGGCGCAGGCATATGACAGACCGTTTTGATCGATCCCCGCGAGAAAATCCATCTCGGCCGCGGCAAGCTCGCCCGCGCCGGCAAAGAACCTGTCTATGAAAAGTGGTCCTCTTTCCTTTCTGATCCATCTGACAAACGCCGAGTCGAAATCCAGAGTCCGGGGAAAGTCTTCTCTGTCTCTTCCGAGCGAACCGTTCAACCGGAACTTCCGATCGTTTTGATCGGTGATATATACCGCTGCCACATCTGATCCGAGCTGCCTGGACAAGACAAGCATCAACTGCCGGTTTATTGCGTCAAGGCTGTTTTCGGCAAGTTCCGTCTCGATAAAAGCAATCACTGCCCTGAAATAATCAGGTCCTTTCCCTTCCGCATCATTCTTCTGCCCTTCTTCACGAGCGGCTGATTTTTCTTCGACCTTCTTTTTATCTTTTTTCATTATTTATCCCGCCCGATCCATGGTCGGACCCTGTGTTTTCGACAGAAATCCATCCACATCCCGAATTCTACAGACTTGCACCTTCCGATATTTATCTCTTTTTATTTTACACGCTTATGAAGGAACTCAAGTTGTACCACTACGATGCTTACATCTCTTTCAGCAAGAAACGTTCACAACAGTCGATGGTACTGTAAGAAGTTAAAAAAGGAAGGGCCCGGGCTGAATGTGCCTGAAAAACGCTCAGGTGTGGCGGTTATTTTTCAAGACAGTCGCTGCAGATACCATTGAAATTAAGCTGATATGATTTTATCTCATGTCCATTTATACCCGAATTCCTTATGATATCATACAGATTCTCATCAGCGGGAATATCGATTATCCTTCGGCAATTTCCACAGAGCAGATGAAAATGGACAGATGTCTCCGGATCATAATTCATGTATTCTTCAGCTATATTGACCACACTTATCTCGTTTATCTTAAGGAGCATCTTTAACGTATTGTAAACAGTGGAAAACGCGAGACCGGAATATTTCTTCTTCAGACTTTTGTAGATATCACCGGCGCTCGGATGATCTTTGTTACCGATCATATATTTGATCACTGAGATCCTCTGCGGCGTAAGTTTGAACCCTTCAGCTTTCAGTTTAACGATCGTCGAATCAAGAGAATTCATATCTTCATTTCCTTTGTATCTGCAAATTACCTAATAAGTATGGGCTTAAGCGACTCTCGTGTCAATAATAATCCCTATTAACATTGGAACAACATAGTTATCAAGCATTATATTATCGTTCCATTACCCGGCGGCAAAGAGATATGAGCGGGCAGTCGACGCATAGAGGCGTTCTCCTGAGACAACGGCGCCTGGCGTGCTCAACGATCAGAGCGTGATATTCCCCGTAGAGAGAGGCGTCTGGCGGAAGGGCATGCTCAAAATATTTTCTGACAGATTCGTACGCTTCCCTCCCGTCTATAAGCCCGGTCCTGGAAAATATCCTCCTTGTGTAGGCATCGACGACAAAAAAAAGTTCCCCGAATGCGTAGAGAAGGATCGAATCCGCCGTTTCAGGTCCGACCCCTTTCACTTTGAGCAATGTCTCTCTTTTCACACCCCTGTTTTCAATAAGATAGCGGGAGAGTTCCTTCAGTTTCACCGCTTTTGAATTGTAGTATCCACAGGGTCTGATCGTAGTTGCCAGTTTGTCGAGGTCGACCGATAGAATATCTTCGGGATCGAGGATCCCCTCCCTGTTCATATTCACTATCGCCGCTGAGGCGTTCTTCCATGACGTGTTCTGGGTCAGGATCGCGCCGTAACAAACCTCGTGTCTCTGACGATCATCGACAGGACCACCGGAGTATTCGGGTCTCAATCCCCCGCGTGGAGTGACTGGCCACCAGCGCTGAGAACCATACTCGCCAAGGAGCAGCGTGTAGATCTTCAGGATGACGTTCTCTCCGTCTCTTCTTTTTCTATCGACGCCGGCCATCTCGGATGATCTTCCTCCCATTGCATCTGAATCACCCGCGATCTTACACCGCGGCAGAGAACCCTGCAACCTGTTATGCCCTATGCCAGTTAAATTGAAACAGATTGACTGATACCGGAAATCGGGCTAGATTCCTGATAAATCATGAGCAATCGATAGCTGCTTCCAGAAGGAGTATCAGGATGAATAAACCGGAATTGATCGATCATAACCCGGCTAAACGGGGAATCTCCCTGAGGCTGCTCGACAGGATAGAAAAAGCAGGGAACAGGCTCCCTCATCCGGCGACTCTTTTTGCCATATTCGCCCTCATGATCGCCGTCATCTCCGATATTATCTTCCGTCTGGGCATTACGGCGATACATCCAGGAACCGGTAAGGTAGTCGAGGCGGTCAGTATGCTGAATGCTGACGGCCTCCGTTTCATGTATTCGAAGGCGACTGACAATTTCGTACATTTCCCCCCCCTGGGCATAGTACTTGTCGCGATGATAGGGATCGGGGTGGCCGAAGGATCGGGGCTTATCTCGGCGCTGCTCAGGCATCTTGTCACTGCCGCGCCGAAAAGACTCGTCACCGCGGCGGTCATCACGGCCGGAATACTTTCCCACCTCGCCTCAAGCGCGGGTTATGTCGTTCTCATACCGCTCGGCGCGATGATATTCACCGCTTTTAAAAGGCACCCTATAGCAGGGATAGCGGCCGCTTTCTGCGGAGTCTCCGGCGGATTCGGCGCGAACTTCCTGATAGGTTCGATAGATCCTATCCTTGCCGGCCTTACCGAGTCGGCAGCTTCGCTGATCGACCCGGGGATGCATATCAATCCCGCCGTAAACTTCTACTTCATGGTAGCTTCGGCATTTCTGATCGTAATACTCGGAACATGGGTCACTGAAAAATTCGTCGAACCGAGGCTCGGCAGTTACGAGGGAAAACTAGACAGTTTCGAAACGGTATCGAAGAACGAGAAAAAGGGTCTTGTCTGGGCAGGTATCGCCGTCGCTGTCACCCTTGGCATCCTGTTGATCCTCGCCCTGCCGCCGGGAGCTGTCCTTCGTGATCCCGTGACCGGGTCGCTTCTTCGATCACCTTTTGTCAGCGGCATGATAACGGCGATCATGCTCTTCTTCCTTATCCCCGGAATCGTCTATGGCGTCGTGACGGGAACTGTCCGGAATGACAAGGATGTCGTAAAGCATATGACATCTTCGATGAAGGGCCTGGCCGGTTACATAGTCCTCGTATTCTTCGCCGGACAGTTCGTCTATTATTTCAAACAATCCAACATAGGAGTCCTCCTGGCGATCAAGGGAGCCCAGTTGCTCCAGAATATAGGATTTACCGGGATATCACTTCTCGTGGCTTTTGTCCTCCTGTCGGCGTTCATCAACCTTTTCATGGGAAGCGCTTCAGCCAAATGGGCGATCATGGCTCCGGTCTTCGTTCCGATGTTCATGCTGCTCGGATATCATCCCGGGATCACGCAAGCCGCCTTCAGGATAGGCGATTCGATAACGAATATAATCACTCCGATGATGAGCTACTTCGCGCTGATCGTAGCGTTCGCCCAGAAATATGACGAAAAATACGGCATAGGCACTATCACCGCGACGATGGTCCCCTATACGGTCGTATTCGGAGTCGCATGGACTCTTCTGCTTGCCCTGTGGATGTGGCTCGGGCTGCCTACCGGACCAGGCGCCCCGATTCATCTGCCTTAAAAGGGAACGGCAATACCCTCGATACGCCGGAATCGTGTTTTAGCAATCCCGATGGGAAGCCCTGCCCGTGTCTGAATCCGTTAAAGTTTTTTCTCACATGGCCGATAACCCCTCCGAGGAAAGATATCGCGCCGCTACAGCGATATCTTCCGGCCGGACTGCGGTTATTTAAGAATATTCTGCCGGCAACGGCCTCAACAGCAGGTTGGAACAATGAAGAAGACGACTCAGAGATATACGAGGATCGATCCGGATCTTGTAAGGGGAATCAGAAAATTAGAGATGGAGGAACTTGACAAGATTCGAAAACTCACGCAAAAGGAACTCACCGCCAGAATATTTATCGGAGTCGCGGAAAGCATCCCCGCCGGCTCTCCGGTAGAACTCGAACTTGATCTGTCCGACAAGGGCGTGCTGACAGCTGACGGGATCGTCGAATGGGTGAACGACGGTGTCAGCCACGAAGACGCGACAGGGCTGGGCATACAGCTCTTCGCCATATTCAGGCCTGATTCGGCAGGCGATCACCCGTCGGGGAGAAAGGCTGCCGGAATCAGCGGTGAAGAGGATAATGAGATCAGGCGGCCTGACTCTTCGACAGGGGAAACAGAAATCGAGAGAGAATCCGAGGAAGATGGATCGATCGTCCCCTCATCTACGGCGATATGCGATCTTTTCGAATCGCTTCTCGATGCCAAAGTCTCAACCGGGCCTGGATCGGCTGTGGTCATAGACCCTGAAACGCCTCTCGCCGCTGCCTTATTCACCCTCGAAGACGGTACGGCGAAAGCGATATGGCTATCTTCTCTTGAAACCATCGTATATGTAGGATCGGCTCTTGCCGTAGTCCCTCCTGAAACAGCGATGGCGACGGTGAAATCCGCGGAGATACCGGACAATATAAGAGAGAACTTCCAGGAAGTGATGAATGTATCGGCATCGCTCTTCAATAAGGCGGAAGGTCCGTTCCTCAAACTCGACGAGCTTTTCATCCATCCGGAACCGGTAACTGAAGATATCATGATGAAGGTAGCCGGTGCAGCCAACCGCGTCGACCTGGCAATCAGGATAGCGGATTACGGTGAAGGAACGATGTCGCTAATCGAGATTGGAAATTGAGACTGAGGGGCAGAGATGAACAGGCGCGAAGCGATAATCTCAAAACTACCACTCGTCAGGGCTATTCCCGGAACCGCGATCAACGTAATGAAAATATTGCAGGACCCCGAGTTCGAGATCGATGACCTTCTTGAAGCGATAGAATACAACCAGGGGCTGACATCGAATCTGCTCAGAATGGCGAATTCGGCGATGTTTGGCGCGCCTGGATTCATAAACAACATGAAAGACGCGGTCACGCGTCTTGGAGCGAATAATATCTACAGGATGACAGTCGCCTCGGTAGTCTCGCCATCAGCAAAACAGAAGGTCGAAGGATATGACCTGGAAGCGGGAGATCTGTGGCTCCACTCGGTCTCGGTGGCGCTCTGCACGGAGAGGCTGGCGAAAAAACTCAAACTGCGCGTCCCCCCATATTCCTTCACCGCCGCGATCCTTCATGATATCGGGAAAATAGTCCTCGGGTCTTTCCTGGAGATCGATTCTGCTCCGATAAATTTTCTCGTAAGGCGAAAAGGGTACACTCTGTTCGAAGCTGAAAAAAAGATCCTCGGTATAGACCACGCCGAAGTGGGAGCTCTTCTCCTTGCCAGATGGAATATACCGGATGAAATAATCTCGATCGCCCGATGGCACCATGAACCGGAGAAGTGCAGGAGGGACTGCCAGGTGGCCCAAATGATCCATCTGGCTGACACTATCTCGATGCGCCTGATCATAGGTCAGGACGACACCATGAGCATTGAAGGACTTCCCCGCGGGCTTATCGAAAAATTCGCCATCGATGAGGAATTGATCGAGACTGTCATCTCGGAGACACTCGATCTTCTTGAAAAATCGAGGGACCTTTACCAGATCGAACTTCCCACTCCGATCACGGGGGATGGGGAATCCTGACAATCTGACCAGTGCCAAACACCTGAAAAACGGTATACAAATCTGCTCTATCTGTTTAGACTATCCATCGGCAGAATCATGGTGGGAGCCCTGAGAGGAATAAAGCATGCGGATAGTCTTTCTCGGAGATGGATCGCTTAACCACATAAGGAGATGGGCAGGATATTTTCACGAGAGAGGCCACGAAGTACTTCTTTTGTCCTTCGAGGATATTTCCGGCTGCCTTTTCCCGTCCCTGCGTCTTCCGAAATATCTTCCCACGAAGCTGGCCGGTTATCTTTCCGCATTTCCCACGGTAAGGAGGATACTTAAAAATTTCAAACCCGACCTGGTCAATGCTCTTTACGCCGGTGGATACGGATTTCTCGCCAGTATCAGCAGCGATGCCCCTCTTGTCGTATCAACCCTTGGCTCGGATCTTCTCATAGATTACCCATCGAGCCCTGTCCACAGATACCAGATCCGGCGAGCCCTTCGCGGTGCTGCTCTCGTCACTACCGACGCCGAAAATCTTTCCGCCGCGGCGATCGAAGCGGGGGTCTCATCGGAAAAAATATTAAAGATCTTTTTCGGAATCGAAGAAGATATATTCTTCCCTCCCGCTCCGAGCGGTACTGCGATGACCAGGGAAGCGGGCCGAGTGAATATCATCACGACACGCAACCTTTACTCTGTATATAATATCGACCTTCTGGTCGATTCGGCTCCGATGATCCTCAAAAAAACTGACGCTCTCTTTACGATATGCGGCGAAGGACCGCTGAGAAATAACCTGGAAGAAAAAGTCTCCCGCATGGGGTTGAATGAACGATTTATCTTCCGGGGACGGCTTTCTCCGGAGGAGATCGCCGGTGAGCTGAGAAATGCGAATATATATGTCTCGACCTCTCTTTCCGATTCAACGTCGGTATCGCTGCTTGAAGCGATGGCATGCGGCGCGATACCTGTAGTAACAGACATAGTCGCGAACAGGGAATGGATCGAAAACGGAAAAAACGGTTTTCTCGTTCCCGTCGATTCGCCGGAGGCTCTTGCTGAAGCGGTGGTTGAAAGCACAAGAGACTCTGATCGGATCGATATTTTCAGAAAGAAAAATATATCGATTATAAAAAAGAAGGGGTTGTGGGCTCCCAACATGAGAGTGCTTGAAGAAAGATTTTTATCAATGCTCGGACAGGTTTGACGATGGCGGCGAATAAAAGGAGAGAACTTTTCAGCCTTCCCGGAAAATGGATGCTGATCTCAGTCATGGTAGGACCTGCCACAGCAGTCACTGTCTGGGGATTCATGATACTACTCAGGGTGATAATAGACTTTTCTCCACGGCTGATACCTGCCGCTCCATGGATCGCCCCTTTCGTTGGGGCTACTCTTGTCGGAGGTCTGATACTCAGGTTTATCCCCGGCGCCGGAGGAGAAGGGATACCGTCATATCTCGTCGCCGTCAACAGAAACCACGGAAGAATCAGTCTTGCCGGAACGCTCCTGAAAATACCGGCGACGCTGTTCACTCTCGGTTTTTACGGAAGCGGGGGGATCGTCGGGCCTCTCGCAAGGATCGGATCGGGGATCGGGGGATATCTTATCAAAGGTATCTTTCGCCTCCTGGGAATCGGGGAACGTGATGAATTGAGGATAGCGACCATCTGTGGAGTAGGCGGTATCGTCAGCGCGATCTTTCACTCTCCCTTCGGAGGAGGAATCTTCGCCGTCGAGATCCTTAACCGCGATACGGTGCGGTATCGCGATCTTTTTCCTTCGATAATGACCGGCTACGCGTCTTTTTTCACTTCACGATTTCTTCTCGGCGAAGGACCGATATTCGCGCTGAACGCGCCGGACGCGCTCAGTTCGAACATAACGTACGCTCTTCTTCCGGTCGCCGCAGCTTTTTGCGGCGCCGTCGGCCTGCTGTTCATCTTTACATTCAAATGGAGTTCCTGGCTTTTTCAGCAGATAAAATGGCGCCAACCCTCCCGGACGATACCTGCAGGAGCGCTTCTGAGCCTCCTCTGGATTTCCGGCGGAGAATGGAGCCTCAATATATCAACTGCCCTCTATAATGCTCTCGGCAGTGGAGATGTGCGTATGCTGTCGAGCATCATCTCTTCGGAATATAACCTCATCATACTACTGTCGACGGTGATCCTCGTAAAAATAGCAGCCACGTCGATCACTATAGGAAGCGGAATGAGCGGAGGGTTCACCGGGCCGATGATCATTACCGGAATGGCAAGCGGCGCTCTCTTCGCCTCTCTCCTCGGCTGTAGTCCTGGAGGCCCGGAGTACTTCATCTTCATGGCCTGCGGTGTAGCCTCGGTCCTCGGATCGGCCCTGAATGTCCCTCTCGCCGCGACGGTGATCACGGCAGCAGTCTTTGGAAACGGATATATGATTCCGGCGGCAGTCGGAGGGGCTCTTTCATTCATACTTTACAGGAGCCTGACGATCTATAACTATTCCTACGCCAGATCGACTCAGCCCTAAAACAGCCGGTCGATCTGACGGCGAATGCCGATAGAAACCCCTCCATTACGGGAAATAAAAGAGGAATACTGGAAACTCCTCTCTCCTCTGCACCCGGCGAAAGATAACTTCCCCAATAAAATTCTTTCCAAATCTATATTATCTGGGAATTTTTCCCCATCCGCTTGCGCTTAAATTTAAAAGAAAAAGAAAATATATCTCTCTCAGCCATAATACTCAATCGGCTAACTGCCTGTGGATAAAAGCGCTGACACCATGATCGGAGCCGAATAGACGAAGATACAGTGTCAACACGCCTTTACACAATTATTGGAATATATCTTGTTCTGAAGATTGGTCGACAGGACGGTTTTTAACGCGGTGAAGACGGGAGAGCGGATATGCAAATGATCATTCTGAAAACTGCCGCGATAATACTGCTTTTTTACTCCCTTCTCTCCAGATCTTCAGTAAGAACACCATCGAGGATATTCCTGCTGTCGATGATCATCACCGTTTTTACCATTTACCTGACAAAAGACGGCATCGGGGGACTTATTTTTTCCGTTTCGGGGTTGTTCACCGTTTCGATCGGTGTCCTGGCGTGCCATCTGGTAAAACAGATATCCCCCGACGAGTATCTTGCCGCGGCAGCGATCGGATCTGTCGTGGGACCGATCGGATCGTTTTTCATTATCATTATAATCTTCGCGATGAGCACAATTCAAAAGATGGCTCGATGCGAATCGACGGCAACCATGGAACGCCTGCTCAGGAAGCATATTTCGGCGGAGGAAGTTATTTCAACGGGAAAGAAACGAGCTGATATCCTGGTGAAGGAACTCCACTGGATACTTTCCGCGGAAAGGGAAACTTCCGACGGGACTCCAGGGATAGGAATAAAAAACAATGAGACTGTGGAAACGCGCCAGAAGATATTCTCCTGGGGTACAAAGCTCGCCATGGCTACTCTCGCGATTCTGATCTCCGGAATCTTCATCTGAAAGCCTGGAAAAGATGTCTGTAAGGAACAGGTCCAAAGACAGATTGATAGCCGAGACGATACTGACGCTGAACAGCCAGTTCAGAAAGACTCTTTATATGCTTAATCGCCACGGTATTCCTGACAATTGCGTCCTGTGGATATCCCCTTGCAACGGGATATACACTGCCGGAATGAAAACTCCGATCGATATCGCCTTTCTTGACAGCAAGGGGAGAGTCACCAGAATACTGAAAGAATTTCCACCTGATTCCTTCGCCGGATCCGGTCCGAAGGCCATAAGCGCGATCGAGCTTCCCAATGGAAGACTCGCCGAGACCGACACCGGTGTCGGCGACCTGGTCGAGATCCTTCTCGACTGAGGATCAATATCGTTGCGGGTCCGGAAAATCACCAGTAGCCGACCGAGGTATAACCGACCCAATGGTTAAGGTTGGCGATGTTTGTAGCCCCTGTCCCCTCGCCTTCGAAGAGCAGGGGGCCGGGATCGAGGCTTGTACTGTAGTCAAGCATGACGCCGACGGGAGCGTCTCTTCCTTCCATCGCGCTCAGCCGCGAAATAAGGGAGAGGCCGAATGGGATCGAATATACTCCGCACCATGGTATCTTGTACGGCCACTCGAATTCGAAACTGTCTATCCTTTCCCTGAATATCTTTATCTTCTCCGGGGTGAGCTTTCCGGCAAGAGTCGTTTTAACGATATCGATATCACGAGCCACCGCTTTTTCATACCCGTCCTTTCCGGTACCGAATGGCGCGTGATTCCTGCCACCCCATTCCTCGTCACCATAATGAACGCAGTCACTGGAAATAAGAATTATATAATCGCGCCCTATCTTCATTCCCTTCTTCTCAAATTCCCTGCCAAGGGCTGCGGAAAACTCTTCTGCCGCGGCGTCAAAATTTTCTTCTTCAAAAAAAGTAACAAGCAGAGGCAGGATCTCGAGTTTACGTCCCTTTATTTCTTTTTCATCCCCGCTGCCGCGTCGACAGGAATACTGAAGGAAAGGAAGGATCCCTTCGATCGAATGCTCATCACGGTGCAGATCGTCATTTACCATGACTATCTCGCCGGGAAGAGACTCAATAAGACTCTCTCTTATCGAAGAGACCGGTATTTCCCCGTACGGCCCCTTCCATGCGCGATAGCTTTCAAAGACTATCTTCCCCCTGATCCCAAGACGCCTTGCCCTGTGTGAGACTCCCACGATGACGGCAAGGGGGGCATCGATCTCCCTGGTCAGTTTCAGACAGGCAGGTCCCGCGTATATATAATCATCATGAGGCAGTATGCCTCCCAACATCTTCCCCCGTGGAAGATCGATCGCTCCGCCACCTTCATCGATACGCTCCATCGACAACCTGACGACTTCATCCATCTGTCCGGACGTCGTGGCGTAACCGACCGAATCGACCGGGACTCTGACCGGATCGGCCCCTAAAACGCGGACTTGTTGAAAAACAAGAAGAACGGCAATAAAAAGGACTGTCCGGCCTTTTTTTGAATATGAGGCGAGGTCTTCCATAATCGAAAATCGAGATCCCGCGTCCCTTTCAGATACAGAAAGATCCAGCATAATAAGAATCCCCCTCCTGTTATCACCTTCTTGCGACAACAATGATCAAAGTGCCGGAAAGATTTTATTCCATGGAGGCGGAAGAGTCAATCATCGAAGATTACCGGCCGGGCCGGGTAATTCTTTCCCGCGATAAAGAATTTGCTTTGTCTTTTTCGACATCCGCCGATATATTCCACTGTCAAAACAGACCCGGTGGGCGCCGTGTTGAACGTTTATGAGAGGCCTGAAAAGGTCGGGATGAATATGGCATTTGAAAAAAGTAAAAAAAGACTTCTTGCCGCTGTGGCCATGCACCACGCGTTCAACGATGGATCGTCAGTAGCACTGCTGGCGATATTTCCGATCCTTATCAAAAAGGGAGAATTGCTGACCAATTATACCTCGATCGGGAAATTCCCCCTTTCCGTGATGGCGGTAGCCATCGTGGCGCAGGCGGTGATCGGACACTACGTGAAGCCCAGGCATTCGAGATATTTTCTCGCTCTCGACGCTCTTATCGTCGGGCTCTCCCTGATACTGATGACCCGCGCCACCAACTTCCCCATGCTTGTCCTCTTCTATCTTGGAATGCGGCTCGGCACGAGTATTTATCACCCGGTCGGAATATCATGGGTATCCCACTCATTCAAGGGCGTTGGTCTCGACAAGGCGATGGGGATCCAGAGCGCTTTCGGAAATATCGGCGTTCTCCTCGCCTTTACATCGACCGGATTTCTCGCGGAGAGTTTCGGGTGGCGGATGCCGCTTTATATCTGGGGGATCGCTAATCTCCTCGCCGTGCCCGCCGGGCTTCTCATATCCAGGGGGACTGTCAGCTCGGGCGACGTCGCGTACCAGAAAGTAACTGAAAAAAATCCCGTATCATGGCCGACAGCTTTCAGAGAGATCAGTATCTTTATACCTTTGACCCTGCTTGGAGGCCTCGCCTGGGGAATAATGGTGCACTACGCGCCAAGCCTTCTGAATCACAGGCTCTCCCTTCCGATGTCCAAAACCGGAATGATCCTTGGCTGCTGGATGGCCGCCGGCACGATCGCGGCTCTCCTCTACGGGAAAGTGATCGCCTGGCTCGGCCGCTGCAAGACAGTGATCATCGCGATATCGATCATCGCCGTCACTTCTCTTGTCATCGCCTTTGGGATGGCTCTTCCCCTGGTGATAACAGGCTTCACCTTTCTTGGGTTTGCTCTGTTTTCCACATACCCCGCGACGATATCTTTCATCTCCACGACAGTAGGCGAAAGGAACCGTACCCTCGGCTTTGCCCTGAACGCGAACATAGCGATCATAGGAAGTTCGGTATTCTCTTATCTGTCGGGACGTATCTCCGATCTCTACGGGATCCATGCGCCTTTTATTCTTCTTGGTTTGATGGGTACTGTTATAATATTCTATATGTCTGTCATGGTGAAAAAAGGCAAAGTGTGCCCGAACTGACAAAGCCGATGTAAAAAGGCCGGATACCCGCCGGGGACGCGTGATTCGATGGATAAACTGAAGACAAGAGAAGAGATCGCTTTCTATATGAGGCTTCTCTGCGACAAGGAGCTTACCACCTCTTCCGGGGGAAATATCAGCATCCGCGGTGATGAAGGGCTGATATTCATCACTCCTTCAGGTCCAGGCAAAAACAGGCTTGGGCCATCCGATATAATAGAGATATCCCGGAAAGAGACCCGGCAAGGCTCTCAACCTCAACCAAGTATCGAGACGGGATTGCATTTCGGGATCTATGAAAGACGTCCAGACATCTCCGTCATAATCCACGCCCATCCTCTTTTCGCGACCGCCTTCATGTCTACGGGAAGAGAGATCGATTTCGATCTGACAGATGAGACGAGAATCATCCTCGGCTGCGTCGGGACAATACCTTTCGCCCAGTCGGGAAGCGAAGAGCTTGCGCTTTCAGTTTCCGGCGCGGCAGAACGCTCCAACGTGATACTTATGAAGAATCACGGGATAATCGCGTTGGGAAGATCGCTGCCTGAAGCGTACAGCCGAATCGAACTGGTCGAGATGGCTGCCAGGATCACCTTCATCGGTGAAGTCTCAGGGTCAGGAAACGGCCTTTCCTCCGGACAACTCGATCTGATGGACATGCTGGGAAAAAATCAGGAAGATATATAGACGATCCGGCCGATGACTCGTGAAACCATTCCACCCCCGTTCCGTATTATAGAAAGGAACAGAAAAAGAAAGGTGAGAAGATGGTCGGTTTTCTTCTGTGGTGTATACTTTTTGTCATCTGCTGGCCGATAGCGCTGCTGATCCTATTCCTGTTGCCCCTGGTCTGGCTGATCGCGCTTCCGTTCAGGATCGCCGCGGCGGTCATAGGAGGCCTCTTCAGCCTGGTCTGGGGTCTTTTGACCCTTCCCCTCAGGATCATGACCTGCAGATGGTGATCAGTCTGCCGCGAGGATCAAGCAGAATGACTGTTCGAACGAATTAACGAGCGGTATATTTCTGTGATCAAGCCCGGCGGCCCGGCAAAGATTCCTGAACAGCCTGGGGAATATCCTCGTGTGCGTCAGATGTTCGCCTTTCCAGGCCTTCACGATCCTCAATCCGTTATCCCTTGCCAGCCGCTTCCAGTATCGGGGCGGCTTGACGTTTATATGCGTCGGGTTGGCATCCCTGATACCGAAACCGGGTATCGACCTCATGATGTACGGAAAGCCTTTGTTGGGAGTAGTGACAACGACGAGGCCGCCATCGGAGAGGTATTCACGGACCTTCCTGAAAAAGACCGATGGATCTTCGAGATGCTCGACGACATCGAAAGATGTTATGACGTCAAAAGGCCTCTCTCCCACGGGCCAGCGCTTATCCCTGATATCTCCATTGTATATCGTCGCGGAAGTATACTTCCCCGCGATCTCTATCGATCGTGGAAAAGGATCCATCCCAGACAGGTCGGCAAGATCGTACTCCTTCTCCATGAGATGAAGGAAGACTCCATAACCCACTCCCACATCGAGAAGCCGGAGATCCTTGAACCTCTCTCCGAAATAATCCCTGATAAATTCTATCTTCGGCCGGTATTTTTCGCGCTGATATTTCAAACCGCTCTCGGACCAGAGAGTGTCGGTCGTATGAATGTATGTCCTGTTTTCGCTGTCTCTGTCCATAGCTACTCTCCCGCGGATACCTCTCACGACTCCTGGCTGGATCGCCGATAGACGGTCATTCCAGCCGGACATCGCGTCAATCTTCGACTCTTCTCGAATAATTGAAGATGAAGACTGACAGAAGGACCAGCATCACGATACCGGCAAGTTCCGACAACGTGTCGGAATACTCCAGCAAAAGAAAAGAATCCCAACTAAGTCCGGCGATGACGGCGGAGATAACGCCAGCGATCGATCCTCCGGCGATCAGCCCCGACGCCACCAGTATTCCCTTCTCTTTTCTCATTTTGACCACTTTGACGTCACTGCCGCCGCGCCCGACGAGCCAGGCGATGAACCCTCCGAGTAGCACTGCTGTATTGAGTTCGATCGGAAGATACATGCCGAGCGCGAAAGCCAGAGCGGGCACTCCGGCCATCGCGAGGATGACCGATATGATCATACCGAACGAAAAAAGTATCCACTGCACTCCAGCCTCGGGCCCCATCAGACCGAAAATGATCTCTTTCATCGCCGTCGCCTGGGGCGCCGGCATATTGGGCGAACCGAGTACGTATATCCTATTGAAGAGCATCATCGCCAGGGCGCAGAAGACGGCCGAGACCAATATCCCGGTAAATTTGTAAAGCTGCTGATTCCTCGGAGTGGCGCCGATCCAGTATCCTATCTTTAGATCGGTGGCAAAAGCCCCCGCTACGGCAAGAGAAGTGCAGACGACCCCCCCGACGATCAGGGCAACGAACATCCCCGGCTTGCCGGAAAGCCCTACTTTGGTCAGGATCACGCTCGTTATGATCAACGTGGCAAGAGTCATCCCCGAAACAGGATTCGTTCCTATCAACCCGATCGCCCGCGCCGATACCATCGTAAAAAGAAATGATATCCCGAGAGCGAGAAGGACACCGACAGTGCTTACCATCGAACCGGCGAACCCTCCCCTGAAAAAAAGCCAGAGACAAAGTCCGATCGCCGCTATACCGATGAATACATCCCGCAACTTGAGATTACGCTCGGTCCGTAAATCATCAGCCTCGGCGTGTTTGGCATCGGCAATCCCCTTGATACCGAGCATGAATGATTTTCCTATCGAAGGTACGCTCTTTACGATCCCCATTATCCCCGCCCCGGCGATACCCCCGATCCCTATAAGCCTCACGTAATTGCCGAAAATATCGTCGACCGACATCTCCGATATCGGTATCGTCCCTGGAGGGATGATACCGGTCAGATGCGCCCCGATGTAATGGACAAGGGGAATAAGAACAAGGAAAGAGAGAAAACTTCCCGCGGCGATGATCGACGCGTACTTTATGCCGACGATGTAGCCAAGGCCCACGATCGCCGAAAGGCTGTCAATCCGGACGGCCATCGAAAAACGTTCCTCGAGCCACCTGCCGACCCAAACCGCGTGAAAAGTTATGATCTCTTTCCAGAGACCGAATGTAAGGATCGACAGATCGAATATGAACGCCACGACAGCGCTCCAGATAAGAGTCTTCGCCTGATGGCCGGCACTCTCGCCCGCCACCAGTATCTCTGTCGTCGCCATAGCTTCAGGAAAGGGAAGCCTTCCATGCTCACGGACCATAAGATAGTCGCGCAGAGGAATCAGGAAAAGTACGCCGAGACTGCCCCCGAGAAACGCAGTAAGAAAGATATGCCAGAAAGAGACTTCTATATCGAGCATATAAAGGGCCGGTATAGTAAAAACAGCTCCAGCGACGACGGCGCTTGACGCCGCTCCGACAGACTGTATGATCACATTCTCGAGGATCGTGCTTTTTCTGGCGAAGATATTCGCCAGGCCGATCGCGAGGATGGCGATCGGAATCGCTGCTTCCATCCCCTGTCCCGTCTTCAGGGCCAGGTAGGCCGATGCCACCGAAAATATGACGGCCATTATTATACCTGTAAGGATAGCGCGGAGAGTGACCTCGAATGAAGTGGAAGATGCCGGAACGATCGGATGATAGACCTCGCCTTCTTTCAACTCTCTGTACGCTTCCTGTGGGAGTTTTGTCGGGATATCAGCCATCTTACATCCTTTCTTCAGTTCGGCATGGTATCTATCTTGATTCCCCGCGAGGCTCGCCGGCAAAGCCCTGCCTGGCGTGGGGAAAGATCGCAGACCGGCACGAGCTTATCATCTTGAAACTCTTTACTCCAGATTAAAAAATCAATAGCTCGACACGGCGGGAAGAGATCAGTTGCCGCATGATCTGTCACAACAATATTATACTCTCTTGAGGACTGCGCCCCGGTACCGTATACTGCTCGCGGCGGCCAGGTCGTTTGATCCAATTTTTCGCTGAAAGGAGCGATCGATATGTTCAGATTTGAGAAATCAGGAAATACTATAATAATATTCGCGTTGCTTGTACTTGTCTCAGCGGCGCCCCCGGCGCTCGGGTCGGAAGAGGCCCATTTCGTTTCGCCGCTGGATCTCCTTGGCATAAGGACAGCAGGAGACGCGAGAATATCTCCCTGCGGGGAATCAATCGTCTACACCGTGTCGGTCCCAAGAGAAGCTTCCGACGAGCCTGGCGGCGCCTACAGGGAATTGTATCTCGCCTCGATAAAGACGGGAGAGATCCATCCCTTTATAACTGGCAAGGTGAATATCGAATCTCCCCGTTTCAGCCCTGACGGATCAAAGATCGCCTTTCTGAGACCGGGACAAAAAAGTGGAAAGAAACAGATATGGATGATCCCCGTGGACGGCGGCGAGGCGGTCCAGATAACAGATTGCGGCACTGGCGTCTCCGGATTCCGCTGGCATCCCGGCGGAGAGAGGATCGCCTACAGGGCTATCGATCCGGCCTGTGAAGAAACCGTGAAATACGATAAAAAGGGATATGATTTCATCTACTACGAGGAGGACCTGAGAAATTTCAGCATTTATATCACTGGAATTTACGAGGAGACAGGGTATGAGGAGAAGCGGTTGACGGAAGGGGTGAATGTCGCAGGGTTTGAATTCAGTCCTGATGGAAAGAAGATCGCCGCCTCAATAACCCCTGAAAACCTGATCGATCACATCTACATGTTCCAGAAGATCAATATATTGGAGATTGAAACGGGACAGATCGAAAGCGTATCGAGGAACGAAGGCAAGCTTGGCAATTACGCCCTGAGTCCGGATGGATCGAAGCTCGCCTACACGGCGTCGCTGGACAGGAAGGATCACTCGGTCAGCCAGGGGTATGTCCTTGACCTTACAACCGGAAGGATCGTCAATATCGGCGGAGACGATTTCCATGGACATGTCAAGAATATCGCGTGGAAAGACAACAAGACCGTCATCTCCCTTGCAGCCGAAGGAGCCTGGAATACGATCAGTACGTGCAGCGCCTCCGGGGGAAAGAGGAAGATCATTCTCGACGGACGTGAGACAGGGCTTGTCTTTGATTTCCCGACTTTCACCCCTGATCTCGCCGGTTTCGCCTTTACGGCGAGTTCCCCATCGATCCCCCGCGATCTCTTCTACTGGAAAAAGGGGGCGAAAACGCCTGCGAGGATGACTACCCTCAATCCCTGGATTAGCGAAAGGCGGCTCGGCAGGCAGGAAGTGATCAGGTACAGCGCCCGCGACGGGCTTGAGATCGAAGGCATTCTTGTCTACCCGGCAACCTGGACAGAGGGAGAAAAATATCCCCTTATCGTGGGAGTCCACGGAGGCCCTGAAGCTCATTACTCGAACTCCTGGATCGGATCTTATTTCAACCCGGCCCAGGTGCTGGCTGGAAAAGGATATCTCGTTTTCTATCCGAATTACCGCGCGAGCACGGGATACGGAGTAGACTTTGCCGCCCGGGGATATATGGACGCGGCTGGAAAGGAATTTGACGATATCGCCGACGGCATAGACTTCCTTGTCTCAGAAGGGCTCGCCGATCGGGAAAGGGTCGGTATGGGAGGCGGATCATATGGAGGATACGCTTCGGCATGGTTCGCTTCGTATTACACCAGATACGTCAGGGCTGTCTGCATGTTCGTCGGAATAAGCGACATTATAAGCAAACGGGGGACGACCGACATCCCCTGGGAAGAATTGTATGTCCATTCAGGAAAGAAACTCGACGAAGATGACGACCAATGGGAGTTCAGCCTTAAAAGAAGCCCCATATATTACGCCAAACAAAGCAGGACAGCCGTACTGATCCTTGGAGGCGCTTCCGACACAAGGGTCCATCCGTCACAGGGCATCGAATTCTACAGAAGATTGAAGATGAACGGCCATCCTGCCGTAAGGATGGTGCAGTATCCCGGAGAGGGACATGGGAACAGGAAACAGCCTGGCAGGATAGATGTCCTTTACAGGCACCTTGAATGGTACGACTGGTATGTCAGGGATCTCAAACCGATCGATGGACCTATGCCTCCGCTGTTTCTGTTCGACAGGTACGGCCTGGAGCCCGGGGTGAAAGAGAGCGAAAAAGACTGACGATCGGTCCGGATCGGCGCCGCGGATTATGATTATGTCGATTCAACATCGATCACCGGAAGAAGGATCTCTACGACAACACCTTTACCACTGTTGCTTTTGACCCTGATATTTCCCTTGTGGTCCTGGATGATCCTGCTCGTTATCGATAATCTGAGGCCTGTATGCCACTCTCCCGGACTCGATGTAAAGAACGGTTCATGTAAACTGGAAAGCTTATCGCGATCCATGCCTTCACCGTCGTCTTCGACAATGATCCTGAAATACTCTCCGGGGACAATATCGTAGTATTCACCAGTCGACGTGGAGAAAACGATCAGATCGGTCTTTACCACAAGCCTGCCAGTTTCGCGCATGGCGTCCCTTGAATTAAGGCATATATTGAGGATCGCTCTTTCGATCTGCCCCCTGTCGATCATGATTTGAACCGGTACCTGGCAGTGATGGAATTCGATTTCCATATCTGACGGAAAGGAGATCGATAGAAACCTTTCCAGGCTTTCCATGACTATCCCGATCTCTTCTTTCACGAAGACAGGGTAGAGCTTTCTGCCGAGCTTCTGAAGTTTTTCGAAATAACTGCCCGCCTGTTCGGTGACTTTGATCACCTCCTCAAGATCTGAATATGACTGCTTCGTCCTGTCCATCTCGGCCATCGCCATAGTCACATACCCGGTGATCCCGTAGATAATATTGTTAAAGTCATGAGCGATATCGGCCGCGATGTTCATAAGAGATTCGACGCTCTGAGAACAGAGAAATCTTTCCGCGAGCCTGACGTGGTCTTCGTCGATCAGTTCATGTATGGCAGGATCACTCAGACCATCAAGAGACTTCACCCTTCGCCACCGTTCCATGTCATTTCGATTCATTTTGCGAATCCTTAATTCCCCACCGTATGACTATAGCTATTTCGACCCGGACGGAACGTTTCGGTCACCTCTCTTCCGGGAATCACGTAATTCGATCGATTGTATCGGCTTACTATATTTCGGCAGCTGAGACGCCACCTTTACATGAAATATCCGCATCGCGGAAGTAATTACCACAACTATAAGGCTGATCTGGAAATGAAGATACCAACCTGCCTCATCATCAACTTTATCTGAGAGATTTGTCATATTTCTTGCAGCAGCATTCATGGAAGGGGTCATTTTGAGCAAATGGTGTGATTGAAAGGAGCGGTTCGGTCTTGAAACGCAGATCTAACACCCGCAAAACAAAGAATTCCCATTCAAATGAAGACGAAAAAAAGCATTTCAGCAGGGCTTCGGACATAACTGAAAAAAGAACGATGAAGTACGGAGCGATCGCGGTCATGCTGGAAGACGAGCTGGATGAAGAGCATGAAGACGGATATTAGGGAAGGATATTGATCCTGACGATAGGTCCCACGATCAACCGGTGACCGGCTGCGATCGTCCTGCCTGATCGACGTTGATACTAAAAGCCGGTTCAGAGGAGATCTTCCGCGCTTCTGCTTGCTACGAAACGGTTCTCCCGGTCGACTTCGATGAATATCGGATGAGCTTCTCCAGACGACCAGGAGAAAGCCATGATATCCACTTCATCACCCTTGTTGATGAGATGAGCCGCGGCGCCGTTCATGCAGATGATACCGCTCCCCCTCTCGCCTTTTATTACGTACGTCTCAAGCCTTTTACCGTTCGTGCGGTCGATGACATGCACGTTCTCATGCTCGCTGAGATTGGCCTGGTCGATCAGGTCCTCGTCTATCGTAATCGACCCGACATATCTGAGATCAGCCTGAGTGATCCTCGCTTTCAGGATCATCGATTTCAAAAGAAGCCTTTTCATATTCTGATGCCTTCCGCTGCCATTTGCCTTCTTTTAACGACACCGCATATTTCCAGACGATGCCGGACTATTCTATCATAAAGAGCGCGAAAAATCCAGACGCTTCCGTCCTCTGACCGGTTTTTCAGGCTATATCTCCCGCTTTTTCCGTAAGATATTTAACGAACCGGTTGTCCTTGTCGACAAGAATATTTGAAAACTGTCCGTGAGTCTCTTCCGACCATGTGAAAGCCATAAGGATGATCTCATCCTTGTCATGTATCTGTCTGGCGACAGCTCCACAGGCGATCAATTCGCCGCTTCCCCTCTTCCCTTTCATCACGAACGCTTCAACCCTCGCTCCGTTGGTGTTATCGACGATCAGGACCCTTTCGCAGGGCGCGATATTGCTCAACTCGAGGATCTCCTCATCTACTATCACGCAATCGATCTTCTCCGGGTCGACTCCAGTCACATTCGCCTTGTGGATCTTCGACTTTACCACCATACGTTCCTCGACCTTGGAGATTATAAACCTGAATTTTCCCGCCGGTGAAAGAGGGATATTTTCCACCCTGTCAAAATCAAGCCTGACCGATTCACCCATATTTTCGATGATCTCCTGTTCGACCCTGCGAAGGTATTCATCCTTCCAGTCCGGGCCGGGCACGAATCGGAAAGTGATCGCGTTCCTCTGCTTCTGTTCCACCTGAAACTGCTTGATCCCCGGCACCACCCTCGACAGGTACGTCCAGAAGTACCCGCCGATCGACCTGCCGTCAGGAGTCATCACATTGTCGAACGTCCTTCCCTCTATCCTTTCAATCAGCGGCAGGCCTCTTCCACAGGAGCATATCCTGTCGGTCGCTATAGCCATATCACCGGTCCTGTAACGCACAAAAGGCATATAGCAGTTAAGGAAATCGGTTATGACTATCTCTCCGAGTTCCCCCGGTCCTGCCGGTCTTCCGTTGTCACGCAGTATCTCGACGTACATCAGATCGGAAAAGAGGTGCAGTCCCTTATGCTGATCGCACTCGTGCGCGACATTGGCGAATTCGTTGCTTCCGTACCGGTCGAAGACCCTGCTCTTGAATACTGCTTCGAGGGTCTCCCTCTGAACGGGATACATCTTCTCGCCACTCGATATTATCGCCCTGGGCTCTATACCCTTGATCCCGCTGTCCCTGACGAATTCGGCAAACAAAGTGACTGCCGAGGGATATCCTATCAGCAGATCGGGTCTGTTCCGCTTCAGTTTCATCGCGTAATCGCGCATCGCCTTTTCTGAAAGATTGAAAGATGAAAGGTAGGTGATATTGCTGAAATAGTTCCTTATCGCGCTCGCCATCCTCTGTTTAAGCGGGATATCGAAAGGAAAACCCCAAACGAACGCCTGCTTGTCGCCGATATCTATCCCTGCCATCCTGTAGCTTCTCTGCGTGTTGGCCCTGCGGACCGGCCCCGCTGAATTGTCGATAGAGAAATAGAGGGGTTCGCCGGTAGACCCACCGGTGCTCGAGCGGTACCCCTTCACCATCGGGTCTGTCGTCACCATCCGTTCCCCCTCCTGGCGGATAATATATTTATCGAGAAGAGGTATCTTTAGAAAGTCGACCGGATTCTGAATATCCCCGGCGCTGAGGCCGAGGCCTTCGAAAAGATCCTTGTAATACGGTACATGGGTCGTCACTGCTTTGAGAAAGACCGCCAGCTTCTGCCACTGGATATCCTCTATCTCCCCCGGAGACAACCACTGATTCTTCTCGAGCTCGGCGAGCGTTTCAAGAAGCCTGTCTCCCTTAAGACCTCTGTAGACGGGATGGATGACATTTCTGACCAGAGAGGGCGCAAGTGGCAAGACCATAATCTATCGGCTCCATTCTGTTTTATTTTTTCCCGCTCAGAAAACACCTGACGAGATATTTCATCTTATAACACCGCGATTTCCAAATCGACAGTTTTTTTCCCGCATACCCTTCAAGAATCGAGATGAAAAATCCCGGGTCTGTCCTGCGGATCACAAGGCCGCTTCGCGATATCCACGATCCGCAGCCTATCCTGTTGATCCTTCCGGCATCCTCGCCGTAGACATTTCTCATCGCGGGATTATGATAATCGGTCGTCGTAGCCAGATATCCCGATTCCGAAGCGATCCTCAGCGCCGTGTCGTTATACCCTCCGCCCGGCCAGCAGAGAAACCTCACCTCCTTCCCCAGTCTGTTCGACAGGAATTTTCGCGAACCGGCTATCTCTTCGGTGATCCTCTGCTCATATTCGTCCCGCGTCTCGAACCGGCCCGCCGAAGAGTGCTCGCCGCGGACGATAGAATCGAGTTCCTCCTTCCACTGCGCTCTGTCGAAATAGAGGTGCCCCCCGTTCTCCCTGACATGAGCGGTAAGAAGAGAAGCGACTTTCTCGTCGGGGAAATAACGCCTTGCGACTATCGATCTTTCAGATTCGTAGATCGGCGTGCCGTACGGCGCGTCACTTGCAAAATCCCTCGACATGTACTGATATTTCAGTTCGGGACGCAGATTCCATGAAAGCCAGGGCAGCGGCTGATACCCGCTGTTTCCCGCCGGCCTGTGGTAATCCACCACATCGCTGCCGCTGAAATACCATGTGTGAGTCCTCGCGTGGCTCTGTATCTCGATCGTGCCCGTCTTCTCCATTATAAGCATCTCGGAAAGAGAGAGGAACCCTTCCCCTGGCAGATCCTCCGGGCGTGATCTCCCTTCTTCCAGATCATCGAGATTGGGCCTCGGTTTCTCCGCGGGATCGATGAAATCGGTACTCATCCATATCACGGCATGATGTCCGTACTTTTTGAGGATCGGGTAGGCATACACCCAGTTATCGAGATACCCGTCGTCGAAGGTAAGGACGACCGGCCTGTCGGGAAGTGGAGCGTTATCTTTCATGTGCGAATGAAGCTGGGTGAGGGAGATCGTGTTCCATCCCTTTTCCCTCAGCAGACGCATCTGTCCTTCAAAGAGATCGACCGGCGTGACCAGGTGGGACCAGAGCCATCCCGGGCGCTCCGGCGCGATCGTATGATACATTACTACTGGTACCGCGTAGGGATTCTTCATCTTTTTCGTCCCGATCGACTCCTTGACTGAACAAGCTCCGTGTATATCGCGCCGAGCCTGTCGGCGGCCCTCCTTATACTGAAACGCTTTTCTACCGTCTCCAGTCCGTTGACGGCGAGTTTCTCCCCGAACAGCCGATCGGATAATATCCTTTCGAAAGCCCCGGCCAACGCTTTAATATCTCCGGAAGGCACAAGAAGCCCGTTCACTTCACCAGTGACAGCGTCTCCTACTCCTCCGACATCGGTGGAGACCACCGGCGTCCCTGCTGCCATGGCTTCGAGGATCGATACAGGCAACCCTTCCCGGACTGAAGAAAGGGCGAATATATCTGCGGCCGACAGAAGATCGGCGATATCCCTTCGCGTCCCCGCCATCTTTATATTATCTCCGGCTCCAAGGGAATCGATCTTCGCCTCGACCTCGCTTCTGCGATCGCCGTCGCCGACTATCAGGCACCTGGCACGGGGGATCTTTCCGCCCAGTTCGACCATGGCATCGACAAGAAGAGGATAGTTTTTCGCCTCCACGACCCTTCCCACCGACAGTATAAGCGGGTCGCCGTCATCCCATCCGAATTCGGTCATAAGCTTCTCTCTTGGCGGATGATTATTCCTGAACAGATCAGGATCCACCGCGTTCGGGATATAGATAAGTTTCTTTTCCGGCGTCTTCTCGTTCCTCCGCCTGATCTCGATGATATCGCGGCTCACGCATATCTTCGCGTCGGTGACGCGGTTCATGAGCCTTTCAATCGCCAGAAGCGGTCTTGATTTCCACAGGTTCTTTCCATGCTCTGTCGTCATCCGTACCGGGACCCCGGCGAACCACCCCGCCATGCGACCTATAAGGCCGGCATATTCAAGATGGGCGTGGACGACGCTGAACCGTCCGTCCTGAAGATATTTTACCAGTCTTAAAAACGAAAAGGGAAAATGGCGCCACCGAAAACCGAGGTAGAAGATCGAATCGACATACTCCGCCGCCTCATTCTCCATCTCCGGATCGCCGCGGTTGAAAAGGCACAGGGAAAGGGAGAACCGGTCATGATCGATATTCTTAAGAAGACCGAGCACCTGCACTTCGGCTCCGCCGACATGAAATTTCGGCATCATCACGCAGATTCTTATCTTGTCATTGCTGCCTGTCAAAACGCTTCTTTCTCAAGATCACCGGAAAGCTTAAAGAAAAGCCGTATGCAAGATTCGGACACAGCCGGTTAAAATCAGGACGATTATCATCTCATCCAGCCCTGAAGACAAGAAAAAACCGGCACCACGCTGGCCACGATACTCAAAGACAAGAAAAGGCGCGAAACCGCTTCCGGCTCCGCGCCTTGAAAAGTCATGGTAAAATCATGAGCACCTGTTATCTAGAAAGCCATACCGACCATCAGGATGAACGCCTTGTTCTTGCCTTTCTGCTCATCGATCTCTTCGGTCATCTCATCTTCCCACTCGACGACCTCGTACGTCACGTCTCCTCCCCCGATCAACTTTGTCAGCCCGTGCTCGTACCTGATATCAAATGTCAGGGCGGTCGATCCGATGTCATATTCGAACCCGCCGCCGAGGACAATGGAGAAATCGGTCTTGTTCATCGCCTTATCAGCATCGACATTAATATTGAATCTATACCCCGTTCCATGGATCTTCATATCGACTTTATCGCTCATGTTGAATCCGATACTCGGCCCAAAACAGAACCACGGCCTGAAAGCTCCTTCGAGCGGAATGGAGAACCTGGCGATAAGAGGGATCTCGATATAGTTGAATTTTCCCTCCATGTCGATAGTTCCCTCTTCCTCTTCATACTCCGCCTTGAATCCCTTCATGACGAAAAGAAGTTCCGGTTGAAAAATAAAACTCCCCGCGACGGGGTATTTCATATAGACTCCCCCCGCCATCCCCGTTCTCGCCTTCCCTTTCCAGTTGATATCCTCGTCGAGAAACTTCGGGACATCGGTGATCCCCGCTACCGCCATTCCGCCCTTGACTCCGAAAGAGATCCCTTCCGCGGCGGCTGCCTGGCTCATCACAGCAATCAGCATAAAAACGACAGGAACAAGAAAACGCTTCATGCGGTACCCTCCCATGTGAAATTGATAACGAGCAGCAACTATCCGGCCGCTATTGTCACATAATGAATATTTCGCTGGCAAGAAAAAAGGCGGCAGAAGGCTTCGAATCGGAGGATGGCGTTTTTGACCCGAACTCCGGCGGCCCACCAAAAGAAAAGGCGCGGGACCATCTTCCGGCCCCGCGCCTTGTTCTTACAGATAATATAAATTTGTCTTATGCCCTAGAAAGCATACCCGACGAGGAACATGATACCTGTATTCTTTACGTCCATTTCCGCATCGGAATCGTCGAGGGTGGTAAGGCCGAGAGCATACCTTACGTCGAAGGTCATGGCCCCTTCACCCATCGCGTATTCGAACCCGCCGCCAAAGACAAGACCGAAATCCATAGCCTTCACGTCATCAAGATCCTCTTCATCATCTTCATAATATTCCTTCGCGCTCATATTGAAACCAATATACGGACCGGCGAAGAAACAGGGAGCGAAAGCCCCTTCCATCGGCACGGCGAATTTGGCGAGGATAGGGATATCGATATAACTGAGTTTGATACCGGCATCGTCATCTATATCGGCTTTCGTGCCCTTCATCATGAAAAGAAGTTCAGGCTGAAGGCTGATCGATTCTGTCATCATGTAGTTCATGAATACTCCGCCGCCGAAGCAGAGCTTCATCTTGACGTCATCGATGTCATCCCCGGTAAGATTGGCAAGGTTCACTCCTGCCTTTACGCCGAAGGTCATTCCCTCGGCAAGAGCGGTACCGCTCAGAAGAGCGATAAGAGCAACAGCAATAATAAGACGCTTCATTAGATATCTCCTTGTCAGTTCAGTTTACCTTCATTTACAAGTGCTTGAATCAACCGCCCCGGCCGGGGCCCGGACCGATAATTATCACCTCGCTTTCAACGATCCGAATTACATCCAACCTTTCCCAAAAGCATTCTGCCACCGCACCAGATGATGGATTCCTCTTTTATTTAAACGATATTGTCACCTATTTGATCAAAGCTGGCAATAAAAAAACTTGTCTTTCTTAAAAATTTCCATAAATAAAATTTTCTTAAAATCCCTGGTTTTTTCATTCCCGCTTTGATTCAGTACCGCGAACTTTTTTTAATATCATATTCCTCCGCGAGGTCCACGCGGCGCATGAACGCGAAAAAATGTCTGCCAGTTGTACATTTCTTTGCCGGTTTCGTAAAGATCCGGCGCGAAAATCAGGGTTTCGCTTTATGCAGCAAAATCCGTACCCGCGCCCGCGTTACATCGATCAAAGAAATAAACGTTGTCATATCTCAAGTTGCAAAGCCGCGGGGTTTTGCGGAGTCATATTTGAAAATAATACGGCCGTAGAGGCTTAAAAGTTGCATTCTGGCATCCTGATTGCAGTTAAATCGATGATCACAGGCAGCAGACACTGATCACTGATAAAAATATTATCATTCAGGCCTAAGGCCCAAGGAGGAAATATGTCGCAATTCATGGAAGTACTCGAATGGTTTGATGAATCGGGAGCCGAGATAGTCCACAGGATACCGCCTGAAGGATCGGCCGAAATAAAAATGGGCGCTCAGCTTATCGTCAGGGACAATCAGAGCTCCGTCTTCTTCAAAGACGGAAAAGGGCTCGACGTCTTCGGCTCGGGGCGCCATACCCTCACTACAAAAAACCTTCCTATACTTACGAAGATCCTCGCGCTGCCATGGGGTTTTAAAAGTCCCTTCAGGGCGGAAGTCTATTTCGTCAATATGAAGACCTTTCTCAACCAGAAATGGGGAACTAAAGACCCGGTCGCTTTCAAGGACAGCCGGCTCGGCCTCGTCCGGCTGAGAGCTTTCGGGCTGTATACATTCAAGATCAAGGAACCTGTCCTTTTTATCAACAGCGTCGTTGGTACCCAGGGCGTCTACACCAGTGAAATGATCGGCGACTACCTGCGCGATGTCGTGGTAGCGAGGATGAACGATCTTTTCGGTGAAAAACTCGATTCGATCTTCGAACTCCCGCAGTTCTACGACGAGCTGGCGGTCGAGATCAGGGATCGCCTCGTAAACGATTTTTCAAAATACGGCATGGAGCTGACCGATTTCTTCATCAGTTCGATCACCCCTCCCCCTGAGGTCCAGAAGATGATCGACGAGAGAAGCGGACTCGCCGCGGTCGGAAATCTCGACGATTTCTTCAAATTCAAGGCGGCAAAAGCGATGGGCGACGCCGCTTCCAGCGGAGGGTCGGGCGGAGCAGCCGGAGCGGCGGCGGCGTCCGGCATGGGCGTCGGCGTAGGCGCGGGGCTCGGCATGATGATCCCGGGGATGCTCGCTCAGAATATCCCGAGCCGGGCGCGAGGGAACACCGCCACCGCCGAGCAGAGATCGGCCTGTCCGAAATGCCACAACGAAGTCTCCGTTGAATCAAGATTCTGTCAGAATTGCGGGACTCAGCTTGTCGTCATGAACCGGTGCCCCGAGTGCGAGACCGATCTGCCGGCTGAGGCAAAGTTCTGCAGCAGCTGCGGACACAGGCTCGGAACGGGCCTTGTCTGCCCTCACTGCGGCATGTCGCTTCCGCATGGGACCAGATTCTGCACGAATTGCGGAGAAGGAGTGGAATAGGAAAGCGATGCTGGTCAGATGCAACCTTTGTGGCGGTGAAAACGAGACGCAGCCGGGGCAGGAGATGCTCTTCTGCGCGTATTGCGGATGCTCTCTCGTCGTAGAGGAGACCCGCCTTTGCGAACATCTGATCCTTCCACACGAAAGAAACGACAAAACAGCTCAGCAGGCGCTTGTATCTTTTCTCAACATGAAAAGCCTGGCCAGAGCGAAAGAAATGAAGATCGAGTTCGCCTTCGTTCCCTACCTGATGATCGAGGACGACAGGGAGAAAATGCGAACTCTGCCGGCCCCGGGAGCTCCATCATGGTCTCTGCCACTTCCCCATCCACCTTCGGGAAACTATTCCTTCTTTGACGCGGAGCTGGCAGGAAAGGAAAAGACATTTATGCCGAAGGAGCTGCCCGGCGAATCGAGGAAACTTCTGCATATCCCTCTTTACAGGATCAGGTACAAAGCGGCGGGCGAAGAATACGAAGCTCTCGTCACCGCGGAGAACCTCTTCGTTATAGCTTCGACCCTTCCTCCTCCGAGGCCATCTTCCGTCAACACCACCAATATCCTTATGGCGGCGATCCTTTTTACAGCCTTTCTTTTTATCGGCAGGCTGGGCAACGGCCTTGCCGGCCGGCTCGGATATATAATGCTTGCCGCCACGGCGGGGTTCGCCATCGTTTCCATCCGGGAAAGGATGAAAAGAAGTGAAGAGTAAGGTCGAGGCGCCTATCGTGACACCAGTCTTTGAGAAGGGGAACAGCCCGCGTCCAGCCGGAGCTTCCGACCGATCCGAGACTGTCGGAATAACATGCCCCGACTGCGGTGGATCGCTCAGGCTCCGCTCCGGGGAGAAAAGCATACGATGCCAGTACTGCGGATCGGCCCTCTACGTCATAAGCCCGAAAGGGGTAAAACAGTTCATCCTTCCTCCAGTCATATCTGACGGCAAAGCAAGACTCGCCGCCCTTCATTTCCTATCAGAGAAGACAGGCGGAAAGATAAAAGCCCGTCACGCGTCGATCCTTGACATTCGGCTGATCAACGTCCCTTTCTGGAGGCTCAAAGGAAGGCTCGCCGGATGGGTATGCGGAGAAAAAATCACGAGAAGACAGATCGAAGTCTCAGCTCCCGGCCCCAACGGGACCCAGACCCGTTTCAAGACGATCGAGGAGCGTTCCCCTTTCTCTAAACTTATTTATAAAAATGTCGACTGGAGCACTCCCGCCTGTTCCCTCCGGGACCTCGGTCTCCAGGGAATAGCCCTGAAGGCCCGGCTTCTCGACTGGAACATCTTCGATCATGAATTGAAAAAAACGCTCAATATCGCCCTGCCGATGAAAACTAGAAAAGAGGCGGAAAGAGACGCTTTCCAGCATCTCTCGACCCTCGCCAAACCGGCATCGTCCAACATTAGAAGCAGCAGATTCGATATTTTCAGCAAGGACTTCTCGATATATTACTACCCGGTGTATATCCTGCGTTACAGGCACGCGGGCAGGATATATTCGATCACCGTGGACGGGAACGAGGGTCATATTATCAGGGGAGATTATCCCCGGCAGAAAAAAGGAAGCCGCGCTCTGATCTTTTTTATCCCGGCGACGCTCGCTTTTCTGTTCGGAACCTGGGCTCCTCTCGTGCCGATAGCGGCGCTGGCCGTCTATATCTGCAATATGGCGGCAGAAGGCAGATTCATCGCGCCGCATCACTGGTTGATGGGCAACCTGCAAAAGTGGCTGGGAGGAGGCTCCACCGATGGATAACGGATACAGGATCAGGGATCTCAAGTGCGGACATTGCGGCAACCACCTTCCGGTGATGGGCGAGTACCTTACCTTCCAGTGCGACCGGTGCTACAGATACTGGATAATATCAGGAGACTCCCTCAAACCACTCTCACCCGCGAGAGTCGTCCTGCCGCACGATTACGATGGAGAACCTGTCTTTCTTCCCTTCTGGATCATCGAGATAGATCGAGATAAGATGAGAAGAAATATTGAATCAGCCTGCGCTTCCTTGCGGGAGATATCCTGCGCCATAGTAGAGACCGGGGCAGAGGCGAGTCCGTCGCTCGTCGACGGGATTATTGACGAGCTCACTGGTCGCGGAAAGGAAGCAAGATCAAAAGTGATATTCGGCTCTGTCAGCGAAGGGATAAGGACCCCCGAAAGTGGTGAACTCGGATTCATGCTTCGAAAGATCGATCAGATGGAGAGTTTCAACATATTCGTGCCGGCCTTTTACGCCGCCAACACGTACGCTTATATAAAGGTCGGAAGGCTCCTGACGAAACAGCAACCGCCGTTCACCGTTTCGACAGCGCTCGGGCCGGGAAGGCCCCTTATGTGTTCGCTCAGGCCATCGGAAGCGAAGATACTGATGGATTATATATTCATAGCGACCCTTCCCGATTCGATCCGGGAAAGCGGGGACCTGCCGGGGATGATCCGCCTTGAAGCGTCTTCCCTTCCCAGGCTCGTCGAATTCCCTTTCGAACTCGACGGCCCATCGTATCGATCTCTCACCGGCAACTTCCATATCGCGAGGCAACTGATAGAGATGGATGGATCCGATAAAGAACTCCGGGTCTAAATACTTTCCCCCAGTTGTGGAAATAAATTCCCTCCTGAATGATCCGTGCTGAGTCAGATCTGCCAGGCAAAATGATCCGCCTTGATAACACCCATAACGGCAACGGGTTACCAACGTCCAATTAATTCGTTTTTCCAGCCGGAGAAGGCAGTCTTCTTGCGTTAACCGATTACCGCCTATGAGATCGAACGAAAAAGGAGCTAAAACAGTTTGACTGACGCTACAGTTGTCGATAAACGGGAAAAACACTCCCCGGAAGACAGGCATGAAATAAAAGAGCACGCGATACCGTCGTTGGAAGAGTCCGGTGAAGGTTCAAAGGTCGAATCTTCCCCCGTCATCGGGAGAGTCCTGAGAAATACCCTGTCGCTTACCGGAGCGAACGCGGTATCTTCCGTCCTCGCTTTTTTTGCCACCGCCTATCTCGCCCGGGTACTCGCCGCGGAAGGATTCGGAATACTCGGTTTCGCCCAGGCGGCGATAACATATTTCACTCTTTTTATAAATATGGGGTTTACTCATTTCGGCGTCAGGGAGATCGCCAGAAACCCTTCCAGCACTGAAAAATACGTCAACAATATAGTGACGATCAGGATCATACTCGCCACAGTCGCCTACGCCCTTCTGCTCCTTTTCACCTCGATGCTTTCCAAGCCGATGACGGTAAAACTCGTGATGCTTGTACTGGGACTGAAACTCTACTCAATGACATTCCATCTCAGGTGGGTCTTCCAGGGCAGGGAGAAGATGGGCTGGATAGCTTTGAGCAGGATAGCCCCCCAGCTGCTCTATGCGGTATCGGTCTGGGTCCTGATAAAGGAAAGCTCCCAGATCATCCGTGTGCCGGCGCTACAGGTCGCCTCCGTGACGGCAGGCAGCCTTATCCTGCTGGCCAGTTACATCCATGGAGGTCACCGCATCCGATTGAGTTTCGACCTGGCCTTCTGGAAAGACGCTTTCAGACAGAGCCTGCCGATGGCGGCAAGCTTCATACTCAGCCAGATCTACGTCAACTTCGACATGATAATGCTCGGATTCACCCACGGCGAGGAGACTGTCGGATATTACCATGCCGCGTACAAGATCATTTTCACGATCAATCTTTTCGGCACTTACTATTTCTTCAGCCTCTTTCCCAACCTTTCGCGCGTATTTTCATCATCGGTAAAACAGCTCGGCCTTCTTCTATCCAAGAGCATGCGGCACATGATAATCCTTCTTGTCCCGATATCCGCCGGAGGGATGGTACTGGCCGGACCGATGATCCGGACGGCATTCGGAAACGGCTATGCGGCAAGCATCCTCCCCCTGCAGATCCTCATCTGGAGCATCGCGATAATCAATATCCGCCAGCATTTCAGTAACACCCTGATCGCTTCGAACAGGCAGAAGCGCTACCTCCTCTGCGCCTCTCTCGGAGCTGTGACGAATATTATCCTTAACCTTATATTCATTCCGGCCTTCGGGATGAGCGCGGCGGCTGCGACGACCCTCTTTTCGGAACTTGTCGTCATGCTGACGATGTACCGGGAGACGAGGAAGGTCATATCGATAAATATACTCCCGATGCTGTGGAAGCCTGTTGCCGCTTCGACGGGGATGGTCGCCGTATTGATGATAATCCCGGGATGGAACGTCTTTCTCAGAACAGGATTCGGGATCGCAGTATATTTTCCGATCCTCTTTGTCACGAGAGGAATATCAGTTAAAGAGATCAAGGCGATGGCCACTCATCTGCGAGAATGGAGAAGAAGATGATGCTGACAAAAACAGGCGTCAGCCTCACCGGGCCGGCAGACCTTTTTACGCCGACCCACCTCTGCCAGCAACCGAAATACCGCGTCGCGGGAGGCCGCTGGACCAGCAGCTTCAATAAAGCGGCGATGGAGGCAAGTGGCGACCTTCACTGGGACACCGCGGCGATTCTCTCATCGATAGCTTTCCACTACCCGGTCGGCGACCTGACGATGGTCAGGGAAGTATCGAGAAATCCATGGCTCTCGGAAACAGGCGGGGCTGATGACCCGATCCTTTCGGAGATTCCGCCTCACGGCTGGCGCGCCGGGACTCCCCCGTCGATCGCCGAAGACCTCGGGGTATTGTTATACGAAGAAGGCAGGCGGGTATGCACCGGTAGAAATGAGATATATATCCTCCTTTCAGGTGGGCTCGACAGCAGGATAGTCGCCGGCACTCTCCGGCACCTGTGGAAAGACGGCGTGATAGATAATAGACCGGTCGGACTTACATGGGGACTGGAGAATTCAAGAGACGCGGTATACGCTAAAGCAGTGGCCGACATCCTCGATTTCGACTGGATCAATATTCCGGTAACTCCCGGGACACTTTTTGACAATATCGATCTCTCCGCCGCGAACGGGGCTCTTGTCCCTCCGCCAGATCTGCACCGCGTCTCATGGTTCTCATCGTTGAGCCGGGACGCCATCGTCCTTGCCGGAAGTTACGGCGATTCGATAGGCCGCGCCGAGTTCAGCGGCAATCACCTGCTGGAACTCGAAGCTCATTCGCCGTTAAATCTTTTCGGGCTTGTAAGGCCAGATCTCTGCGCTTCAGCGGCGGACAGGATCACCGGACAGCTTGAAAATCTCTCATCAAGGGCTCCCGATGAACCTGAATATGCCAGGTTCGAACATGAGCAGCAGGCTCATTACATGAGGGGGATGATACACCAGGCGATGAGCCTTATCGGAAAACACTGCTCGATCTACCAGTTCTTTACCGATCCTTCGGTATATTCATATATATGGTCGATCCATCCATCGATGCGAGGCGACAGGGTGTACGGATATCTCCTTGAATCGCTGGACAGCCGTCTGGCCCGGCTTCCATGGGCAAGAACGAACAGGGCGCTGAGGGGAAGGACTGAAGGCGCGGAAAGAGGTCTGGCAGTTGATTTTCACCGTTACTGCGAATGGATAAGCGGCCCGCTATATAAAAAGATCTCCGAGATCGTCGATCCGGACTGGTTCGAAGGGACCGGCATATTCGTCAGGGAGAAGGTCGAAGCGCTCGGGAAAAGAATCGCTGCCGGCGGATCCAGTTGCCACCAGGACAGTTTCAAACCTTATAACGTCTGGCTGTGGCTGGCGAGCCTGAGACGAATGGAGGAGATCCAGCGCTGTAATGGAAAATCGATAATCCCGGGACAATTCGCCATAAGACCATGCCCTCCCGAACTCGAGGACCATCCGGCAGACAAAAGGTCTCTCCTCAGAAAGCTTGCTTCAAAAAGCGAACTGGCCAGGAATCTGAAGAGAAAAGCAAGGAGAGCTCTCCTTAAGCGAAAAGCGTTTAAAAACTTTCCTCCCGCTGGAATTGGTCGTGAGACCCCCATGCGGGACCAATCGCGTCTTGAAGAGCCTGGAGGAAGCCGGCCTGATGGACCGGCCGGATTCCAAAGACAAAAGACTAAAGTCCCAGCGGGGATATCCGATCAGAAATGCGGGGACCCTGAAGCGGTGGCAGGGAAGTCACGGCATATTAGAAGATGATCGATAGCGTAAACAAAGAGACTGAAACGGAGGAGTGACCTCGAATGTGCGGAATAACAGGGATCTTTCACCTTGATCCAAGAGAAAATGCCGATCCCGCCCTGCTCGAAAGAATGACATCTCTTCTCGAGCACAGGGGGCCCGATGACGAAGGGTTTTTTTACGAAGGCAGGATCGCGCTGGGCCACAGAAGGCTGTCCATCATAGATCTCGATACGGGGCACCAGCCGATGTCGGACAGCGAAAAGACGATCTGGATCGTCTTTAATGGAGAAATCTACAATTTTAAAAAGATCCGACGCGAGCTGTCGCGGAAAGGCCATTCTTTCAGGACCCGCTCCGACACCGAAGTGATCATCGAAGCGTATAAGGAATGGGGGACTGAATTCGTCGAAAGATTCAACGGGATGTTCGCCCTCGCGCTATGGGACAAGGCAAATAGCCGGCTCGTCATCGCCAGGGACAGGCTTGGAATCAAGCCTCTCTACACTTCAATAGTCGACGGGACTCTCCTTTTCGCCTCTGAGATGAAATCGATCCTCGCGCACCCGCGTTTCCGGCGCGAAGTCGATCCGGAAAGCATATCAAGCTATCTCGGCTACAGGTGCGTACCCGGAGAAAAGACCCTTTTCACAGGCATCGAAAAACTCTCTCCCGGACATCTGCTGATAGTTGAGAACGGATATATGTCCAAGGTCCGGTACTGGAACCTTCCCGCTCCGGGCAAAGGCAGGGACAGGGGAGAAGAATATTACATCAGCAAGATCCGTTCGCTGCTGAAGCGTTCGGTTAAAAGCCGCATGATAAGCGATGTGCCTCTCGGCGCCTATCTCAGCGGCGGCCTTGACAGTTCGATAATCGTCTCGATAATGGCCCGTCTCAGCGCGAAACCGGTAAAGACATACACGATCGGGTTCGAGGACGAGGGTTTTAACGAACTCAAATATGCCAGAGCGGTCGCCAACGCGTTCCGGACCGATCATACAGAGATAATCGTCGATGACCGTGAATATATCGATCTTATCCCCAGGCTGATCAGGATGAAGGATGCCCCGCTCGCCGTCGCCAATGAAGTGCCGCTCCATATCATGTCGAGAGAGCTGCGCAAGGATATAACTGTCGTTCTTTCGGGAGAAGGCGCCGACGAACTCTTCGCCGGATACGGCAGGATATTCAGGTCGCCGTTCGACTACGAGAGGGCACGGTTCCTCGAGGATGACACGACGATCCACGCTGAATACCGGGAGAGACTACTTTCGAAACTGCAGGATATTTACGGTGTGAGAAGTTTCGTCGGGGAACTCGATCACTTTATCAACAAGTACCACTGGCTCAGCAGGCTTGACAAGGAAGCTCTCCTTTCGAGCCGGATAATAGACAAAATAAACGGAGATTCAAGAGTGGTCGACTTTTTTGCCCGTCAGTTCAAGGAAATGGAAGGAGCATCACACTATGAAAAACTCCTTTATATCTTTCAAAAAACGCATCTCGAAAACCTTCTGATGCGGGTCGACATGACGACGATGGCGACCTCTGTCGAAGCAAGGGTGCCGTTCGTCGATCATGAATTGATAGAGTTCGTCTTCTCGATGCCTTTTGAATACAAACTAAGATGGAAAAGTGACGTGCACAGGCTGATGGCCGCCTTTCTGCCGAGTGACGAGATCAGCGAGATCTACGATACGCCAAAATATATTCTCAAGGCATCATACCGCGACGATCTTCCCGAAGAAATAACAGACCGCAGGAAAATGGGGTTTCCCGTGCCCCTTGACAGATGGACGGGAGGAAGATACCAGGAGTTCATGAAAGAGATCCTTCTTGATGAAAGGACCAGGCGGCGCGGGATCTTCAACCTCGACGCGATTGAAAAATGGCTGGCCGGAGACAGGACCAGCAATCATTCTTCATCCCTGAAACTCTGGATGCTTATGAACCTCGAGATCTGGTTCAGGGAATATATCGATCAGGTTCCGGTGAACGAGACACCTGACATTGGAAAAATCCACCTCGTTCAGAACGCTTAAGGCAGGATATCGGCCTGTCATGACAGGGAAGGAATGAAGGAAAGATGAAAGTGATCATACTCGCCGCGGGAAAGGGAGAGCGCCTCTATCCACTGACGAAGAACAGTCCGAAATCCCTTCTCGAACTCGGAGGCGGCAAAACGGTACTCGAAAGCCAGCTCGATCATATCGTCGAAGCGGGAATACACGATGTCACTATCGTGACCGGGTACAAGACCGAACAGATCGAAGCAAAGATAATCGACCGCACTGATCCGGAGATCTCGATATGTTATAACCCGTTTTTCGCCACAAGCAACAATCTGATATCCGCCTGGATGGCGGTGCGTCAGACTAACGAGAACTTCGTCCTCGTCAACGGGGATGACGTCTTCCGCCCGCATGTCCTTTCCGGGCTGATCGAATCGCGCCATGATATAACGATGGTGATCGACCGGAAGGAAAAGTACGATTCGGACGACATGAAAGTCGTCACTTCCGGCGGGCTCGTCCACAAAGTAAGCAAACAGATCGGAGAAGAGGAAGCGAACGGAGAATCGATCGGGATGATCATGTTCAGGGGAAAGGGGAGGGGGATAATCCTCGATACTCTCGAGGAGATGGCTCGAAAAGAAGAAAACAAACAGATATTCTATCTTGCCGCCCTCCAGAATATCATGGACAAGGGATACCCGGTCCATTATCACGAATGTTCCCGCGAAGACTGGGCGGAGATCGATTTCCACTCGGATCTGTCATTCATCCGCAAACATATCGAGAATTTCGCGGCTGATATAGTCAATATATAAGAAAGGGACGGCGATGGAATCGATAGCCCGGCTGAAAGAGATATGCAGAAGGGATAATTTCGATGACAACCAGCGTACGATGGGCTCGGCGGCGAGGATATCGATCTATTTCACGCGGCTTTTTCTCATGATGAAGATGTCCGCCAACCAGGTCACATGGCTCTTCACCTTTCTTGGAACTGTCGGAGCTCTCTGCTTTCTTTCCCCTGGAGTCGCCGGCGCGGCGGCGGGATACATACTTTACCGCCTGCACGTGATAGTCGACGTCTCCGACGGGGAAGTGGCTAGGTACCGCGATACTTTCAGCCCCTTCGGCGCCTACCTCGACTACCTCACTCATTACTTCGTGTATAATATCGTTCTTTTCGCCATACCATTCAGGTTCTTCCTCGATACTGGAAAAGCCTGGGGACTTGTCACCGGCGCCGTACTGATGCTTTCGATCACCCTGAACCGCGCCTCGGTCGACTGCTGGTTCCGCGCCAACTTCGGAAAGCGCGACCGCGGCGATATCGAGGAAGGCGGCCGGAACGCTGGCAGAAGCGCTCTCGCGCCGATCGTGAAGTGGTCGGTACTGGCGGCGAGCAGGGCATCTGGATTACAGACCTTTCTCGACCTCTACCTCATCTCGATGATCGTCGAATCGATCACCGGAGTCGAGTCAAGGAGCTGGCTGATCCCCTCTTACGCTCTGATCCTTTTTTCCTTCACGATAGCAAGGATCGCGTACACGATTTTCAGGGGACAGATACCGAGAAGGGCGACATACTACTGATGCGAACTCTCGAAGAAAAAAGAACCGCGCGGGCGATTTCTCCGGCGGAAAAAGAGGATCTTTCATATCTGCGGGTCTGCAGGATCGCCTCATATCCTACGCACGCCTCTCCGGGAACCGGACTGCCCGGGTATTACCTCTCTTCTGAGACAGGCGCTCCGACCCTCTTCCTGACGAGAAAAGTCGAAGACGCTCTCCCCGTACCGGACAACACCGATCTGATGATGATAGATTATGACAGCCCCGCTTTCGGCGAAAAGCCGGACCTTATCACGGCGGCGGCCAAGATAAGGGGACTGGTGAGATTCTTTGCCGCCTCCACCTCTCAGATGCGCCGTTTCGGGCCTGATATCGTTCACATACACTCCCCCCTCTACCTTATGCACGCCATCTGGGCGAAACTTTTCCTTCGGGCGAAGATATGCATGACCTTCCATGGATCGGACCTGCTGAGGATAAAAAGATCCCCCCTGCTGAAACTGACGATCAGTAAAACAGTCGACGCCGTATTCCACGTGTCATCGACGATGAGGGAAGCAATCGCCGGATTTCTTCCGGAAAGAATCATCCACTATGCTCCCAACGGAGTCGATACGGAAAGATTCAGAGATGTCGGGCTGGAGAGGAAGGATCAGATCGTCGCCCTCGGCAACCTTCGATGGCAGAAGGGATATAAATACCTTGTCGAAGCTTTTTCGATGCTTGGAGAAAGAGGTTACAGGCTCGTCATCATCGGCGAGGGCCCTCTAAGGAAGGAGCTGCAGGACCAGATCGACCGTCTCGGGCTGACGGCACGGATCTCGCTCGCTGGCAAAAAAGGGTATGATGAGATCCTGAGAATATTGAACGAAAGCAGGATATACGTGATGTCCTCCATATCAGAAGGTTTCCCAAAGGCGCTTCTCGAAGGTATCGCGACGGGACTGCCCGCCGTGACGACCGACGTCGGAAGCTGCCAGGAAGTCACCGATGGGATCGGAATATGCGTTCCCGCCGCCGACGCCGGGGCGCTTGGCGAAGCTCTTGAAAAAATGATTTCCGACGCCCGGCTCAGGGAGCGCTGCGCCTCGATGGCGAGGCATAAAGCGGAGCAGTACAGCTGGGAGAGATCGTGCCGGATCGTCAAAGAGGTCTACCGGACTCTTCTGCCCCCTTCTTCTCAAGGATCCCGCGAATGATCCTGACCGCTTCATCGGTCAGGACTCTGCCTTTCACGGCGTTTCTCCGGGTTACAGCCCCTGCCACGGCAAGATCGATCTCCGGAAAATAGAAAGTGAATGTGTTCCAGAACCCCGTATGTCCCCATCCCGTGATCCCGTCGACTTCGATACTCCATATTCCCGCCCTGTACGTTCCCTGGTCGGGAGCGATCACCATCGACAGCATAGTATCGAGAGTCGATTTTTGCTTGTAGACCTGCCCGCTGAACAGCGCCTTTTCGAAGAGGGCCAGATCCCTCGCCGTAGAGATCAGTCCTCCGCCGCCGTAGAGATCGATAGATGGATCGACGTCATATGAATCGGCGTCCCCGAAGTACTGGTGAGCTATAGCGCCCACGGCGGCGGGGACCGCTTCGACAGATTCGGTCCAGGTATGATCGAGCCCGAGCCTGTCGAATCCGACCAGGTCGCGCATCGCCCCAGCCATAGTTTTTCCGGTGACTTCCTCGAGGATCTTTCCAAGGAGGATATACCCCGTATCAGAATAGTGCCACCTCTCGCCCGGTCCGCCGTATGGAGCGCCAAGTTCGATCGCAAGCTTCAACTGATCGAGCCTGCTCCACTTTCTCCCCGGATCGTCAAGGATCATCTCTGTATACTCCTCACCGGCGTGTTCGTACATACCGCTCGTGTGTGTAAGCAGATGCCTGATCCTCATCATATCCGGCCGGTATCCGTCGGCGACAAGCATATCGACATAAAGCGGCGGCAGGTAGTGGCTGATCGGATCGTCGAGCCTGATCTTCCCTTCCTCGAAGAGCCGGAGGATCGAAACGGCGATAAATGTCTTTGTATTGCTGGCAATCCGGAAGGCGTGATCCACCGTCAGCGGCGCTCCCCCGGTCATCCCTTCAAATCCAGCCGCCGAGCCATAGGAAAGACAAAGGCCCGGCTGATCGATATATATCGATATCCCCGGGATAGTGCTGTCTCTTGCGAGCACGCCGGCAAGAAGGGTGTCGATACCGGCCTCAGCCTCTACCGTTGCAAAGGTACGCTCACACTCCCGCTCCCCTCCCTTTGAGCAGGAGATGAAGAAAGCCATGCCGAAAAGCAGAAATGTCCTGATGATAATTTTCATCGATCCCTCCATCGAGAAGCCCGGGAGTATTTCACGCCACATCCTTGATCGGTAATATTTACCGGCAATCAGTATAGGACAGTTTCACGGGGTGACGCAAAGCTCTCTTTACGCGGTGGCCGGCATTTTTCTCTTGTTTCACGCGCAAAGAAGAGGAACAAGGCTTGAAAAATATCGTAAAAGATGTAAAGTACTACCGACCTTCGGCCTCAGCATTCGATTCTGGGGCCGTATGCCGGAGTCAAAACCTGCCAGGCGGCAAGCCGCCCGGGGAAAAGGAGGAGGAAGTGATCTGGAAAGGATTATTCGTTATCATCGCTTTAACTCTGCTCATAGCGCCTGTCGAAGCCCTGGCGCAATCGACCGTGGAGAATGCAGGCGATGGCGGCTCAGGATCGTTTTTCGATAAAGTTCTCTTCAGCGTCGACGCCGGAATAAGCATGCCGATGGGAGATATCTCCGATTTTTACAACACCGGCTTCGTAATAGGCGTCAATGGATTCTATCCCTGGTCGGAGCGCCTGCATTTCGGAGGAAGGATAGCTTACAACAAATGGGGGATCGACGATGGAGGATGGACCGGCAGCGATGTGGACGGCGGATCTTCGATGATGGAGTTCATGCCGATGGCGCGCTATCTCTTCCCCAACAAGGATGCATCCTCGACGACCTTTTTCGCCCAGGGAGGACTCGGATTCTACAGGTTCTCATTCGATGTCGACGTGACGGCTGGTGGTATCACGGAAAACTATGATGATTCCGATATCAACATGGGCCTCTGTCTCGGCGGCGGCGTGATCCTCGAGAGAGGAAGCAGGGAATTGATAGTCCAGCCGATGCTCAACCAGGTCTTTACCGACGGCGACTCATCGACGTATATATCGATTACTGTCGGGATGGCTTTCTAACCCAGACCTCTGATGGAGCGGGAAATGAGAACCGCCACCTTTATAATGATAATGCTGCTGAGTCTGCCGGGGCTGCCATGCGCGGTCCTGGCAGATTCCTTATCGACAGGACCCTCCGTCGCCGGGGCGGTGAAAGATACGCTGCCGGAAAAGACCCACGGCGAACCGGAGATCGAAGTCTCCCTCTTCCGGGCGCTGAACACCGCCGCTCAGAACCGGTTTTTCGATCTTGTCATGCCGGTCATCACCGATTTCAGCAAATGGAGGATAGTACTGCTGGTCGTATGGGCCTTCCTTGTACTTGCCGGCGGGCCAAAGGGACGTTGGGCCGCTTTCATGATGATACCCCTTATCGCAGCTTCCGACCAGCTCTGCGCCTCACTGATAAAACCCGCCGTAGCCCGGGCCCGCCCCTGCCAGGTCCTTGGTGGAGTGCATTTCTGGCATGGAACGGCGGGGTGGATAACGACTCCGCTGCAGGTGACGAAAAGTTATAAATCATCCTTTTCGTTCCCTTCCAACCACGCTGCAAATATGACAGCGGCGATGCTTTTTCTCGGCCTCGTCTACAGAAAATGGATAATTCCGCTTCTTCTGATAGCGCTGGCAGTATCCTACTCACGAGTTTACATAGGAGTCCACTGGACCTCGGACGTGTCGGCGGGGATCGCGATCGGCGCCCTTCTCGCTCTGGCCGCCTGGAAAGCTTTCAGATATCTCGGATTCGACTCGGATGAAAGGAGATGGAGATGGAAATCCTTACAGGGAAAAATATCAGGACATTGATAATCGTCGCCATTTCCCTCGCCGCCGGATTCGCCGTCAGCCGATTCACTCCGGAAGGCCTCAGCCCTGCCGGCCAGGTCACTCTCGGGATATTCACGGTCGCGGCTATTCTATGGGTACTCGAACCTTTCCCTCTCTATGTTACATCCTTCATCATCGTATTTCTTGAAGTGGTCTTCCTCGGTAGAAGCTCGGGACCGCTCGGTTTCTCCGGAAACCAGTACGCGATATTCCTGACACCTTTTTTTAACCCGGTCGTAGTCCTTTTCCTCGGCGGGTTCGCCATGGCCAACGCCGTAAAACGGTATAAACTCGACGAGAGGATCTCAAGGTCGATCCTTCGCCGCGTCGGCAGAAAGCCGAATACAGTTCTTCTCGGGATGATGGTGACGACGGCTTTTCTCTCGATGTGGATCTCGAACACGGCGACAACCGCCCTTATGCTGGCAGTTGCGATACCGGTGATGAGGCCGTTCCCGGCCGACGAGCCGTTCAGAAAAGCGATCATACTGGGAATCCCGTTCGCGGCGAATATCGGCGGAATGGGAACGCCGATCGGCACTCCTCCCAACGCCATCGCGATGGGAATACTCGACAACATGGGTATGGGGATAACATTCACCGGATGGATGATCCGCGGCCTCCCCCTCGTCCTCATTCTCCTCGCTGCTTGCTGGCTGATCCTCTGCAGGATGTTTCCAACAGCGATAAAGACGATCGAGATAAAAATGCCTGAGAAAGAAGAGGTTCTCGGCGTTAAATCAAAATTCATACTGTATACATTCGCCGCTGTGATCATCCTATGGCTTACTTCGAAATTCCACGGTATTCCCTCGTCGATCGTCGCGCTGATACCGGTGATCGTATTTTTCAGCCTCCGAATCCTCGAGGAAGAGGACCTGAAGGACCTGGGCTGGAACATACTCTTCATAATAGGAGGCGGAATGAGCCTCGGCGTGGCGATGCAGGAAAGCGGCCTGAGCAGATGGATGGTCAGCCTGATACCGTTCGGCGGAATAGGACTCTTTCCCGTGCTTCTCCTGTTCGCCCTCTCCGCCGCGGCGATGACCACCTTCATCTCGAACAGCGCCACGGCAAACCTGCTTGTCCCAATCGCCGTGGGAATAACTGTTGTACCGGCGCAGACGAGCGCCGTCGTAATAGCCCTCGCCGCCTCGGCTGCCATGATTCTACCGATAAGCACTCCTCCCAACGCGATCGCTTACGGCTCCGGCCAGGTCCAAGTCAGGGAGATGGCAAGGAGCGGATCGATAATAACTCTGGTTTCCGTTCTGGCAGTCACTCTTTACCTCTTTCTGCTCTTCTGACGATGAGACGGGGCCCGATCTGAATCCGAAAGGAGAACCTGATACTGATGGACGAAAAAAAGAAAGGGATAGAAAGGGCAAGAGTGGAGCACTGCCCTTCATGCGGTTCCACCCTGACTAAAAACAACATGTTTTTCTCCAAGGGAAAGCGGGTGCGCGTCTATATCGAATGCGGCGAATGCGGGGAGTTCGTCGCGAGATACACTCTTCTTTCGTATACATCGGACAAATCTTATGAATCGCTTCTGAGAAAGATGCGTTTCACAAGGACCAGCAGTGGTAAGAGTACGATGAAAATGGTCGAAGGATTCGAAGAGGACGTAAAAAAAGAGTTTGAACACGTGATCGCGCTTGTCAGAACGAACGAGGACAAACGCCATATAGAAGATATCATCCTGGAAGACGACCTGCTTGAATAGGATTGCGAGGACACGCCGCGATGAGACAGGTGAAAAAAGACAGCAGCAGGCTTTTTATCAGCGAATCGTTTCTTGCCGCGCTCGTTGTCTTTACCGCTCTGGCGCTTCGACTCGCACATCTCCTCTTCACCGCAAAACTGAATCCGCTTGCGACAGACCTGGTGCTCGACGCCGCCGTATACGACCGCTGGGCCAAAGTGATCGTATGGGGAGGAGACCCGGTATCAACACAGCTGATGCAGGCCCCCCTCTTCCCCTGGTTCGTCTCTACCATCTACAGGGTCTTCGGTCCCAGTCTCACCGCTGTCAGGGCCGTCCAGGCTCTCCTTGGAACGATAACGGTCGGACTGATCCTCACTTACACAAGGAGGCTCTTCCGTTCGTCTGCCGCGGGGATCATAGCCGGGACGTTCATCGCCCTCTACCTGCCGGCTATCTTCTATGAAGGAGTCCTCGCTCCGGCGACCCTTGTGCTTTTCCTCAATTCTCTTTTCGTTTTTCTCATGATACCTGAAAGCCGCTACCCGTCGGCGCCGAGGCTTCTTCTCGCAGGATTCGTTCTCGGCCTCTCCGTAATGGCCAAACCTGTCGCTCTGCTTCTGCTTCCTTTTGCCATACTGCACCTCCTGCTCAGGATCAGGAAATTCGAGGGTGGATACCTGGCTGACAGGCGAAGAGAGTGGGCCGGTTACTTGAGGACTCTTTCGTTCTCCTCGGTCATGATGGTCTTCGGCATCGCGATCGCCGCGGCTCCGCTATCAATCAGGAACGCCAGGCTCACGGGAGAATTCATCCCTCTCACTACCGGCGGCGGAATAAACTTCTATATCGGAAACAACCCTGAAGCGAACGGTTTCTATTCCGTCCCCTTCTACCGGGGAGAAGCCCTCGGCGGATCGCCCGAGGAGCAGAGGATCCGAATGCACGATATAGCTTCGGACGAGGAGGGGAAAGACCTTACCCACTCTGAAGTTTCAAGGTTCTGGATGAGAAAGGGTAAAGATTCCATCCTGGAAGATCCGATCAGGTGGATGAGGCTGCTGGGCCGCAAATCGGTCTATTTCTGGAACAGCTATGAAAGGGCGAATATCGAGAGTCTCCCCTTTCACAGGCGTTTCGGCGGAATACTCTCTCTTCCGCTTTTCACTTTCGGGATCGTCGCGCCCCTGGCCCTGGCGGGGATCTTCATCTCGCGCGGAAGGTGGCGACAGCTGACGCTTCTCTACGGAGGGATTGCGGCTTATTTCGCCGCCGCTCTTTTATTCTACGTCCTGGCAAGATACAGGCTGCCCATCGTTGTCTTTCTAATACCGTTCGCCGGAGCGGGAGCGGCCGGTATATTGAAGATGCTCATAAAGAGAGAATGGGTCCCGGCTGTCCTGGCGATAATAATATTCCTTCTCATCACCAGGCTGGTCAATACTCCGGTCGCGAAAGATACAGTCACCGGTGAATCCCGGCAACTCGTCCGGCTTGGCATCGTCTATGTCGGCCATGGAGACAAAATAAAAGCGAGGGCCTCCTTTGAGGAAGCCCTCAGGAAAAATCCCGCGGACAGGCAGGCCAGAGAAAGCCTCGAGCTTCTCGATAGGCACTGACGATCCTCCCGCCTCTCAGATATCCTCAAATCCCTCTATCGGCAGTTCCTCTCCGCCCCTTCTCAGCCACTGATCGAACCAGTCGAGTATCGACGCGTACCAGAAACGGGAGTTATGAGGCTTGAGTATCCAGTGATTCTCATCCGGATAGCGGATCATCTTCGAGGGAACGCCCTGCCTCTGAAGGGCGGTGAACATCTGTTCGCCGCCGGTGATCGGCACCCTGTAATCGAGCTCCCCGTGAATTATCAGGTGAGGCGTGTTGAAATCCCCGGCGTAACGTATCGGCGACATCTCGTCGTTCATCTCGGGAGTATCCCACGGAGTCCCTCCGAATTCCCACTCGGGAAACCACAACTCTTCGGTCGAACCGTACGAGCTCCACTGATCGGCTTCTCCTGCGTGAGTGACCAGGACGGAGAACATCTTGTCGCTGTTATGCCCCTGGAACCAGTTGCAGACGAATCCGCCGAACGAACCGCCCCAGGCGCCCACTTTCGTTTCATCTATCCACTCGTTATTGGCGATCACGTGGCGCACGCCATTCTTTATATCCTCGATGACCTTTCCCCCCCAGTCGTAATTGATCCCGTCGCAGAACTCGGTCCCGTAACCGGTCGATCCTCTCGGATTACAGAAGAAGACGGCGTATCCCGAGCCTGAGAAGACGGCGAATTCCGTCCTGTAGGCGTACCCGAACATCTGCTGAGGGCCTCCGTGTATCCTTACCAGCATCGGGTATTTTACCGCCGGATCGAAATTCATCGGCTTGACGAGGAATCCGTGGACCATAGTCCCGCCCGATCCCTCGAACCAGACCTCTTCGGCATCTGGGAAATGATACTTCGCGTAAACATCAGCGTTGACGTCGGTGATCTTTTTCGATCTGCCGCCGCGCGGTTCTATTCTGAATATCTCGTAGTAATGCTTCATCGGCCGGTAAAGGAAGGTGAAGAACCTGTCTTTGGGCCCGGCATCGAATCCCAGATGATATCCCTTCCCGGCGTTCTTCGCTCCGACGACCTTCTTTACCGCTCCACCGGCGGCATCGACGCTGAAGAGGTCGATATCAGCCTTATCCTCAGCCTCGAAGTATATCTTGCTTCCGTCATGACTCCAGAAGAGGGATGACACGCTTCTGTCGAAATCAGCCGTCAGGCTTTTCGGCTTTCCTCCCTTGAGATCGAGCACCATAATTTCGTACCTGTCAGATTCATATCCCGGCCTGCGAGTCCCCCTCCACGCGAGGAACCTGCCGCAGGGAGAAACGCGCGGATGGCTGTCGGCGGCGGGATTCGAGGTGATCCTCCTTATCTCTCCGCCCGTGACGGGGACAGACCATATCTCCTCGTTATACGATACTGCCTGGTCGGGATCCTGTTTCCCCGAGAAATAGACGGTCTTTCCATCGGGACTTACGTCGAAATCTCGTCCTGCCGACGCGAGCCAGTATGTCAGGGCGTCATATTCAAGCCCCGCCGTGATGTCGACAGGATCTCCCCCGCCCGCATCGACAGTGAAAAGATGCTGAGCCTTGCCGTCTTCATAAGTATCCCAGTGCCGATAGAGAAGCTTGCGATGGACCATCGCGGAGAGTTTTCTCTCCTCCTTCGCCTTGTCCCGTTCGGTGACGCAATCAAGATCAGGGCAGTCGGGATATACCCGTCCCGTAAAGATGAATCCACTGCCCGAGGGAAGCCACTCCATATCACCGACGCCTCCGGGGAAATCGGTTATCTTTCTCGCCTCTCCTCCCCCGAACGGGATGATATATATCTGCGTCGACCCGTCCCTGCTTGACAGGAAGGCTATATCCCTGCCATCAGGAGACCATCTCGGATGGTTATCCCCTTTGGGACTGTTCGTCATTTTTTTCGGTTCTCCACCCGACGAGGGTATGACCCATATATCGGAATCACCCCTGTTCTCGTCGTAATCGGTCACCGAGACTACATACGCTATCCATTTCCCGTCAGGGGAAATATTATTATCGCTCACTCTTTTCAGCTGCCAGATATCTTTCGGACTCCACGGCAGCCTGCTTTCTTCCGACGAAGCGGCCATGGCGACTGAAAGGGCCGCCGTTAAGACGGCGAGGAACAATACTGCTGTTTTCCTGACCTTCATGACTCTCCTTTCGAAGATTTGTTACTATCCTCCGCGGACGACGACCGATTGTATACCAGAACCGCCCGGCTTGGAAATTACAATTTATTAATGGAAATATAAGGCATCTTGCGATATAACGACAATCAGGCAATCTGTCAGATCGAATATCACGGAGGAGCTATGATGTTCTGGGAAGCAGACAATGAAAGAGACAGGCGAAAGCAGCAGTTCATAGAGCTGATGAAAAAGAATAAATGCAGGCAGTTGGTCGATCATCTTTCAGACAGGATGATCGCTTTCGAAGAGGGAGAGATCGACGCTGCCGTCCTCTTCCAGACGGCGGGATCGATCTCGAAAAAAGGAAGCACTATTCTTTCCGATTTCAAAAAACGCCCCGACGTCATCCTCGCCGGTATAGCGATGGATGAAGACAGGTACCTCACCGGTATAGGCGAGATCGGGGTCTCTGTGAGAAAAGCGCCGCTTGCCGAGATTTTCGCCGATATTATCATCTCTCCCTGCTCCGGCGACGGATCAGCGCGCTCCCGTACTGCTTCGAAGGTATTGGAAGCAGGGGGCGGCGCTGTAACGGATGAACTGGCTTCGCTCGCTCCGGTAGCGGCAGGAGCTGCTGTTTCGACGGGGCCGGGCGAACTGCCGGTCTCGGCGATCATACATGTCAATACCGCCGATATCGCGCCTGACACCGAAAAGCTCCGAAAAGCTCTTCTTTCAGCGTTGGGACTTGCCGAAAGCCTCGAGGCGCAAACTGTAGTCTGTCCCTCATTTTCAGGCGAAGCGGGGAAAATCGCGCCCGGCGACGCGGCGACCGCGGTGATCGAAGCGATAAAAAACCATCCGGCAGAATCTATCACCAAGATAATAATCGCTGACGAAGATGAAGAGGCTGTAAGCGTTCTCACCGCCGCTCTCGAAAAATTCGACGAAGAGGAATAGGCGCCGGCGGCAAAGTCCAATAATCAAAACGATCGTGGAAACGACGTCACTGATGGCGGAAAAAATAACAATAACCGAAGAATGGGATGGCAGCCGCCTCGACAGGTTCGTCAGGGCTACGATACCCGGCATCTCCTTTCCCGCCGCCCAGGAGATCATAAGAAAGAACCGGGTCCTTGTTAACGGATCGAAGGCGGAAGGAAGAACGAGACTTTCAACAGGGGACGCTGTCGAGATCGATTATGGCGCCGGTCGTGAAGAACGCGGCCACGCTGCCGGTTCCGCTCCGTTCCCGCGCTATGACGCTGCCGCCGCCGCAAAGATCGGAGCTGTCTTCGGTTCGATCGGAAACGAGATCGCCGTCCTGTACGAAGACGACGATCTGATGATAATAGACAAGCCAGCAGGGCTGTGCGTCCAGCCTGGAAACGAAAAGGGAAAAGGGTCCCTTCTCGACCTTCTCGACCGGTACAGCCTCTCTGGTGGCATCCAGCGCCCGGAAGAGAGCACGCCTTTTCCCTTCACTCCGGTCCACAGGCTCGACCGCGGGACGAGCGGAGCACTGATCATCGCGAAAAGGCGCCCCGCGGCGAGGGGGCTCAGCAAAACGATAAAAGACAACCTTCTTGTCAAAATATATCTCGCCGTAGTCAAGGGCGTCCCCGAACCTCCCGAAGGAAAGATATCGGGAGATATCATCACCGACAAGACTACCCGGTCGCGGAGCCGCGTCGCTCCGGGCGGGCGGAAGGCGGAGACTTCCTACTCCCTCGTTAAAAGACTCCCAGGCGGCAGATCGCTCGTCGAGCTGACCATGACGGCGGGCAGGACTCACCAGATCAGAGTACATCTGTCGTCGAAAGGATTTCCAGTCGAGGGGGACGGGCAATACGGCTCCGCCAGCGGGAATAAACGGCTGATGCTGCACGCGTGGAAAATGTCATTTCCGCACCCTTCGCGCGAAGGCATTGTAGAAGCTACAGCTCCCGTCCCCGATTCATTTAACAGATGATAAGATAGCTGAGAATTGTTAATATTGCGGGGAGCGCCGCCGACTGGGGGCGATTCGCGTTATAATGATCGATCGAAAGGAAGTACTTAATGGACAAAGCACTATACGACGCCTCCATGATCGCGGTAAAAGACTGCCTTAATGTCAAAGCGGGCGAGACTTTCCTCGTCGTGACAGACACCCTCCTTGTCGAGATAGGCGAGGGGCTTGCCGAAGCCGGGCGCGCTATCGGAGCGGTGACGATCCTGATGGAGATCTCGCCACTGAGCAGAAACGGTGAGGAGCCTCCCGCGATCGTCTCAAACGCCATGACAATGGCCGATGCCGTTCTGATCCCCGCTTCAAAATCGCTTACCCACACCGCGGCAAGGAGAAACGCCTGCTCGAGCGGCGCGAGAGTCGCCACGATGCCGGGGATAACCCGCGATACGATGATACGCTGCCTTAACGCCGACTACTACGAGATAGCCGAAAGGACGAGGAGACTTACCCGCCTGATGACGGAAGCTTCAGTGGCCCGCGTCACTACAGAAGCAGGAACCGATATCACCCTCCCTATCGGCGGCATCGACGCGATAGCTTCCACCGGGCTTATCCACGACCGCGGATCTTTCGGGAACCTCCCTTCGGGAGAGGCTTATATGAGGCCTGCCGAAGGTGAATCTTCAGGTATATTCGTCGTCGACGGGTCGATGGCAGGAATCGGAGACCTCAGCGGCAGGGAACCGATCTCGATAAAAGTCGAGAAGGGGTTCGCCACCAGGATAACCGGGGGACCGGAGGCTGACGAACTGCGCAAGAAGCTCGAGGATGTCGGAAAGCTCGCATTCAATGTCGCCGAACTGGGGATCGGGACGAACGACGCCGCGAAGATCATCGGGAATATCCTTGAGGATGAGAAAGTTATGGGAACGATACATATCGCCCTGGGAAACAACATGTCGATGGGAGGAACGATAGACGTCCCGATCCATCTTGACGGGATCGTAAAAGAGCCGACCGTCGAACTCGATGGAAAGATCATCATGGAGAAGGGGCGGCTGCTTATCGACTAGGCGCCAGTCTTTTACATATTCTCCAGCCGGGCTATCCTCTCTTCTATCGGTGGGTGAGTGCTGAACAGTGATTTCGCCCTTTTTTCAAACGGTTTGATCGGGTTGACTATATAAAGATGCTGGGTCGCTCTGTTCGCCGCCTCGAGCACCTCTTTATCCGACGATATCTTCTTCAGCGCCGATGCCAGTCCCGCCGGGTATCTCGTGAGCTGCGCGGCAGAGGCGTCGGCTAGATATTCCCTCTGCCTCGATACGGCGAGTTGAAGTATCTTGGCGAATATCGGCGCCAGCACAGCCATAAGAATGGCGATGATTATCAGAAGCCCATTCCCCCCCTTGCTCTTGCCCCTCTTCCTTCCCCCGCCCCAGAATACCGATCTGAGGAAAAAATCGCTTAATAGCACTATCGACCCGACCATGATACCGACCATCATTGAGAAGAGAATATCCCTGTTTCCCACATGTGAAAGCTCGTGAGCCATCACTCCCTGGAGCTCGTCGCGATCGAGCTTCTCCATCAATCCGGTGGTTATCGCTACAGCCGAGTGCTCCGGGTCCCTTCCGGTGGCGAAAGCATTGGGCGCGGAATCATCTATCACATAGATCTCCGGCATCGGGAGACCGGCAGCGATGGAGAGTTCCTCCACGACATTGAACAGCTGGGGATAGTCCTTTTTTTCGATCTTCCTGGCGCGGCTCATGCCAAGGATCATCCCGGCGCCCTTATAGTAGCTGAACAGCGCCGTTATCACGGCGACCGTTATAGCCAGGCCCATTCCGAAATAGCCGCTTCCATAGTATTCCCCGAGAAAATACCCGAGGACCAGAAGAAAAGCGGTCACGGAAAATACAAGCAGCCAGGAATTCCTCTTATTGGCCGATATGTTGTCGTACATCATGACGATCGCCTCCGCGTCACTATCCGCCTGGCGGTCCAGCCCTTCCGGGCAGATCAAAAAGATCGATTAAAAACTTACCTTCGGAGCTTCCCGCTGGCCCTCGTCCTCCAGTTCGAAGAAATCGGCCTGCTTGAATCCAAAGATAGCCGCCACGAAATTTGACGGTACAGTCTCGGTCCTCGTGTTATAGCTCATCACGCAGTCGTTATAGTGCTGCCTGGCGAACGATATCTTGTTTTCGGTCGAGACGAGTTCTTCCTGCATCGCGAGCATATTGGTGTTCGCCTTGAGATCGGGATAGTTTTCCGATACGGCGAAAAGCGTGCGCAGAGTGCTTGTAAGCATATTCTCCGCCTTCGCCTGGTCCTTGACGCCGGAGACGTCGATAGCCTGCTGCCTCGCTTTCGTGACATTTTCAAGGACGGTCTTCTCGTGCGCCATATACCCCTTGACCGTTTCGATGAGATTCGGTATGAGATCGTAACGCCTCTTGAGCTGGACGTCTATCTGCGCCCACCCGTTATCGCATCTTTTTCTCAACCTCACCAGAGTGTTATAAAGACCTACGACGATAAAAAGAAGGACGACCAGTATAATCGGAAAAATCCATATCATCATCTCTATCCTCCGTTCCGGATCTGAAGTACCTGTCCAGGCTCCGCTGCGATCAGCCTGCCTCGCCAGCGAGAGTATATCTCCTGAGCCCGAGAGCTTCAATCATTGATTGCTCTAAAAATAAATACACTCCGGCGGGCCGGTATATTCATTATCTCACCGGCACCGGCGCCCCGGCGAGACTTTTACGCGTCTTGTCACCCGGGCAGGCGCTCTTAAAGCATTACTGCCGGAACGGCATCATGCATTCTGCGTGAATGACGCCGTAAACCCCTTACAGATCTTATAAAGCAGTATGATATTGAACGGAAGACATCTCAGAATCAAAGACCTGCATAAGATCATCCATGGCATAATGAGAATCACGAAAGAAGGAGGAGACTTCCGCTCCGGGTTTTTTAACGATTTATAATCCCTTGCGTACATTGCAGTTACTCAGCCAATAAACCCCGTTAGCGCAATTGGCACACAGGTTGCTGTAAGCAGTCCGAGGGGACAATTAAAGGACTCACTCGAAGAGAAGGAGGTCTCATCATGAGGAAGGTCTTCGTAGTCCTGCTAGCTTTGTCTGTGAGCAGTCTGATCATTTCCTGCTCGGATGACGACACAACCGTTACCCCGACTCCCGAAGAGTTGGCAGTAACATCGACAGTGCTTACCCAGGGTTATACTTGTACGCCGTACAATTTCACCCTTGAAGCAACTGGCGGAACAGCGCCCTACACCTGGTCCCTTGCCCTTGGTTCGACTCTGCCCGATGGCGTAAGTCTTTCAGCCGATGGTAAGATCACAGGTATGCTGGAAACAGTTGAAGAACACGCGTTCAGCGTAGTCTGCACAGACGCAGCCGACACGCCTCACACCGATACCGCAGAGCTGACTCTGAATATCGATGTACCGTCCAACCCTTCACTGGCTATCTTCTTTGACGAAGACGCCACTGTCTGCGGCGCGGAAACAATGGCTTTCTCGGCTCTCGACTGTCACGTCTTCATTATGCTTGAAGACAGCGAAGTCGATTGTGCTACTGCCACCGAGTTCATGATCAACATGTTTGACAGTGAAGGCATCGCTCTCGGTATGGGAACACAGTATACCCACACATATGTTTCATTCCCGAGCTATGTCTCTCTATCGATGGGTGATCCTTTCAGCGGGATCGCTATCAGTTTCAATAGAGACATGTTCTCCGCTTTCGAAGGTCCGATACATGTAGCGAGCTATGGCCTGCTGCTTCTCGAGAACCTTGACAATATTTCATTCCAGATCCTGGCCAATCCTGACGCCGGTTCTGATCATCCAATTATCGCCGGTTGCGACGCGAACAAGAGCATCATCGAAGTCGATGGCCGCTCTGCCGCCATCAACTATCCCACGGCTGACTAAGTGGATATGACAATATGAAATGTCGCCCCCCGGGATCAGGCTCGAAGCCGACAATCCCGGGGGGTTTTTTTTCGGGGCAAGTCCTATTTCTTCTTATTCAGCAGGTCGCCTATCCCCTTTTTTATCCCGTCGATCAGTTTTTCTTCCGCTTTTTTGCCAGCCCTGCCCTGGTCAAGGCTGACCTTCGGCGATTTCGAATTGCCGCTGATATCGAGATCGAGAATGAGATTTCCCTTCTCGTCGCGAAAAAGGTCGACGAGGTCCCGGTATTTATCGAGGTCCTTGATCTTCTTCTGCATCTGGGGAGTAAGAAAAACCGTCGCCTTGTAATCAAGGGTGCCGTCAAAACCGTAACTTCCCTTGATATCCCAGTTCCCGCCTGGCGAATCGATCTTCCAGTCCTCGGTATGCAACCTTCCGTTCTTTATGAAGTAATTTCCCGTCCATTTTTGAAAATCTACCTTTTCCATATGCGCAAGATCGATCCCCGACGCCTTTGAGACCGGTGAAATAAATTTCGACAGATCGATCTTTCCGCTTGTTGATGAAGCGTTGCCGGTCGCCGATATCGAAGCGAGAGGATCAATTCCCGCTCCGGTCCTGATATCTCCCTCGGTCCTGAAGGAAAACTCCCCGGAGATCATTGATCCGAATTCGCTCACCGAAGAGAGAGCCGTTCCCGCCTTCACCCCGGAAAAGGATAAATTGAAACTCGATCTGATATCGGCCGGATCCCTGAGGTTAATCGTCGCCGTCCCCGCCCCCTTTCCTCCCGCGTAATCGAGTGATAACGGATCGATGCGGACCCTGCCCGTCGTAATCCCCGCCTTTCCATCGACGGCGGTGAAAAGCGCCTTTTGAGAGTACAGGGAATCTATCCTCGCTTCTATCCGGCTGTTTAAAAGCAGGACCGCCGCGCCAGCGAGCGCGTTCTGAGGCGTCTCGACCTTTTTCGGATCGGCTGATTTCGCGGCAGGGTTCTTTTTCTTTTCCGCCGCGTCTCTGGTGAAGGGTCGAAGATCGAACGAACGCCCTGTAAGCCGCATCGAGATATCGGGAAGATTCACTGCTGAATCAAGTATCTTCGAGAGAGGGGCTCCTTCTTCCTTCCTGGCGTTCATCGCGAGTTCGGCCAGCGCCGGCATGAAACCCTTGAAAGAAGCGGTAAGATCGTACCTGCTTCCGTTCAGAAGAAATCCGGCGGCCACCTTGTCGATATCGCCTTTCACCACCCTGGCAGATCCATTGAATTGGGATATCGAGACAAGCCCGTCCTCCGATTTCATTCGGGCATTCTCGATCTTCACCGAACCTTTCAGTTCGACACTCTTCCACGCCTCGCCAAGGCGCGCCGGAGAAACGGGACTGTCCGGGGCCGGGAAAAGAGCCTTAAGCAGGCCTGTCCTGCCTCCACCTTCAAGGTCGGCCTTTATCTTTCCGCTGGCAGCAGGTTCCTTCCCCGACAACTTTGCCGACAGCTCGCCGGCATCGAGATCGAGCCTGCAGGCGAAATCAGCTCTTTCGGGGGCCATGGCGGAATCGATCGCGACGATGAATCTCATTTCAACACTTGAACTTCCAAGCGAAGCTGTTATTTTCTCGCTGCTGATCTTTTCGTCCGCCATGGAGATATCTCCATCGATTGTCACCGGCATATCGATGACGACCGGTTCCAGTACGATTTTTTCCAGATGGACGGAACCCGCTGCGGCGACCTTCCCGGGAGCGGCGTCGGCGGCCGACATGCTGGCTGAGAATAAGAGTCTTCCCCCTGTCACCCGGGCGGGAAAGACCTCAGCTTTGTCTTTTTTATCCGGCGCGGAAATAAACGGCCCCAGGTCAAGCCCGGCTATCCAGGTTGCAAGAGGAGCCGCGTCGATCGCGTCGCTCTGTGCCTCGAAAGAGATCTCCCTCTTCCCCGCGACTCCGCTGACCTTCCCACTGACCGACATCCTGATAAGATCATCGACATCAACGGAGGCTTCGGCGACCCTGACAGAATCGAAAGCGGCATTCGACTCTATCCTCGCGGTGCCCCGCAACCTCTCGATGATGAATTTCCCTTCATGCCCTTTCTTCTCGACTTCGACGCCATCTACGGAAATATCAGCAGAGATCTCATACGCCTTACGGACCGGCCTCATCGATATCTCCGCGTCAAATCTAACGAGCCGCGTTTCCAACCCTTTTTCCGGAAGTGATGATATGAGCGATCCGTTTTTTACCGACACCTTTCTTATCTCAGGCTTGCGCTTTATAAGCCCCATCAGTGAAGCGTCCACGGTGATCTTTTCTGACGTAAACGACAGCGACGCCTCTCCCGGCAGCTTCCTGGAAAAAGACAAATCGGCTACATCGACCCCGAACCCGAACGGGAAACGTATCCCGATGTCGCCTATCTCGATCTCCGCGTCGACCGCCTTTTCAAGCCTGGGCATGATCATCGCGATGAGCCTGTCCTTTGTAAGGATCACGCGCAAAGATATACTCAGTGTCAGTATGACCAGCACAACGATCGAAAAGACTACAATCAGATTCTTCCTTTTCTTACTCATTCCCGTGACCTCACTGTTAAGATGATACTGCTCATCTACTCTATCCGAACCGGGCGATTAGTTCAATATGATATAGCGATGACTACCAGGCAGAAAATGGCTGGCGAAGCAATTGACACCGCCACGAGTCAGCGATATATTTATTATGTACCCTGAAAAGGAGATGATGATGAAAACGCGATATATCGCCGGAAGTCTATATTCTATTCCAGCCATAGCGGTTATGCTCTTTTCATTGATAATATTTCCAGGTTGCGGCGATGAGAACCTCACCGGAGGCAGCGGGACCGGCGACGATCCCGCCGGGTCGCTTGTCTCTTCAGGATCGTGCAAATCGTTTGATGCAACCATGACATTCGATGATCCCTCTCCATCGAACGAATGTTTCACATACAGTTACAGCACCGGCGGAGAGCTTTCGATAACCCACATCAACGCCGGGCTCAACTGCTGCCCCGGAACGATAACCTCTGAAATAACCATTGATGAAAGAACGATAACGATAAATGAACATGAAGGGGCCGACGCGACCTGGTGCCACTGCCTGTGCCTCTATGATATTGGATACCTCTTCACCGATATTGATCCCGGCATCTGGACGATAATCTTCAAGGGCCCCTGTACCGGTGATGACCCCGACCTTCAGGAAGAGATCAGGCTCGGGGCCGCCAACGAGAGCCCGATATGCATCGAGAGAAACTTCTACCCGTGGGACGAAGATTATACGCCTTTCCCTGCCGGTGAACTCCTGCGGTATGATGGATGCAAGTACACGGACGCCGCATCTGATCCTTTCGATAATTCGTCGGGAGAGACATGCGCCGAGTATGAATACGACGGAAAAACCCTTTTCATCGACCATATCGATGCGGTCTTCAATTGTTGCCAGTACGACATCACCGCGGATATCACCATCGATGATAACGTTATAACGATAACTGAAAGTGAATATCCGCCGGGCGGCCTCTGCGACTGTATATGCCTCTTCGACCTTTCCTGCATCGTTCGAAACCTGCCGCCGGGGATATATACGATACGTTTCGTCGAACCATACCTGTCCGGCGATGATCCCGAGCTCGAGTTCATCGCCGATCTTTCGTCACCCTGCTCAGGCAGGGAATGCGCGCCAAGAAGCCATTATCCATGGGGAGGCGACTGACAGATCTTCCTGCCGCCCTTTCCCTCTTTTCACCCGAAATAGACGTAAAACGATATTTCGCGCCGGGATAAAAATATTTTGAAACTATTTTCCCACCGGGCAGTATTACTAACTACAAACATCCAGGATACCCACCATTAAATCATTGTCCTGGTTCCCCAAACCCTGAAAGGATCCTTAAATGGGTAAAAGAGGAATGCTGGCTCTGCTCACAGCCGTTCTTCTTCTGGCGGGCAGTGTCAATGCCGCTGAGGAGAGCCGTCTTTTGCGTTACCCCGACATTTACGGGGACAATATCGTCTTCTCCTACGGAGGAGATCTCTGGCTGGTTTCATCATCTGGCGGCGTCGCCTCGCGCCTGACGACCCATATAGGCGGAGAAGCGTTCGCCAAGTTCTCGCCCGACGGCAAGACGATAGCCTTTTCTGCCGCGTATGACGGGAATTTCGACGTTTATACGATCCCGGTGATCGGCGGAGTGCCTAAAAGGCTGACGTACCATCCGAAAGCCGATATCACCCTCGACTGGCATCCTTCGGGGAAAAAGATCCTTTTCAGAAGCAACAAGGAAGCCAAAACAAACCCCGGTCCGCGTTACGACAGGCTATATACGATCGACGCGGAAGGCGGGTACCCTGAAGCTCTGCCTCTCTTCGAGGGCGAGCTCACCTCATATTCTCCCGACGGAAAGAAGATAGCGTATAACAGGATGGCAAGGGAGTTCCGCACCTGGAAACGATACCGGGGCGGGATGAACCAGAACGTCTGGATATACGACCTGGAGAACAACAAGGCTGAACAGGTCACCGATTATGAAGGTACCGATGCCTTCCCGATGTGGTACGGAGACAAGATATACTTTATCTCCGACCGCGACTACACGATGAATATCTTCTGCTACGATACAGGCACGAAAGAAACAAGGAAAATCACCGACCACAAGGAATACGACGTAAAGTGGCCGAGCCTCGGCAACGGTAAAATAGTATATGAAAACGCCGGATACCTTTACGTTCTCGACCTTGGTACGGAAAAAACGAAAAAACTCGATATCATCGCCCGCTCCGAACATAACCTTAAAAGGCCCGCCTACACCAGCGCCGGCGACATGATACGTTACTTCAACGTATCGGCTTCCGGTAAGCGTGCCATATTCGGCGCGAGGGGCGACGTATTCACTGTGCCCGCGGAAAAAGGAGAGGTGCGCAACCTGACAGAGACTCCAGGGATTCGCGAACGCAGCCCCGCTTTTTCTCCGGATGGAAATTGGGTTGCATACCTCTCCGACAGGACGGGTGAATACGAATTATACTTGAGGAAGCCTGACGGCTCGGGCGAAGAGGAGAAGATCAGCAAGGGGATGGGCGAATTTCCTTTCGAACTGAACTGGTCTCCCGACAGCAAGAAGGTCTCGTGGTATGACCAGACCGGGCACCTCTATTTTATTGACATCGATTCGAAGAAAACGGTCAAGGTCGACCGGAACGAATGGTGGGACCTCGGGGACTACCACTGGTCGTCCGACAGTAAATGGATCGCCTATTCGAAGGGAGCCGATAACGGATTCAGCTCTCTTTACCTCTACGACGTCGAAAAGGGCGAATCCCACAAGGTGACAAGCGATCTCTACAACGATTACTCGCCCGTCTTCGATCCCGACGGCAAGTATCTCTATTTCCTCACCGACAGGACGATCAATATCAAGTTCCATTCGTTCGAACTCGATTTCGATTTCGTCACGCCGACGAATATCTGCGTCCTCACGCTCGCCGCCGACACGCCCTCGATCCTCGCTCCCGAGAGCGATGAGGTGGAGATAAAAAAAGACGAGAAGAAAGACGAAGATAACGGCGACAAGAAAGATGAAAAGAAGGATAAGGACGATAAGAAGGATGAAGAAAAGAAAGAGGACGAGGGGATCAAGATCGATCTCGACGGCCTTGGCGGCCGCATCGTTTCGCTGCCGATAGGATCAGGCAACTACCAGGGTCTCGAAGCGGTTTCCGGAAAGATCATCTACGGCGAGCTTCCGATGAACGCCGGCGTCATATCCTTCGATGCCAACGGACCTGTCACTGGTGAACTGAAATATTTCGATATCAAGGAACGCGAATCGAAGACGATCATCAGCGGAATAACCGATTACGCCCTCTCATCAAACGGTTCGAAGATAATCTACGGCATGATGGGGACCTACGGGATCATCGACGTCGCAGCTGGCAAGAAGGTCGGCGACGGCAGCATCAGCACCAACCTCATGATGAAGACCGATCCCGCCGCGGAATGGAACCAGATATTCCATGAAGCATGGAGGCTCGAGAGAGACTTCTTCTACGTCGACAATATGCACGGGGTCGACTGGGACAAGATCAAAAAACGCTACGAAGTCTTCCTCCCCTATCTCACAAGCAGGGGTGATCTTACGTACGTCATAGGTGAGATGCAGGCCGAGCTGAACGTAGGGCACGCCTATGTCTACGGCGGCGCTCCGACGGGCCCGAGGGCTCCGTTTGTCGGAGGAGGGTATCTCGGTTGCGATTTCAAAGTCGACTCAAAAAGCGGCCGCTACCAGATCGCGAAGATATACGACGGCAGGAACTGGGACAGTAATTTCATATCCCCCCTCTCCCTTCCAGGCATCGGCGTGAAGGAAGGGGATTATCTCCTTTCCGTAAACGGCCATGATCTGGCATATCCGGAAAATCCTCACGCGTTGCTTGAGAACACGGCGGGGCACCAGATCAAGATCAGCGTCTCGGATGATCCTTCAGGGAAGGATCCGAGAGAGATCATCATCGAACCCGGTACAAACGACACCAACGCACGCTACGCCGAATGGGTGGAGAGCAACCGCAAGAAGGTGTTGGAAGCGAGTGGCGGGAAAATAGGTTATATCCATGTACCGAATACGGCGGTGCAGGGACTGATGGAGTTCGGCAAGTATTTCTATCCGCAGACCGACATGGAAGGAATAATCGTCGACGTACGCTATAACAGCGGCGGATGGCTGCCGAATTTCTTCATCGACAAACTCGGCACGAAGCTGACGAACCTTTTCAAGCGCCGCCACTACAAACCGGGAAAGACGCCCGGGACCGCCGTCAAGGGGCATCTCGCCTGCCTTATCAACGGATACGCAGGCTCTGGCGGAGACGCATTCCCGTACTATTTCAAGCAGGCCGGTCTCGGACCCCTTATCGGAATGACCACCTGGGGCGGCCTGGTCGGATATAACAGGAATATCCCCCTGGTCGACGGCGGAACGCTTACGACCCCCTCGATCGGATTCGTGAACCTCGAAGGCAAGTATGACGTCGAAAGGATAGGGGTCAAGCCTGACATCAAGGTCGACAACAGGCCCGATCTCGTAGTAGACGGCCATGACCCGCAGCTTGAAAAAGCCGTGGAATACCTCATGGAAAAGATAAAGAACGATCCTCCGCGGCTTCCGAAAGTCGAGAAGGATCCGGACAGAAGTTAGGCAGCAGGATCAATTCGCTGTCACCGGGATCCGGAGTGAGCAGCAACGGATTTCGCGACGAAAAGGCCCCTCCTCATCGAGGGGCCTTTTTTTATGGATCGGGGGCATGCCATCATGAACTTTAGGCTCAATTGTAACCTAAAGGGGCTCTAGTGAACCAGGGGAAGCCCAACCTGACCCTCTTGCGCGTCGATCTCGTCCGCGGCACCCATTCGGAGGGAGGTTTGTCAATTACGTTTTTCTTAGGCTTTATGAAATCCTCCCTCGCCATTCTGATGTATGAATAGGGGCTGTCATGCCTGACCAGCTCCGGCGCCCTTCTCGACTAGCCTTTTCGTACCGATCAACAGCGGCTACCGAAATTTACAGAAAGAATCAATGAAGAGATAAAGAGGAGGACAAGAGTCGCCAGGTTGTTCCCAAACGAAGAATCGCTTCTCAGACTTGTTAGTGCTGTGTTATCTGAGATCAGCGAAGAATGGGAGACTGGAAAACGATACCTCAACATGAATGCTGAGTGGCCGGTCGATAAGTCAATTTACGGAAAAGATGTTGATTGATCCGCCCAGTAAGTGGAAAGAACGTAGTATTCAATTTGACATTAATTAATTATTTCACGTATTATTTTCGACAATTATAGAAACGCTCTGTTTATGAAAGGCTTATATATGAGAAAGTTATTTTGGCCTGTTGTTTTATTAACGGCATTTATGGCATGTTCTACATCTTCGTTTAAAATTCCCATAATCGATGCAGCCAGAAATGGAGAAAACGAAAAAATATCCAGGTTGTTGGTAGAAGGTACCGATATAAATACAAAATGGGGTAATGAAACAGCTCTTACTGCCGCTGCTGACAGCAATAGGCTTGATTTGGCAAAATATTTACTTGAGAGAGGTGCCGATCCGAACATAGGCAATCCTCTGGAAATCGCAATCAGGAATCGCAACTATGAAATGGTCGAACTTCTCTTTCATTTTAAAGTAAACCCGAACATATTGCGTGATCAAAAAATCAGAATGCAAGCAGGGGGATTTAACAGAGTATATTGCACAGATTTATTTACCGCTCTTTATGTCGAAGATAGCAGGATCATAGAATTTCTTCTGAAGAACGGTGCTGACCCCAATGTTGATGCAAGACTTAATTCCTTACTAGTTAACTCGTATCTTGAATATGTTTTGCATAATAAAAGCCTAAATACACTTGAGACAATGTTGAAGTACCAGAGCAATATTGATAAATCTGATCCAAGCAGGTTATTAGCGATAGTGTTTTCAAGAAAGTCAAAAGATGGCACTGTGTTTCATCCTGATTGGATGGAGCGATTGAAACTCCTCCTGGATTTTGGTCTCGATCCTGATTGCCGTATTGGATCAGGAGAATATGCTATATATGAACCGTATGGTTATAAACAAACGGAAATTGAGCGGAACAATCGTGTAACTCTTTATGATAAAAGCTGTAACACTCCCTTGATCCATGCCTTGAACAATAACTACATAGAAGCGATCAGGCTTCTATTAAATTATGGTGCCAACCCGTTTATTGGTTTCTATGAAGTCACAGGGAGTTGTAATGCGGAGGACCTGTTTTTTTTGGATCCCCAAAACGAAGATATAGTTATGTTACCAGGATATCATGATAAAACCAGATCCAGCATTATTGACCGTATAATGGAAAATGGTGGGATAGATGCATCCTTCGAACCATTGAACGCCTGTATTATTGCTAAATCAAAATTCGATGAATACCCTGAATTGCGGGATTTATTTCCTAAAGACGAAAGGAAATATTTTAAAGGCACTTTCAGACTGACAGTCGACCCGATCATATACAGAGTGCCCCCCTCCGTAACATCATATGTCTGGTCTTTTAACAACCCCTGGACGTCCCGAATGCCTGAAATAATGGAGGGAGATGCCAAATTCAGATTTAAAATAAGTTCTTGTGATGACGCAGTTTTGAGTGACCTGTTTAGATATAACGATCTCGATTCTATGATGCTTCAATCAATGCCTTGCAGATGACAAGGCGGGCTGTACAGTGACGGTCTTCGCATGACACCCGCCTGAAAGCAAACTGTCATCTCCAAAATCTCTCCCTGGCAGTGTGTTTTTATTGTCTGATATCCCCCGCCACTGCTCCTGCCTGCGTCACTCCCCCCATATCTTCTCTATATGTCCGGCGGGGAAAGAGGATCTTTTAACGAGGCTCACAACCAGTATGACGATGAAGCTTACCGTCGTCCCCGCGATGAATCCATGTATCCCGAAAGGCTTGCCGAGCCATGTCCATATAATGGCGGTCGCCGAACCGGCGATCATCGAGGCGAAGGCTCCCGCTGCGCTCGCCCCTTTCCAGTAGAGCCCGAAAAGCAGCGGCCATAGATTCGTAGAGGCGATAACCGCCCACGAAAACCCCGTCAGCACGAGGATCAGCGCCGGCGGTTTAAGAGCGATCAGAAGAGCGATGATCCCCACAGAGGCGCTTACGATCCTGTTCGCCCTGATCTCGCCCGGCCCGGTCAGCTGTCTTCCCAGCCCGTGCCTGTAGACATCCCTTACTAGGGAGCTGGATATGATTATAAGGACTCCGGCGAAGGTCGACATGCCGGCAGCTACCACACCGGCAAGCAGGATCGCCGCTCCCCAGGGAGAAAGAACGAGTTTCGACAGTTCAGGGATCGCGAGATCGGGATTTTTAAGAGCGGGTATAAGGATCCTCGCGAAAGCGCCGTTGAGATACGGAAGAACGGCGACGGCGGCTCCGACAGTGACTATCACCGTTCCGAGCCTGAACGTCTTCTGATCCTTTATCGAGTAGAACCTTATCAGCAGCTGCGGCATCCCCCAGACGCCGAGGCTCACGACGAGGCAGAAACTGATCAGCCCCGCCCATCCCCATACTCCCGGAGTATTTACGTAGCCGGGGCCGATCTCGGCGAGTCTTCGCATCCCCGCGCTCAGGCCGCCGACAGCTCCCACCGTTCTGAATGTGAGAAGAAGCAGGCTGAATATCATCACCCATGCCTGGATCAATCCGGTCCAGACGACCGCCTGGTACCCCCCGAGCGCCACATAGAATATGATGACAAGTCCCGATATCATCACTCCCGCCCAGTATGGCATATCCATCAGGACCTCGAAGGAGTTCGCCATCCCCTTGACGACGCTGACGTTATAGATGATCAGAAAAAGAAAGACTATCAGCGCGGAAAAGATCCCCGCCGCGGGCGACTGGTACCTTTTCGCGAAGAATCCCGATATCGTGTTTACCCCCATCCTTTCGGTGAAGGCGCGGACCCTCTTTCCCAGGACAATCCAGCAGAGTGTACAACCTACCAGGACGTTTATCGCCCCGATCCAGATCGTTCCCATGCCGAATTTATATCCGAAGGCTCCTCCTCCGATTATCAGCACCGAACTGAAATATACGGCGATAAAGGAGAGGGCCGTCACCCATGGGCCTATCGATCTTCCCCCGAGGATAAAATCATCGGCAGATTTCGTTTTTCTCACGCTCCATATCCCGATCCCCACCAGAACGGCAAGGTAGAGGACAAGGACGACGATACATGCTGACAAGAGACTCAAATCGTTTTCTCCTTTTTCGTTTAACCCTTACCGCCTCTATCTTTCCTTATATCGTTTATCGCCCAGAGGATCGACGCGGCAATGCTTACGCCGATCACTATGAACGCGGCAAATGTCATCCAGGGCATATCGAACGGACCCATAGCTCACCCGCCTTTCAGGCGCTAGAAGGTATAGAACAGTTCCCATCTGAGGAAATTCGCTATCGAAGCATCCTCGTTATAATAATCTCCCGGATCGAACCTTTCCCAGAGCAGGTGGCCGGAGAGGTTTTTGCAGAATCTGTATTTTATCTTCACAGAGGAAAGAAAGCCTTTCGTTTTGCCGCTGCCGAGTATCGAGCCCATCCCCGGCACCGCCCAGCTGGCGGCGGGAGGATCGGCGACAGCCTTCATGAAATAAATGGAAGCCTCGGCTGTCATATTCTTCATCGGTTTCGCCGTGGTTTTCAGGTTCGGAGCAAAAAGGTTATCCCAGTAGGCGATGCCGTTTCCGGTCGTAGCCATAGTGTAGATCAACAGCTCGCTCCATTTCGGCCAGCGGCTGTAGAGAGGGTCCCACCCTTCATATTCATCGGTACTGGGATCGTCGCCGGAAAGATATATCACTCCAACGGTCAGTTCAGGCTCGACTGTCGATGGAAGATTGAACGTCCCGTGGAGATACCCGCCGAACCCTTTCCGGTCGGACTTTCCCCTGTCTCCAAGCTGGAGCGCCCATTCGGTGGCGTAACTGAACGAGTCTCCTTTTTTCCCGCTGAGCCTTCCGCCTGCTGTATGGATATCGCTTTCCGGGGTATTGCCACCTTCGCTTTCATTCTTGTAGAAGTAATATCCCTCTATCTTGTGGCCTTCAAAAGACTGGTCGGTGTAGTAGGCCCCCGCTCCCATCTCGTCATAGTCGATCAGCGGCTGGCGCTGGCAGTTCAGCGTCGGCAGATATTTGTCCCATGAAGGATTGGAAAGCATGTGCAGTTCGATCGATCTTTTCTCAAACTTCGCGCCGAGCCTGACGGCATTGAAATACCCCGTGCGAGAGCCGTCGAGCGGCCCTCCGTCCATGAAAAGAAATCCCTCGCCGTACATGATATTCTGCCGGCCGACGGTCATGCTCAAAGGCGACCCGGCTATATCGTTGGCGGAGATATAGAGTTTTTCGAATATCAACTCGTTGATCTCGAAGTCTTCGTCCTGGTACCCCTTCGTCGATTTGAACCAGTGCCTGTGCTCGTTGTTCAGGGCGGCATGGACGGTCCATCTTTCGGCCGGCTTCCACTCGCACCATAACCTCGTCCTGACCCTGAAGAAAGACCAGTCGTCGCTATTGCCGTCATGGAGATCGAACCCGTTCTCGATATATGTCTGCCTTACCCTCTCGTCGAAACCATACCTGAAAGCTGCCGGCTCTCCGGCCGATAAACAGGCGGCGCTGAACCCGCCCGCTGCGGCGACCAGAATAGTGAAGAATATCGCTACTGCGGCGACGTTTTTCGCCGATCGATCGATCCTGAATGGAAGAGTCAAAGATCCCATCGAATTCCTTCCTGTCATCTCCGGGGCTGGATTTACGCCGCTTATCAGCCAACTCCACCCCTTATTATCGGTAGTTCCCTTCTCCCGGCAGATGATAACCGAAATCTGCCCGGGCATTCTATCTTTTTTCGCCCCGGCGCGGGACAAACGGCACGCCGCGCAGTAACGATTTGTTTTTCAGCCACTTAAAATCATTTTTCACCATAACGGCGGAAATATGTTATAATTATCTCTCTGGAAGGATATGGACAGCCATGCCCGAAAGCGAGTTATGAGACTTATATCGAAACTTATACGTTGTTCTGCCGCCTTGATCATCTTCCTGGCTCTCCAGCCATATACGATTCAGGCCGGCCAGGTATCTATCACTTATCATTTCGATGAACCAGTGATAGAGGTCTCGCCGGACGGCTTTTCACGAATGATCTTCCCCTCTACGATCCAGGCGGGAAAAGCCGGTGGTCCGAGTTTTCCATTCAGAGGTATAAATATCCTTCTCCCGCGAGGAGAGGCGGTCTCGTCGGTATCGCTTCAGCGCAGAGGATGGAAAGATCTCGATAAGGATGTGATCCTTCGTCCCCGGCAGCACCCTGTCCCCTCACTGGAAAATACCAGGCCGGAAAACGGTTTTCTCTATAACAGCGCGGCGTATTTATCGACATCCTGGTCGTATCCGCCTGCTTCAGAGTTCAGGACGCGATATTACAGGGGACACGCGATAGCCACCGGATCGTTTTCTCCGGCAGGATTCCTTCCCTCGGAAAAAAGGGCAGGATATTACAGCGAAATAGAGGTGATCGTCGAAACGGCCCCTTCCGTTAAAAGCGACAGAGCCCTGTCGATGCTTCGCACCGATTCTTCGACACTCGATTATCTGAAGGAACTGATCGATAACCCGACTGCGGCGGATCTATATGAAAGATCCGTCGATCGATCGCCATCAGCAGGAGATGAATACGAATACCTGATAATAACCAGGGCGATGCTGGAAAACGAGTTCGAAGCCCTTAAGGATTTCTACAATCGAAGAGGTGTCCGGACCCGGATCATGACCGTCGAATATATCGAGAGCATCTACCCTGGAACCGACCTGCAGGAACAGATCCGCGCGGCGGTGATCTCGGAGTATATTGAGAATGGAATAACCGGCCTTCTCCTTGCCGGCGACGGAGATCCGGGCGATCCCGCCACAGTACCGTACAGGGGGCTGTACTGTTCGGTCAATTCATCGATCGTATACCAGGACAACTCGATCCCCGCCGATATCTATTACGCCGCGCTCGATGGAAACTGGAACGACGATCTCGACCTCCTGTGGGGCGAACCGGGAGAGGATGACCTATTCTCGGAAATTTCGGTCGGCCGGGCCCCGGTCGATTCCCCCGCCGAAGCGGCGATATTCATCCACAAGACGACCAGCTACCAGGAATCTCCCGTCGGCAGCCAGATGAGAGACGTCCTTCTGCTCGGAGAACATCTCTATAGCGACCCCCAGACATATGGCGGGAACGAGATGGATCAACTGGTCGACACCTGCAACGCATACGGGTTTTCGACGACAGGGTTCCCACCCGATTTCAACATCACCAGGTATTACGACAGGGATCTCGGTTACTGGCCAAAATCTGTCATTTACGACGAGGTCAACGCGGGGACTAACTGGATCTGCCATGCAGGACATTCAAACGCGTCATATGTGATGCGCCTCTCGGTCACCGATATAAACGGAACGAATTTCACCAATGATGGGGTCACGGCGAATTACCCCGTCGTGTACACTTACGGCTGCATCGCCGGCGCTTTTGACGTCAACGATTGCATAGCCGAGGAAATGGTAACTATCGACAATTTCGCCTCTGCTTTTATCGGCAACTCGCGCTACGGCTGGTTCACCGAAGGAACGACAAACGGCCCGTCGCATCATTTCCAGCGCGAATATTTCGACGCCGTTTTTTCCGAGGGACATACCACCCTCGGGCCGGCGAACCAGAGGTCGAAGGATGAAACGGTCCCCTTCGTCGACCTTCCCGACGAATACGAGCCCGGGGCGCACAGATGGGTCTTCTACACGCTGAACCTTCTCGGCGACCCGGCGATGGACTCGTGGACAGATATCCCTTCAGCGATGCAGGTGGCCCACAGCAGGTATATCCTGCGCGGCGATACTTCATTCCCTCTCGAGACAGGGGTCGATGGCGCCTTGGCCGCCCTCTACTGGAACGGCGACTGCTACGGGAGGGGGATAACCGGCCCAGACGGTACAATCTCGCTGCCGCTCCTGATGGCTGTGCCTGGCGATGTAGATTCGATGATCCTTACAGTGACAGCGCACGACCGGTATCTTTACAGGGATACCCTTCTCGCGGTCGATGTGGCAGGTTCCGAGAAGACCCCGTCAATGACCCTTCTTTACCAGAACCATCCCAACCCGTTCAATCCATCCACCGTCATCAGCTTTGCCCTTAAGGAACGATGCAGGGCTGACCTGAGGGTCTATGACGTATCGGGAAGGGAAGTAGACCGCATCCTGACCGATATCCTCGACGAAGGCGTTCATTCCATCATATGGAGCCCGCGGAATCTGGCGAGCGGCCTGTACTTCTACAGGCTAAGGGCCAGAGACGCAGTGATGACGAGAAAAGCGATACTGCTTCGCTGACCCGCCAGATGGATAAATATTTTTCTCCCCTGTCAATTTTCAATAGACAGTTAAGAGAAGACTCATTAAAGTGAGACTTTCAAGCTCAAACCTTGGAAAAAATATTTCAAAAAATTTAAATCTCCCGTCCCCGACCCCGCAACGATCAGTCTGGAGGTAACCAGGTGAACGCGACGATAGAAAAAGCAAAATCTGACGGAATAGTATTCGTTGAACTGGAGTTCACTGACATATTCGGAGTGCTGAAATCGATAGAGATCCCGATCGAGAACCTCTCCGTCGCCGCGGAAAAGGGTATCTGGTTCGACGGTTCGTCGATAAGGGGTTTCGCCCGGACGAAGGAAAGCGATATGTACCTCAAACCGGAGATGGATACTTACGCTGTCCTTCCGGCAGACGACGAAAGCAGGCGCACGGCAAGGTTCATGTGCGAGGTCTATACCCCTGACGGCGAGCTCTTCAGCGGAGATCCCCGGACAGTCCTGAAAAGGATAATCGCCGAGGCGAGGGATATGGGGTATCTTTTCAATGTCGGCCCCGAAGTCGAATTCTATCTCTTCAGGAAGTATGAAGACGGCAGCTTCTCCACTCCAGAGTTCGACACCGGATCGTATTTCGATTCGTCGGCGAAGGATATCGGCAGCGAGATAAGAAAAGAAATCATGCTGGCGCTCAAGCAATTCGGTATCAGCTCCGAGAGAGCGCATCATGAGGTCGGCGTCGGACAGCATGAAGTGGGATTCAGGTATGGAGACGCCTTGATCACCGCCGACAATGTAGTCATCTTGAAAAAGATCATAAAATCGATCGCCCACAAGAGGGGGCTGATAGCCTCGTTCATGCCGAAACCTGTCTTTGGCAAACCTGGGAACGGAATGCACGTACACTGCTCCCTTTTCGGCGAGGACGGCACGCCGGCTTTTTATGACGCCAACGACCCTCACAGGCTTTCGGCGCTGGCGAAGAATTTCATCGCAGGCCTTCTGGCCCATATCAAAGGGATGTGCGCCCTGACCAACCCGACCGTCAACTCCTATAAACGCCTCGTCTCGGGGTACGAAGCCCCGGTCTATATATGCTGGGGCAGCAAGAACAGGTCTTCCCTGATCAGGATCCCGCATTTCATGAAAGACAGGAAATCCTCGATCAGGGCGGAACTGAGGTGCCCCGATCCGAGCGCCTCTCCATACCTTCTCTTCGCGGCGATCCTCAAGGCCGGCCTCGACGGGATAAAGAACTCGTTGGAGCTTGCACCGGAGATGGAAGACAGCGTCTATGAAAAGACCGACCAGGAGCTGAAGGATATGGGGATAGATATCCTGCCCCAGTCCCTCGAGGAAGCGGTCGGTCTCTTCGGGAAGAGCGCCCTGATGAAAGATCTTCTCGGCGAAGAACTGTCATCCAAATATATCACTGCCAAAGCCCTGGAAGCTGAAGAGTACAAATCGGCTGTGACCGACTGGGAGGTCGAAAGATATCTCGACAAATGTTGAAAATATTTTTTGAAACTTTTCTTCTTCTGCTTCGTTTACAAAGATAGAACCAGAGTGAAATAACCCCACTTGCCCCACCCGCGATACTTCTGGCGGCAAGATCGCGCTCGAATACCTTTAAAGGTGTCCAAGACGATTCTTTTACCCTGATGAGGCCGTAATAATAATCAGGGAGGGTGTTCCATGGATATTCTGTCGATATTTCAGAGAATCAGCCGATCACTGCTGGTCCTTCTCATCTGCGCATTTATCATCTACATCCAGGTCGGTATCCCTGCGAAAGCGGGAGAGGCGCTGAAAATCGATCCCGCTTTCTGTAAAAGGATCGACGCGGTAAGGATCACAAACGGCGGAATAAAGGTAGATGGCTTCCTTGACGAACACGACTGGAAAAGAGCGCCGGAGGCGGGCGATTTTATCCAGCGGGCTCCCAACGACGGCGAACCTTCGACCGAGAAGACCTCGGTCCGCCTCGTCTATGACGATATATGCATATTTGTAGGGGTAAGGGCGTATGACTCGCAGCCGGATGCCATCAGGGGGCTTTTGTCGAGGAGGGATGAGGATTCCCCTTCCGACTGGATATACCTTGCATTCGACAGTTATAACGATAAAAGGACGGCGTTCGAGTTCTCGGTCAATCCCGCGGGTGTGCAGAGGGACGCATTCTGGTCAAACGGTGAGGAACGGGACGAAAACTGGGACGCCGTCTGGGATGTAGCAATATCAACAGATGAAAAAGGCTGGATCGCTGAATTCTGTATTCCCTTCAGCCAGCTCCGTTACGCCAGCAACGGCCACACCAGCTCATGGGGATTCCAGGCGGTCAGAACGATCAGCCGGATCAACGAAGATTCCTACTGGAACCCTGTCCCTCAAGATATCAGTCATATAATTTCGAGATTCGGAAGGCTCGAGGGGCTGGTCGATCTTCCAGCTTCGAAAAGACTCGAGATCCTCCCTTACCTTGTGACAGGCGCCAACATTTACGGAGATTCCGAAGGAGACCCATTCCGCGACGGAGGATGGGGCAGCGGCGAAGGAGAGAATCCCGATTATCGGATCGGACTCGACCTGCAGTACGGGCTGACGAGCGACCTGACGCTCAACATGTCGATCAACCCCGATTTCGGCCAGGTCGAACAGGATCCATCCGAATTCAACCTCACCGCCTACGAGACATATTTCGACGAAAAACGGCCCTTCTTCGTCGAAGGTGCGAATATCTTCAATTACACTATCGGGTTTGGAGATATGGACCGCGAAAGAGTCTTCTACTCGAGACGCATTGGACGCTCCCCCCACCTTGATACCGAAGATGCCGAAAGGCTCTACGGCGTCGACGACTACTGGGAAAGCAGGCCGAGCTTCACCAAGATCCTCGGAGCGGCGAAAATGACCGGAAGGACTTCGAACGGATGGTCTGTGGGAATCCTTGAGGCTGTCACCGACAAGGAAGAATCGATAGTGCAGATCCCCGGCGAAAAACGTTTCGCCGTGACAGTCGAACCCGTGACAAACTATACCGTGGCTAGAGCGAGAAGGGAATTCAACAACGGAAGAAGTTCGATCGGCGGTATCCTGACCAATGTATACAGGGATATCGAAAATGACGATCTCGATTACCTGCATTCCACGGCGATAACGTCGGGGATCGATATGGAACACCGGTGGCATGACGACGAGTACAGCATCATCGCTAAATTCATCGGGAGCCATATATCCGGAAGCAGGGAATCGATGATAAACGCCCAGGAATCGTCGGTGAGATATTATCAGCGCCCCGATGCCGATCATCTCGGGGTCGATCCCGATATCACCCATATGGAAGGATTCTCATCGACGTTGTGGGGAGGAAAATTCGCCGGAGAACCGTGGCGTTTCGGTATAGGATTCAACACCCGGACTCCCGCTTTTGAGCTTAACGATATCGGATACGCCAACGATGCCGATAACACCATGGGCGTCCTGTGGATAGGGTACCGGGATTTCGAGCCTGGAAGTGTCATCAGAAACTGGAATCTCAACACGAATCTGTGGAAAAATATTGATTACGGCTGGGACGACACCGGCACGGGAGGAAATGTCAACGGCTATATGCAGTTCATGAACTACTGGGGGGTCTACGGCGGGATCGGCGGGAATTTCGAACGCCAGAACAACCGCCTTCTCTGGGGAGGCCCTTCGGTTATCACCCCATGGAGCATCAATTCATGGTATGGATTTCATTCAGATAACAGGAAGATGCTCTACTTCAGTTACGACGGATTCACCGCCGCCAACCCTGAAGGGTATTCCGAATTCGATATCTCGCCCGGACTGACCGTGCGGCCTTCGAGCAGGTTCAATATAAGGATAAATCCGTCGTACAACCTCAGCACCTCCGACCTGCAGTATGTCGACGACTACTCCGATGAGACGGGGGACCATTATATCGTCGGCCGGATCGACAGGAAAACGGTCAGGATCACTACGAGGATAGACTACACCCTGACCAACAAGATCTGCCTGCAGTTCTACGCGATGCCCTACCTCACCGCGGGGAAATATACCAGGTTCAGGGAAGTGACAGATCCCCACGCCGCCAGTTACGACGACAGGTTCACGCCGGTCGATTATAGCGACAACCCCGATTTCAATTTCAAGCAGCTGCGCTCCAACCTCGTATTCAGATGGGAATTCAATCCCGGATCGACCCTCTATTTCGTCTGGTCCCAGGGAGCGACTGATCTCGAAGAAGAATATGGCGATTTCGGTTTCAGCAGGGATTTCGGGAGGCTCTTTTCATCGGCGGGAGATAATACATTTCTCATCAAGATCAACAAGTGGTTCAGCCTCTAGGACATTTGACGATATTCAAACTGTTCACTGGCTTCCGATTGTGCTACTTTATCCGCAAGGCACCCGCGCGGGGGCATTTATATTCCAGCGACAGAGATCAAAGCGGAAGAGTCCGATGGATAAGAAACGTGTTCTGTTACTTGGCCCTGTTCCACCGCCGACCGGCGGAGATACCGTCTCCACCCTGAATCTGCTTAAAAGCGACTACTGGGAAAGATCAGGAATAATACTCGATCACATAAACACATCGGGGGAAAACAGGCTGAGGCTCCCGGAAGAAAACCGGTCTGGCATCGAGATCTTCAGGGCGCTCAGGCTCGGCTTCCAGATGCTCTGGAAGATCCCTCGTTCAAAGGCCGTTCTCCTCTTGGCGAACAGCAGTTTTATCTGCACCTTCGGCCTGGCGGTACTGGCCCTCTCATGGGTTGTGAGAAGACCTGTCATCGTAAAACCTTTCGGATCATACCTGCCGGAGATGATAGGCAGGTTCGGCCATACCAGAAAAAAAGCGACGCTGAAGATCCTCTCCACGGCGCGTTGGATACTTCCACAGACCGCCCGGATGGCCGACGAACTGGCCCGCTACGAAGAATTAGGAAACGAGAAGCTGAGGCAATTTCCCAATTTTATTCCCGATTCCGATCTCATCCCCGAGAGGATAACAAAACCTTTCTCGGGGAAATGCATATTCATCGGCCATATAAAAAAGGAAAAAGGGGTCTTCGAGATCGTAGAAGCATTAAGGGGTAACAGCAGCCTTTCCTGCGATTTCTACGGGATGCTCGTTGAACGCGACACCGGCTCTTTTCTCGAAGAGATCGCGGCAAACGAGAATCTCTCCTATCATGGGATCATCCCACCGGAGGATATCCTCGCCACGATAAGTGGCCACGACATCCTGCTCCTTCCGACATATCACGCGGGAGAAGGGATGCCCGGCGTCATCCTGCAGGCATACGCGGCAGGCGTACCTCTAATAACGACCGAATGGAAATCGATCCCGGAAATCGTAAGCGATCGCCACACCGGGCTACTGATACCTCCACGCTCGCCGGAAGCGATCGCGGGGGCCATTGCCCTGCTAGCCGGCGACAGCGCTCTATATCAACAGATCGCCGCCAACGCCTTCGAATATGTAAAAGGCTTTTCAGAAAAAGCGATAGTCGGGGATATCCTTGTGGATCTGGTCCTGAAACTCGTTTGATCGCCCCCGGCCGCGGCCGGGCCCCTTGACGAACCTGCGGCGCGGCAGTATTTTATTTATATCCGCATAGGCGATCATCCGAATCCTTGACCGGGGTTGCGTCATTTGAACGAAAATCTGGAAAAACCAGTCCGAGTCTCAGTCATCATCCCATGCAGGAACGAATTCTCCTCGATCAGAGAACTTATGCGTTCCCTTCTCGAAATGACCGGCGACGAGACGGAGATAATCGTCGCCGACGGTAGAAGCGACGACGGAACGAGAGAATATCTCGATTCACTGTCGCTGCGCGAAAAAAGGGTAATCGTAATCGACAATCCCCTGCTCCACGCTTCAGGCGGGCTTAACGCGGCGATAAAAAAATCGCGCGGAGAATTCATAATCAGGATGGACGCCCACACCCGCTACGCCCCCGATTACATCGAAAAATCGATTGAGACTCTCGAAAAAACAGGAGCTGACAATGCCGGCGGGCCGCAGGTAGCCGAATCGTCCGGAGGGTACGTAGCCAGGGCCATAGCCGCCGCGTGCCATTCGAGCATCGCCGTTGGAGGTTCGAGCATTCACGATCCACGATACGAGGGCCCGACCGACTCGGTGATCTATGGCTGCTGGCGAAGATCGTTGTTCGCAAACGTAGGTCTCTTCGACGAGGACCTTGTCCGCAATCAGGACGGGGAACATAACAGGCGGATAACTCGCGCCGGCGGACTGATCTGGCAGACTCCCGATATCCGGTCATGGTACAGGCCAAGGGATAATATAATGGCGGTAGCGAGACAGTACGCGCAGTACGGCTACTGGAAGGCCAGGGAGATCCAGAAATCGAAAAAGGTCCCCTCGCCAAGGCAGATAGTGCCAGGCCTCTTCCTACTGAGCATTCCGGTGCTCGCGGCGACAAGTTTTTTCTCCTCGGTGACCTTGAAGATATTTTTATTGATAATATCGGCTTATATCGTCTTTCTTGCCGGCTCGGCGTTCCACCTCTGCCTCGCGTCGGGTGGATGGCGATATTTTATCCTTTTCCCTCCCGTTTTTTTCGCGATGCAGGCAGGTTATGGTTATGGATCGATAAGAGGTGTGATAGATTTCTGGATCATGGGAAGAAAAGGAAGGGAAGGCTTCGCCGGGCTGACCAGGTGATACGGCGGCCGGCGCGGGACTCTACGATCCACCCGGCGAGGATCAGATATGGATGATAGAAAAACAGCGGTAATAACAGGCGCATCACGCGGACTCGGCCGCGAGTTCACCCGCCTGCTGGCAGAGGATGGTTACGACCTTGTCATCACGGCAAGAGATGAGCAGGCCTTGGAAACTCTCTCCGATGAACTGATGTCGTCTTTTCCTGTCAGGGTGGAATTCGTCTCCGCCGACCTTTCGACAGACGATGGAGCGTCGAAAGTATCCCGTTATATCTCAGGAAAAAATATCGGAGTCGATATCCTGATAAACAACGCAGGGTTCGGGATATTTGGAGATTTCAGTAAAAATAAAAGCGAGGATATATCCAATATGATAGGTTGCAACGTATCATCCCTCACTCTTCTGACCAGGTCTCTTCTGCCAGGGATGATCGAAAGAGGCGGCGGCAGGATACTCAATGTCGCCTCGACCGCGTCTTTCAGGCCAGGACCGATGATGGCGGTCTATTCGGCTACCAGGGCATATATCCTGTCGTTTTCAAGAGCGCTTTCGTCGGAGCTGCAAAATTCCGGCATCACGGTAACCGCCCTTTGCCCCGGGCCTATCGATACCGGTTTCGCCAGGAGAGCAGGGATAAAAAGATCGAAGATCGCTGAAAAGAGGAAAGCCGCTCCGGTAGGAAAAGTGGCATTATACGGATACCGGGCGATGCTCCGCGGAAAACGGATCGCGATCGATGGCGCGGCGAACAGGCTTTTTATCTTCGCGTTGAGATTCCTCCCCTCCCGTTTTGTCGACGATCTTTCCGGAAAGACCAGGAGAAGAGATTGAAAACGAGTCAAAAAGGATTATCCGGCTCGCTGAAAGAGGTGCAGTTTCTGGGACTTCACCTCCTTACCGGCTGGTTCGATGAAGTCGCCGGCTGGATGACAGAGAGAATATTCGATCGTCCGCCGACACCCTGGATCGTGACCCATATCAATATCAATAACTACTGCAGGCTCAAGAGGTCTCCATCTGTCGCCGAAAGCCTCCTCGAAGACTGCGTCATGGTGATGGACGGAGTCGGCATGAAAGCGGGGGCTCTGCTTCTGGGGCTTGGATGGCTTCCCGATCTTAACGGCACGGATCTCTTTCCCCTCGTCATGGACAGAGTGAAAGAGCGATCTATCCGTATCTTTCTGCTAGGTTCTAAGCCTGGAACAGCGCGTAAAGCTGCCGAAGCGATCTCGCGTAGATACCCGGGGATAGAAATATCGGACTTCCACCATGGATATTTCGAAGACAAAGATGAAAGCTCGATCGTCTCACGGATCAACAGTAGCCGAAGCGATCTGCTCCTTGCGGGAATGGGTTTTCCGAAACAGGAGTCGTTCGCGATGAGGAACCGTTACAGGCTTGAAACGCCCCTTGTCTGGAATGTCGGCGGACTTTTCGATTTCATATCAGGGGAAAAGCCGAGAGCGCCGTATCTGTTGAGAAAAATCCGTACCGAATGGCTTTTCAGGCTCGCTCTCGATCCAAAAACGATGTGGCGCCGGAACGTAGTCGAGGCCCCTCTTTTTTTCATCGATATCCTCAAAGGAATGGCCGGTCGGCATCCCCGATGGAAGATCGACAGAAGAGCCGATCCCACCATGAAATACGAAAGTAAAAGCAGGCCTGCCGATCAGATCTCCAGCGGGAAGAGAATGTGATGGGAACAAAGGTAAAGGAGAAGATCGTACCCCTTCTTGTCACTGTCGATATTGAGACCGCTCCGGACCATGATCTCTCCGGCCAGAAAGATTTATTGATCTCGCTCGGCAGCGATCTTGCCTCTCTAGGTATCCGGGCCACTCTCTTTCCAACGGCGAAAGCCGCCGAAAGGTCAGCCGAAGAGTTGAGAATAATGTCGCGGCAGGGCCACGAGATCGGATGCCACGGCTTCGATCACGGACCGTCGGAAGATTACTCGAAGATGCCGGTGGACGAATCGACTTCGCTTATAGGCAGGTCAGCCAGGATCATCGAGGAGACGGTCGGCTGCAGGCCTGTATCTTTCCGGGCGCCACGGATGGCCGCCTCTTCAGCGCTGCACGAAGCTCTTGAGAAGAACCGGTTTTCAGTCGATTTCTCAATATCTCCAAGACGCGTAGATTTTTTCAATTCCAGGGGAGCGGGCGCCAGATCGTTTTTCGCTCCGCCCTGTCCGTACCATCCCTGCCGTAATTCTCCATACCGGGAAGGGGAAAGGAAACTTCTCGTCATTCCCCTTAGCGGCTTCGGCATCCCGTTCCTTTCAGGATCGCTTTTCCTTTTCGGGCTTTCCGCGATGAAAGTCCTCTTCAGGAAACTGCTCTCCGAAGCTGAGAGAAAACGATGTGTCATCGTTTATCTTTTTCATTCATACGAGTTCGCCGAGTACACCGGCGGTGTTGAAGATGACGCCCCATTTTCCGATCACCATGCCGTCGCGAAAAGAAAATCGCTTCACCGGTTGTACAGGAAAGACAGGAAGAAAAGGTACGAGGACTCTTTCGAGCTTTTCCGGTACATGACTTCATTCGACACGATCAGACCTCTGACCGGTTCAGAATATCTCGAAACTGTCCTGGGCGGGAGAACGGGTAGCAGATGAAAGAGCGATCATTGAGGTTATTTTCGCGGCTGATGAAAACGCTTCCCTACCTGATCCTCTTCGTATCAAGCGATTGCTGGAATCACTGCCGCCACTGCTGGTACAACGAAAAGTGGAAGGAAAGACACCTCAAAGACGCTCCTCTACGATTCGACGAACTGTCGAAGATCGCCGACTCGATCCCGAGCCTGAGATTTCTCAGCCTGACCGGAGGTGAAGCGTTTCTAAGGGACGATATCGTCGAGATCACGAACCTGTTCGCGAAAAAAACCAAGCTCCACCGATACGAGATCCCTTCTTCCGGATTCGAGCCGGAAAGAATCGCTTCGCTTACCAGCGCGATCCTCGATTCCAACGGGCAGATACCGTTCAGGGTAGACATCTCGATAGATGGAACGGAAGAGACCCACGACATCATCAGAGGCAGAAAGGGATCGCACGAGAGAGCTCTTCGCACGGTGAACGAGCTGCTGACCCTCAAAAAAAAATACGCGTGGTTCGACGTCGGGATTATAACCACCCTTTCCCGATCGAATCAGAATGAGATCGGCAGGATCGGCGAACTTGCCGCCCGGATAAATCCAGGCGGGGAATGGATGGTCAATATCACAAGAGGCGAAGCGCGCGACCGAGATGTCGAAGGAGTCAATTTAGAACGGTATCGCGAAGCTCATCTCGCGATCGAGGAAAGTACCACCAGCGGCAGACACGCCGGGCATTCCGGTCATCGCTGGGCGAAATGGCTAAGCGCCAAAAATGCCGTCCGGCGAGAGCTGATACTCGGGATCCTTTCCGGGGAAAAAAGCGTCGGCCTCTGCGCCGCCGGCTCGCTTGCCGGAGTGATCTATAGTGACGGTACTGTTTCGCCATGCGAGACGCTGACCGAGCCTATCGGAAATATCAGGGATTACGACCTTGATCTCGCCGCTGCCTGGAACTCTCCCGCCGCCGGCAGGGTGAGACGCTCGATCGCTGATTCGAGATGCTCCTGCACCCATGAATGTTTTCTCTCAGTGAGCCTTCTCGTAAATCCACGTTACTGGCCCCGTATCGCGTGGCAGAGAGCAAGGCTGCTTCGGCATAGGGGGAATGCGAGATGACGATCTTCCACCTGCCCGTGGAGCTTCTCCTTATCCTGATGGGGTCCATCGCTCTTGTCGAGGCAGCTTCAGTCCTGGGCCTGTACCTGCTCCACCGGTCCCACGGCATATATTACCTTCCGCGAAACGCACCCCGGCTAAGCAGGAAATGCAGGGATTTTATCTCCCGTCTTGCCGCTTCAGAAGGGACGGGAGATCTGATGCGGCTCGACGCTGAGCTTGGCTGGTCGCCGGTGACGAGGGTCGCGCCAGGAAATAAATATTCAACAAACTCGATCGGGGCTCGAGGTTGCAGGGAGTATTCGAGCGAACCTCCCGATGGAAAGACCAGAGTGACCACGTTCGGCGACTGCCTCACTTTCGGCGACGGTTCAGCCTTTGAAGATACGTGGCAGGCGAAGCTGGAAGCGCTGGACGGCAGGTTTGAAGTGATAAACCTCGGGGTCGAGGGTTACGGCCCTGGCCAGGCTTTTCTCAGGTACCTGCGCAGCGGGGAGCAGCTTCGCCGGCAGGGCGCCGCCATACTATCGATCGCCACGAGCAACATATTCAAACCTCTGAATATATTCAGGCCCTTCTATTCGTACGACCACGGGATCATGCTTTCAAAACCGGGATTCTCGATCTCAAACAGCTCTCTCGCGATCATTCCCAACCCTCTTGATTCGCTCGAACGCTATCAGGAGCTTTTAAACAATCCCCGCGCCGAACTGAACAGGATCGGCGCGTTGGACAGATATTTTCAGCAGACGTACCGGGGAAGCATCTTCGATCTATTCCCTCATCACAGGCTGCTTAAGATCGCGCAAAGCGAACTCCGGCGCAGGAGGCAGACGATCCTCAGGTCAGGGTCTCTCGCTCCCCGATCGGAGTCGCTTCAGACATCTCTGGCAATCTTTGATGAATTTCACTACAGGGCGGCCTCGGCAGGCACAAGGCCCATTTTTATACTTTTTCCGCTGAAAAAGGAGATCGACCGGTTCATCAGGAAAGGCGCGAGGCCGTATGATCCGATCATCTCGCATTTCATCAAAAACGATTATGAATTCATCGACATGCTCGACCCTTTCAACGCAGCATTGAAAAAAGATGGCAACCAGGGATTTTACATGGGCAGGCATTTATCCCCCAACGCAAACGGGATAATCGCCGAAGCCGTCCTGGCGTTTCTTCGCGCCGATAATCAAAAAGCCAGGTCATAAGGAAGCAGGCGGCAGGTCATCGATCAGCCGCCGGAGACTGGATAACCTTTTTCCGTATTCATTGAACCATCCCCTGCCGGCTCTTGACAGGCTGCTTGCGACCGGAGAGAGAGATTCCCGTTGGACTTCAAGGATGGCGTCAGCGATCCTGAGAAGATGATAAAAGGGGTCTTCCCAGTCTTTTTCCGGATCGCGGCAGGAGAGCATGAAGAGAGAGGTATCTATAAGATCGCGCATCGACGTCCTTTCGGTAAGAAGGGTCCAGTGCGAGGCGGAGCCAAAGATGAGCGATTCGCGAAAGAACCAGTGGCCGATAGTCCGATACCTGTTGTAGACGGCCGGTTCGACTTCGAAAATATGCCTGAGCAGCATCACGCATCTTTCGAGTATCCTATCGCTGTCGATCAGCCTGGATAATTCGGCGACTTTATTTTTCGTTACTTTATCTTCTGCCCACAAATATTGGCTCCATCTCTCGATCTTACCCGGATCAAGCACCAGTTCCGCGATATTTTGAAATTCCTCGAATCGGCCAGGGTCATTTCCAAATATCCGGTAGACTTCGTGCATATGCCGGATATCGAACGCCTCTGGAAAACTTCCCCTGTCGCATGGCAAGACCGGGGGTGAAAGCTCGTGAAATCCGCTATATCCGAAAAGAGGGTGCCTCAGAAGATATATCATATGCCTGTCCCTTCCCTGGGTCCGGGCAAAGATATCGCCATCCAGTATATCGGCGTACCGGTAACGCCCCGCATCATTTGCCAATCTGGCCGGCCTTTTGCCGCGGGGTACTGTGATATTGAAATGATCGAAGAATGACTTTTTGAACCCCGCGTACCTGTCCGGGTTCAACGGCAGCACTTTCAGTTCAGGGGCGTAATTTCCTTCTTCAAGCTCGAAGAGTCTCTCGATCCTCTCGCTTACCTCGTCGAATATCTTCATATGCCCCTTCTCGTCAGGATGGGTGTAATCGATCATCGAATCTCCTGAAATATACCTTTCCAGGTCTATTTCGATCACACCCTCATTCCTCCCCCCCGTCATACCGCAGATCGCCTGGCGATACGATCTTTTTATCCGGTACGTCCCCATGTCCGATTCCCGCGCCTTGTCGAAAGCTTCATCCGCCGCTTCTTTTTCCCCGATCGCCATGTACGAAAGGGCGAGGTTGTACAATACGAGCGGATGGAGCGGATTCATCGCCGAGGGTATCTCCCTGAGCAGTGCGATAGCCTGATCCGGCTCTCCACGGTCAAAATATATCGAGGCAAGATTATTGCGGGCGATAATCGATTCCTCGAAAAAAGAATCCTCCCGCCCTGAGCGCCGGGAGGCCGGGCTGGATCGCGATATTATCTCCGAGTATTTCCGCTCGGCCTCGCCCGCTTCCCCTTTCCTGTCGTTATTGGCAGCTTCCACAAGGTCCGCGGCGGGAGATGGAATATCTAAAAGCCTGTCATCGTTTATATTGAATATTCGGTAGAAGATCGAATTGCCGAGATGGCCGCATGGCGGAAAATCGATCTTTGATATCGGATCGATATGGATCATCCGCATGCCGTGATCGGCGCAAAGACCGGCGATCCTGGAAATGAACTTGCGGTAATCACCGGGTGAGACTGAAGGCCTTATCCCTTTCGACGGAAGAAGACCCTTTCGGTACCTGTAAGGGATGTTTCTCTTCGAGAGGGGATTCCTCTTCCTGTAAAAATAATCCGCTGTCCTGGCAAAAAGCGGCGCGGCCCGCAGACGCCCTGGGGATTTGATATACCCGAATCCGCATGGATCACAGTTTCCGAGATAAAGGATCAGGGCGTCATACTCTGATCTTGCCGCCAGGTCGCCGAGGTGGGCCGCCGCGTCCGCCGATGTCATACCTGTCGTCGATCCGTTGAAAAACCTTACCAGGCGGTCGTATCGCCGCAAAAGCGGGAAATGATCGAGAGCGTTGAGAAACCTTCCCCCCAGGCTGGACAAAGCCGAATCGCCCAGAACGAGAATATCTATCGTATCTTTTTTTACCTGATCCATAATATCGGATGACTCCGGAAGGGGCCTTCTGTTATAATCCATTCAACAGGGGAAAACCGGCCCGGTTTAATAAATCGAAAAACACCGATACTAAAAACAGGAGATGATAAAATGAGATGCCTCTGGATCATCTTGTTGATAGTGGGGGTCATTATAGCAATCCCCCTTATCAGAAAAGGAAACAGGGGAGATGACGATAATATTTATCCATTCTGGTAATCTTGCTCAAGAGTATTGCTTTACATAAGGTGCCAATCATCTCAACAGGATCATCTTTCGAGTCCTTGTCTCATGTCCGGTTTTCAATCGGTAGAAGTATATGCCTGATGTGACTTCCACATCCCTGCTGTTTTTACCATCCCAGCCGATCTCATAGATACCGGCGTTTCGATCTCCCTGATAGAGTGTCTTAATCAATGATCCCCTGACATCATAAATACTTATAACGACTTTTCCGGCCTCCGCGATCTCGTATCGAATAACCGTTGATGGATTCAATGGATTGGGGTAATTCTGATGGAGGACCGTTTTAACCGGTAATTCCGGGACTTTGTCTTCCAGCATATCTATGAATTCTTCGCTACCCACGAGGAGTACGAATCGCGCATCCTCTTCGTCGGAGACAAAGTCCTTCTTTCCCAGATAAAAGTCATATCTGTTTTCTGTTCGAAGATCAACGTACTTCCCGAGATCCCTGTCGATAAGATAGAGTACTGCTTCCACCGGAACGTTCTCAAATATTTCAAACTCCAGCAGTACTTCATCCATTGCGCTTTCAACTGTAAAATTTTTCGCGATATCGAACTTCCACATCTGCCCCCAGAGCCCTATGGCTGATCGCGACAATCCAGGTGGAGTCACTTCCAACTCAGCGTATCCACCCCTGATATCGGAAGAATAATTTCCGGAATGCCTTTCCCATGTCGGATGCGGAAAGTAGAGAGAGATCGCGTTACCAGGACTCAACGGAGGCTCGGACCGATCTTGCCGGTCCCAATGGTTCTCAGCGCCAGAGTAAACACCGATGAAGTTGTTCCTGTCCCGCGCGTCAGAGCACGATGCTACGATATTTATCATCCACCCGTCGATTTCCTCTGCAGTCTCTGTCAGGGTCTTTTCGATAATATTCATGGCGTCAGCATCCAGCGGCGGAACATTGAGAATCACGGGGATATCGCTGAGATTTCTCACCCAGTAACCTTCAAATGGCGCCAGCGTTTCCACGTCGTAGCTGTACCCTTCCCCAACCTCCCACCCTATCGGCGGCTCGACGATCGTATCCGACTCTGCCATCGTCAGGGTATCGACCAGGATCGAATCCCATGCCACGGGAAAATTGAACGGATTGCCTATCATGTTCCAGCCGGGAGCCAAAGCTACCGAATACGGGTTTCCGGTTGGGGTTGAATAGCCGGTGATCGGAGATGTTGTGATCCTGCTTGTCTTCCTCGAGACGAGCCAGAACGCTCTTCCCGGTTCGGGTCTGAAATGTCCGGCCACCCCCTCTTGTGATAGTTCCATATATCCAGGCTGGTCGGGAGTGTATCTGAAAGATCGCCAGTTTATCGGGTCATATGGCCCGAATTCCGCCTGATCAGCCAGAAGTGCCTCGATTGTTCCATAGAAATCTTCGTCGAACAGAAGAGGGATCGAGATCATCCGGTATTGCGAGCCATGGCAGGATTCCTCCTCCCGCAGATCCTGTACCATTATCTGGATGGCGTATGGATTCCGATCGGGGGTCAACGGAGGATCTGTCAGCGCCCGCGTGAGAGTATTCACCTCCACCCAATATTCCAGACCTCGAGGACTGGCAAGGGTATCGGCGATCGTTGCGACCGGCAGCGGGTCCTCATACTCCAGGCTTAAAGTATCGAAAAGTGTCCTCCCTCCGATACGGTAGTGAAGAAGACCACCGGAAAAAACGGCACCATCAGGAAGGGACACTTCGATTCGCACAGGCCGGCCTTCAAGAAATCCGGCACCTGAATTCGGTTTCGGATAGGAGAAAATCGCTCCCGGTGGATCGACCGCCTGGGTGAAAAACGAATCAGGAGCTCCCGGAGGATCTGTCGCGTAAACACCACTGTTTTCGATCTTAATATAGTACTCCAGTCCACCTTCAGTGACTGCCGTACCCGGAACCACGGCAATAAAATCATCACCGTATTTCGAGAGAGGAATACTGTCATTGAATGTCCCGCCGTTTCCGCCCGGCCTGTGATGGAGATACCCCTGCTCGATCCGGACATCCGGAAAGGGGCTTACAACTACCGTTACCGCCTCGCCAAGAGGCACCCGCGGTGTCGGAGTCAGTAGATTGCTCTCGACCCGCAGGGCTCTGATATCCGTTTCGACCTGTATCGCAGTAACGGGAGTCAAAGGATCGTTACTCTCTATCATGAGGGGGCCGGAAATTTCGGTATCAATCCTCGGCTCAAGAAAGACCTCAATACCGGCGCGGCCTCCCGGATCGATATTGACGGGGATCTCGAGGCCCAGTCGTATCTCGGTTGACGGAAAACTGACGCCGGTGATTGAAAGCAGTTCATTCCCAGTATTCAATACTGTCATATCAAACAAGGTCGTATCACCGACTGTGATCGTAGGAAAAGAAATAAGATGCTCCGGCACGGTAAGTTCCGGGCGGGACGGTTCAATCGGCCCCACGTTTTTCATGTACGAAGGGATTTGCTGTATCAAAGAGACACGTTTCGGATCAGAGATCGTCTTAAGCCGGAGAATAATATCCCTGTCGTCAAAAGGCAGGGAGGATACATCCCAATCGAACTGATGTTCAATTCCCTCAGGCGACGCTGTCAACGGCCCGATCTTCCCTGAAGACCCGACGACATCCACGGAATACCATTCAGGCATACCTTCGAACTGATACTCCGGCACTATCCAAACCTGATCAGATTCGACATCAATCGCCTTCAATGTCACAAGATATCTGTTCCTGGCGATTTCCCGGACATCGACAGAGCGCAGGAAAGCACTGTTATTCGGGAGGTGATTGGTCGGGGACAAAGGAGAACCCTTGAAAGCAGGCGCCTGCTTCCCGAGAAAAAGTTCTCCGCTGGGAGAATTTCCAAATATTACATCAATATCTCCATCCAGATCTACATCTCCCGGAAATACACAGGTGGTCATATCCGCTCGTTCCCATGTCCAGTCAGGTACTGACGAGAAAGTGCCTCCATTGTTCAAATATATGGTATTGTTTTCACCGTCTGGATAATAACCGCTGTTGCCGCAGATCAGATCAAGATCGCCGTCACGGTCGAGATCTTCCAGCGCGATAGCGAACGTCTTGTCCGCGATTCCTGATACCCATTCAGGGGTAGACGCTAAAACCCCTCCTTCATTCAAATAAAGGGTGTTCGCCTGTCCCGACCTTTCAAACCCGCAATTACCGCAGACCAGATCGAGGTCGCCGTCGGAGTCTATGTCTCCCAGGGCTATGCTGACAGTGGTATATGCCGCGCTGGAGTACCATACTGGATCATCAGTGAAGATGCCTCCATCATTCAAATACATCGTGTTCTTCTCACCCAGAAAATCCGTACCGAAATTTCCACATACAAGATCGGGGTATCCGTCTTTGTTGATGTCTCCGAGTGCGATACTGCCCGTGGAACTTCTGCCTGCCGAAAACCATGCCGGTGTAAAGGAAGGAATGACGCCCCCGTCGTTCAAAAAGAGTGCGTTGCCTGTGTCAGTATCTTCAGCGTCAGTTCCCGATATCAGATCAAGATCCCCATCAAGATCGACATCTTCCAGCGCGATACTGATCGTTTCCAGACTTAATCCATCGTTCCAGTCCGGACTCTTCGAAAATGTACCACCTTGATTAAGATAAAGTGTGTTATTCTGTCTGACATTGCCGCAGACCAGATCCAGATCACCGTCACCGTCTACATCCCCCAGATCTATATTTGCCGTGCTGTTATCCTGGCTCGAATACCAGCCTGCCAAAGTATCAAATACGCATTCGTTATTTAAAAATAACAGGTTTACATAAAGCCCCCCCGCGACAAGATCGGGATACCCGTTACCATCGATATCTCCCATATCGATATCATAGATACCGGGAAAGTAGGGCCATATAAAATCAGGCGCCGCGGCGAAAGGATGACTGTTATTGGAATAAATCGCGTTGTTGCCGGCATTACCGCAGATCATGTCCAGGCTTCCATCGGAATCGATGTCCCCAAGAGCTATCGCTATAGTCCAGATATTGGATTCAGCCGTCCAATCCGGCACCAGTGGAAAAGTGCCTTCAGTATTGAGATAAACAACGTTACCTTCAGATCCTTCCTGGATGTTCGCGCATACGAGATCGAGATCGCCGTCCCCATCTATATCACCCAGCGCGATATCGAAGGAGACCTTATCTGTCTCGCATGACCAGGAAGGTGTTGTTGAAAAGAGACCTCCTTCGTTCAGGTAAAGCGATATATTTTTACCGGAAAATTCATGTATTATGTTCGCGCAGACAAGATCGAGATAACCATCTCCATTGATGTCACCGAGCTCCACGGAAGTCGTGTTGAATGTCGAATCGGATAACCAGGCGGGACTGGTCGAAAACATGCCCCCTTCATTTAGATAAAGCGTATTGGGAGTTTTATCGTTCCCACATACGAGATCAAGGTAACCATCACCATTTACGTCACCGATAGCGATATCATTGGTAACGAACATCGAATCAGATTGCCAGACCGGAGCAGGTGCAACAATACCATCTTCATTCATATAGAGCGTGTTCCGCTGGGGATTTTTGTAACCTCCATTTCCGCATACCAGATCGAGATACCCATCATTGTCGATATCCCCAAGGGTCACACAGGATGTCAAATTCAATGAATCCGAATACCATGAGGGGGTTGTGGTAAACATGCCGCTTGAATTCAAATAGATAGTGTTTCTTTGACCATAATTCCCGCATACGAGATCAAGAGCACCATCGCCGTCTATATCTCCCAATGCCACTGCTAATGTCATATTCGCGGGGGCTGAAGACCAGGCAAATGATGACGAGAGAATGCCACCGTCATTTAAATACAGCGTATTGAATTGACCCGAAGATTCCCCTGAATTCCCGCATACCAGATCAAGATAACCGTCACCGTTTACGTCTCCCGTGGCAACAGACCAGGTCCAGTCGGATTGCGCGGAAAACCATGCGGGCTCCCCCGAAAATAGCGGTGTTTGCGCATTACCTGATCGTGCGGGGATTATCGCCGCAATAAAACAGGCACAAAACATTGTACAAGCATATCGCTTCCATCTACTGTAATTGTAATGCGCCATTGGAAGAAACTCATCCGGACGACGCGTGCGAATAAACATCGATGCCCCCTGACTGTTTATCTATATAAATAATGCCGTACCTGTTCTTCCGCGTGTCACTCTATCTGTCGTTATTTCTTTCCTGGTGATTCCAATTGATGATCTCTGCAGCCCCGCCAGGGAGATTACCATATAATTACTGGAAAATCGATCAAAATCCGAACCTTTGAACAGATTTGACACCTCTATATCTGCAGGTTCTGTTTGACAGGTCCTCAACCGGTTGTTACTCTCGGCAAGGCAAAGCGGTGGATTACTCTTGGAATGACATTTATCCTGATGTCAGCGGACACAGGCGAAGAAGATTTGACAACCGATCATATAAAAGCATCTTCAGCCGCTTTTCATGCATACGGTGGTCTGCGACTCAAACTTAAGTTTTTATTTTTTTATGGAAGAAGGGATCGATTTGAAAAGATTAATTCTATTCTCGACGATCATTGTTTTCTTATTTATTTCCCATTTGACAGTAAAAGCTGATCCTGTCATCGCTGAAGGCAGGACAGCTGTCGCCGATACCGCGAAAACGAAGAAGGAAAGAGTCAGAAAGACCGCTTCAAAAAAGAAAAGGGACGCTTCAAACAAAACGACATACGCAAGCGATTCAGATGAAAAAACAAGTTTTTTCGGTTCATGCCTCGGTTCGATCCTCGAATCGGTATGCAGCAGCATCTTTTCGGATGATAAAGGGAAGGGGTCTGGCCTCGTCGGAGATGGTGATCATTTGCTCGATGATTCGGCCGGTAAGGTCCAATACCGGGGTAATATCGAGCCTGGAGACCCATCGATCAACAGCGTAAAGCTATGGGATAAACCTGGAGGATACAAGGCTGACGGATTTATACAGGGTGATCTTGAAAAAGGCGTTGAGGTAGATGTCATTGAGTCTGATTACTTTGAAAACACGCTATGGGTCCTCGTCACGACCAGAACACTCATCCCGGCTGAAGGTTGGGTGATGGAGAGTGACGTGGCCCGGCCACCCGGACAGGAGATAAATTTCCAGAACCAGGCAAACAACAACGACGGGATTGAATCGATAGTGACCCCGAACGCTCTCCTTGCCTCGGCGATGTCGTCGGATTATGTGATGGGTCTGTCCAAGTTCGGTATGGCTGAGTTGTCATATCCCCTGTTCGCCAACGAATCGATCAGCGAGGAATATATAAAAAATACTTACAGGATCGGAGGGGAATTCGGCCTGTTCATTTCGGAGACGATGCACATCGACTTCACCTTTGGTTACCTGAGCGCGAAAGGAAAGCCGTTATATATATACGGGGATTCGGAATTTGAGGACTCTCCACAGGACAGCGAGCTCCAGATACTGAGTTATGGCCTTAATTTCGGCCAATTATTGTTCTTTAACAATAATATGGTCTTTATCGGTTATGGTATCGGACCGGCCCTGTTCGATGTAAGGGAGAGTGCCAGGATCAAGGAATATGAAAATGACATCCTTACCGGGGGGAGGACGGACGAACTCGCAAAATATAAACTTGGAGGAGAAATAAAGGCTACAGCGGGATTTGTCATCGCGAGAAGTTTCCCTGTCGGTCTGACAGCGCGGTATTCATTGATTCCATGGAAAAGCGATATGGAAAAATCCCTGACGCTCGATTATCTCGATTCCAGCAGCATTTCAACATTCAGCTTCGGAATAAGTGTGGGATTATATTTATTTTGAGGATGCGCGGCAAGAACGGTTATCGCGCTGTCAAGTATCGATTCAGAATCAGTCAGGAAACCAATCTTGCCCGGGAGTCGAGTCCTGTTCATTTTACTTTTAGTTGACCGCCATGACATCGAATATAAAAACATTTATTATAAGCAGTTTGATTCTTGCCACTTCTTTCGTGGATCTATCCGCCGAAATCATCGATTCAAAAAAGAAGTCTTCTCCTCCCTGCCGACTGATCGATTTTTATCAAAAATATATATCGGACCTGCGTTACGGGAACTGCCGTTTTAACCCGAGCTGTTCTCAATACGCGAAAGAAGCGATCGGCGCCCGTGGGTTTATCAAAGGATCGGTTATTGCCGCCGACAGGCTCGTGCGATGCCATAGCGGTGCTTATCGATATTACGCGAGGGACGCAGAAGGGCATCTGGCAGATCCGGTGGCGGGGCGTCCCGGCGCGACCGACCAGCCGATAATCCCATCATGGCTCCTTCCCGACCGTGATCGATTAATAATAACGATGAGTTATATTTTTTCGGACCGCCAGATCGAGTACGCAGCTTTCGCCGATGAACTTGCCGAAGAGGGAGATTGCTGGAGAGCGGCGACCGAGTATAGGCGCGTCGCTTTCCTTTGCGACAGCGGCGAACTGGATTACTGGTCGCGCATGATGACCGGTACCTGTCATTTTCGCTGGGATGACTGGGAAGAAGCCAGGCTTGAATATCTCGACGCGGCGGCGGTGTCACAATATATATCCCGTAAAAACGCGGCATATTTCATGGCAGCCGCGTCAGATTTTAACCTTGGACTCTACGGCAGATGCGCGGACACTTTAAGAAAGTGTGATTTCGATGTAATAACGGACACCGATAATATAATCGATATCGATCAAGCTCAATTCCTGCGTGGATTATGCGCAATGGCCCTCGGGAAATGGAATGAGGGTTCTCAGCGATTCGAAGCGATAGCGAGGGTCTACCCCGACTCCCCATACCGTGACAAGGCTCTCTTCCTCTCGAAATATGTGGGACTGGGCGTTGATATAAGGCGTAAAAACGCGAAAATGGCCGTGGTGTTTTCCACACTCCTGCCCGGATCGGGACAGATGTATGCCGGAAGGGCTTATGACGGATTCCGGCACTTTCTTTTCGACGGTCTCCTGGTCTACAGCGTATACAGTTTGATAAAAGAAGAAAATTACGCGCCTGGTTATCTGCTCGGCGGATTCACGCTTCCTTTTTATTTTGGGAATATTATCGGGGCAAAAAACAGCGCGGAAAAATATAATGTCACCAGGCGCCATAAATTCATCTCGACATTGATGCAAGAGACAAGCGCTCAATAGTGAACATATAGATGTTCACTCACTTCCACGCTGCCATCCATTCGATTGCCGTTGACATCCAATGTTCAGATTATTATCATTAATCAGAGCTTTCCATCACTAATGCCAGCCCTTCCGTACCGTTCAATCGATACCATTGATATTATTCCCGGCCAGCCGGGAACGCGCCAGGCAGACAATAAACGACCTGATTCGAGTATCCCTCCAGCGTGTGATAGATTGATCTGCATGGATGCAGATCGCCACTGCCAGATTCGCCGACCGATCCCCGATAAATCCATTGTACAACTCTTTCGTCCATAACGGATCTTCCAGCAATCTGACCTTTCGACCGGCCGGGGCGTAACCTGGGTTCGGACGGGAGGCGCCGCCAGATGTCAAGCTGGACAGGTATCCCCGGCCTTTAACGACAGCCCCTCGGGCCGGACGGGTTGACAGATCCGTGCCGATATGTTAGAATTTTGATTGTAAACGAATAGAAGATTCTCTCCTCTTCTAAACTCTGCGTACAGATAGTAGTTTCTAAATCAGCTTTCTATTGTATTTCCGTATCAGATAGATAAAGGGAAGTAGTCATGCGTTACCTGACCGCAACTTTATTGTTGCTTCTCATTGTGATCAATCCGTTGCTGTCCGCCTCTGGTGAGGCGCGCGCCAGTGAACCGGGAGAATTCTCGGAGTGGGCGATGTCCCAGAGCGCCGCCATCGACCGGGACTGGCAAAAAGCTATGGGCCGAAGTTCCGCTTCGGTCACTGCTGGCCAGTATGTTCGGACAGGGATCTCATCATCAAGCTATAGCATCTCTGGAAAAAGGATAAGATATCAGAAGAGAAACGGTTGGAACGGACAGATAAACGCGTCCGGGTACATCCACCCGTCGATCTCAGGCACCTTTCTTCCCCAGACGAGCAGACTTAGAAACGGGGCTTCGCGGGGAACAGGGATGATCACCTCACCCTCGAAAGTACTTCGTGGCGGTAACCGCCGGATGCCGTTCAATTCGATGAATTTCAGCAGAAATACCGGCATCAGTCGGGGAACTGAAAGGATGCACCCCGACTTCGGGTCAAGGATCAGTTCAAGTTCAAGGAAGAGCAGGAGTTACTCCACCGGTTCCCTCGGATCGTCAAGATCGAGGAAAAGGCGGTAAGATACGACCTCCGCTCACCTGGGGGAATATGCCCCGGCCGGAGGACAGAGCAACGACGATATGTCGAGATTCTTTACAGGTTTAAAGCTGGGGAATATGACCCAACATTTGGAGTGCGCAATTTGTTATTTTAATGGATGTTACAAAAAGAGATCGATGGCACGCACCTTGCGGTCACTAATATGAAAAGTCAGAGTATTTTCGTTGTTTATAATGGAATTCGACACAAAGGAGCGGATATGAAAAGGATCAATATTTTTCTGGCGGCCCTGCTGGCTTCGGCTCTGGTCGCCGGACCAGCCAGCGCGGTTCCAAAACTACAGACCTACATAGTCGGTTCAGATTTTCAATACAACTACGCTCCGATTGAAAGCGATACCTGGGTCACGACATCGGGCAGCTTCGATCTGAAGGTGGTCGGATACTGGCATCCGATTCCGGAGGACCCGCCTCTGGATATGGTCCTCGCTCCACCGACGTACGATTATCTCGATGTCTGCCTGATGATCAGCGCTCCGACAGATCAGTCCGGAACAGTATGGATCAATGGAATCGAGATCAACTCTTTCTGCAATAATTATAACAGACAGGAAACAGGCCTCGACTGGAATACGAAGGGGTTGTTCCGCAAAGACATGAACCTCGCCTTTTACAAGGTAGGCAGGATAGACAACAAACAGGCTAACGCGTGGAACTACGACCATGGCCTGATCCATGAACGGGGATGGGGCGATGAAGCTCTCCTCGATGTCGTCGTCAGAGGTTTTTCCTGGACTCACTTTGATGCCATAGGCATAGATTCGCACGGCAAAAGGTACAGGAATCCCCATTCGCACGACTCAAGCTATTTCGCTACCCCTGAACCGGGAACGCTAAGCCTGCTCGGGCTCGGTCTTCTTGGACTGGTTCCTATTCTGAGAAGAAACAGGTAGCAACCCATAACGATATTGATCTTTTACGGCTCCTCTGCTTCGATCGAGGTAGAGGAGCCGGATCCCCTTCCTGACCCGCGCTGCGACTCCTTAAAAAATCGATCCGAAAGGGCTCAAAACGTCGGCATTCCTTACGCTTTTTAGATTGTTTGGCAAACGCCTGGATAGAGCAAATGTAACATCTTGAATTTATTAGTGATACACACGCTTAAAAAAGTGGCATGCAGATTGCGATAATATGGGTGTTTGCAGCTATATTATGTAAATTATAATCGATTCCGACACCAGAAAAGGGAAAAAAGATGAAAAGGTTCCATGTTTTTACAGCCGCGATGCTCGCCGCAGTCCTGTTCGCGGGCTCCGCTGTCGCCGTCCCAAGGATCCAGACCTATATCACCGATTCACGGTATGAGAATTTCCACAGTATTCTCGACCAGAGATCCTGGATCACCAACTCCCAGGAATTCGATCTGCATGTAGTAGGATACTGGGGAGAGGTCAATAGGGATGCAATCAACAGCGGAATAGATTACTGTTATCCCACGCGTGATTATATGGAATGTTACGTGGCGATAAGCGTCCCTATCTGCCAGTCTGGAACGATATGGATCAACGGAGAGGAAATCAGCACTTTCTACAATTTTGGCGATGCTGTTCCTCCGGGCGCCGATCCCGCCTGGTACCTTCGCTGGGCTCCTCCCGCTACCTTCGGAAAATTCAACTTCTATAAGGCTGGAGTGATCGATAACAGCCAGCCAAACGCGTGGCACTACGACCATGGGTTGATCCATTCACCAGGGTGGGGCGACGAGAAGATTCTCGATGTGGTAGTAAAGGGTTTTTCCTGGACGCATTTTGACGCGATCGGGATCGATGCGAGGGGAGTCACCTATACCAACCCATGGGATTACGACGCGACATATTTCTACTCGACTCCCGAACCGGGCACTCTCAGCCTTCTCGGCCTCGGACTTCTCGGTATTGCTCCTCTGCTGAGAAGGAAGAATAAATCATAGGACAACAGCTTACTTTTTGAACGGAAGGTTTTTTGAAATGGGCAAATGTTCGATTCTGGCGACTCTGCTCCTCTCTCTCTCTCTGATCGGTTCATCAGCGATGGCTGTCCCGAAACTGCAGACATATATTACCGGTTCGGATTATTATTACAATTACTCCGGTGATGAGGATTCGTGGGTAACGACATCCGGCAATTTTGACCTGAAGGTAGTCGGATACTGGGATCCGATGGTACCAACAACTACATCAGGTCTGGATTCCGAGATGCTGGCATTCAGACCAGATTACGATTACATGGAAGTCTATGTCGTCGTAAATGTCCCTACAGGTCAGAGTGGCACTGTCTGGATTAACGGCGTAGAGATAAACACATTCTATAACTACGGCGACGCCGGACTCGCTTCCGCTGCTCCATCCTGGTATAACAAGACCATGTTGCCCAGCATCCATAATTTCAACTTCTACCGTGTTGGAGAAATGGACAACCTCCGTGCGAACGCATGGCATTATGATGAAGGCATTATACACGAGCAGGGGTGGGGAGACGAAGCTCTTCTCGATGTAGTGGTGAGGGGATTCGAATTTGCGAACTTTGACGCTATCGGAATCGACTCCTACGGCAAGAGGTATGTAAGTCCCAACTCCCATGACGCAAGTTATTTTGCCACTCCCGAACCGGGCACTCTCAGCCTTCTCGGCCTCGGACTTCTCGGTATTGCTCCTCTGCTGAGAAGAAAAAAGAACTCCTGATCCTGACTCTCGTCAGGGTGGAATAGAAAAGGGCGCGGCAAAAGACCGCGTCCTTTTTTTATGGTACCTCTTTTGCTGCTCATTCTTCTTGCCAATACAGGCGGATAACTTATAAGATTCCACTACAATGCCGCATCGACCGTATCAGAGGAGGCTTCTTGTCCAGTATCGCGGATCATGATAGAACAGGATCAAAAGCGCCGGGGCTGATCCTGATCGCGTCATCTGCCGTTCTGATATCTATCCTCTACTTCCCTGTGCTCTTGAGCCTGGTGAGACAATGGATAAATGATCCTAACTACCAGCATGGGCTCATCATACCGTTCGTCTCGGCATTTATACTCTGGAAGCGTCGAGAAAAGCTGAAGAACGCTCCCGATGGCAGGCATAGATTCGCGGGATTACTGGTCATTCTCTTCGCTTCTCTCCTGCTTATCGCCGGCACAGCCGCTTCGGAACTTTTTACCACTCGCTTCTCATTTCCAATCCTGATCTTCGGTACAATACTCTTTATATTTGGCGACAGGATAGCGAGAGTCACAGCCTTTCCCGTCCTTTTTCTGATCCTTGCCATACCCCTGCCGTATATAATCTATTACAAGATCACATTCCCGATGCAGATCTTCAGCGCGAGGCTGAGCACATCGATCCTGAAGATGGCAGGCGTCAGCATAATCAGAAAAGGAAATATACTGCAATTGCCTGAATATACTCTCGAAGTTGTCGCTGCCTGCAGCGGGCTTCGCTCGTTGATGACGATGGTCACGATCGCGATGATATTCACTGTTTTCTCAGGTTTCTCAAGGACCAAGAATTTGATTCTCGTCGCCGCTTCGATTCCGGTAGCGATAGCGGCCAACGCGATACGCCTTACCATTACGGCGCTCGGAGCCTATACGATAGGACCCGAGTTCGCGGACGGACCGATACATGAGATATCAGGCCTGATAGTATTCGTGGCGGGAATGCTTCTGCTTCTTCTCTGCGCGAGGATATTGAAATGGGTAAAATAAACCGTCTTATCGTCGTCATTCTGATACTCTCGCTACTTATGGTCTATACGATGAAATTGCGCGAAAAAAAGGCCGGTGAGATCTCTCTTCCAGATTTCTCACTCATTCCGTCCGAATCGGGGCATTATAGTTCTGACGACTATTATATAGGGATCGAATCGCTGAAAGTGCTCGGCGCCGACACGACGCTTGTCAGGTCGTATACTTCGCCGGGAGGAATGGAGATAGAGTTTTTCCTCGGGTATTTTTCAAGCCAGCAGGAGAATTCCCAGATTCACTCGCCAAAACACTGTTACCCCGGTTCAGGGTGGGATATTATCAGCGAGGAGAAACTGAGGATCGATTTTGAAAACGGCCCCGGATCGGTCAAGCGGTTGATGATCTCGAATGGCAGGGAAGAAAGGCTGGTCATATACTGGTTCAGCATGAACGGAGATGCCATCCCTGACGAGTTCTCGCTGAAATACCACCAGATGAAAAACACCCTCCTGTCGCGACCCCAGGCTGCCGCGTTTATCCGATTCTCAACCGTCGTCAGGCCTGGAGGAGACAAAAATATCGAGGAAGAGATGTTTAGATTCATAAGTGGAATAAATCCCGATATAATGGCAGCGCTTAAACCGGGGCGACCTTTGAAGAATCGAGGGTAGATGACGAAGACATTCATCAGTGAAAAAAACAGCACGGGAAAAAGGTTCGATATTTCCGCAAGCCTGAAGGAAACATTCAGTTCCTTCCATTCCGCTATATCGATCCTGCGTGATTTCAGGATCGCGATTCCATCGATCATCTTCCTGACTATTCACCTGGGCATATTGATATTATACCTTTCAAGCCTTGAGCCTCCCCTTACATCGTTCTGGGCCCTTTTCATAAGGGGGCTTTCCGGTTCCGATATAGGGCATTTCCCCGGCCACATCATCCTCATGCAACCGATCCTTGACCGGCTGGATATCCTGATAGACATATTCATCAATATAATATTCCAGGGAGTGACGGTGATCCTTGTCTTCAGTTTCGCTTTTGACAGGTCTCTCTCCCTCCGGGATGGATTCCGTGGAACGCTGGGTAAGTATCTCCAGCTGCTCCTGGTCTCTGTTGTCGCCTCCACGCTCATATACGCGGTATTCCTTCTCGTTGGAAATATCAGGGCGGGGGCTGGGGTCTTGGAGGGATACATCATATATTCGGCAGGCATCGTGATCGCGCTCGCGATACAGGGATTGTTCTTATATACGACTCCCGCGATCCTTCTCTACGACGCCGATTTTTTCAGATCGGTCAGAAAAAGCTTCTCAATTGCCGCTGATTCGGCGGCGACAACTTTTTTCGTGGTGCTTTTTCCATTCATATTGACTCTGCCTACAACGTTCATAGGGATAAAAGCCGGACTGATCGCCACGAGGCTTTCTCCCGATTTCATAATATATAATTACGTCGTCTCATCGATCATCGAGATGATATCCACCTATCTGATCATTGCAGGTGGGACCATCATCTTCATGGGAAGGATGAAAAACAGCCTTGGCTGAGGACCGGATCACCTTTTCGAGGTCGCCGACTCTGGAGGAAAAATGAACGGAAAGATCAATATCTGCATCGTCATCCTGATGGTATTCCTTGCCATTTCGGCCTGTTCAAGCGGAGAAAAATCGACCCTCTACAGGGCGGAAAAAGAACTCTTCGAGGCGAGAAAGCTCAACCGCGAACTTAAGCCTGGATCGACGAGCAACGAATTCATCGAAAAGGCTGTCGGCAGCTACCGGTCGATCGTCGATCGGTATTCATCAGGCGCCGGAAGCGTCGAAGGGATGGAAATGATCGTCGTTTCAGCTCAGATCGAACTCGCCGAACTTGAATTCCGCGCCGGTGACCTGGAAAACTCGATCGCTGATTTTCAGAAAGCGTACCTGCTCGCCGACAACATCCCCGAGGCAAAAGCGAACGCCCTATGGTCGGCCGCTTTCATATCAGAGCAGAACGGAGATGCCTCTGAAGCGATTAGGCTCTTTGAAAAATTCTCCGAAGAATATCTGGGCCGGAACACGATAGAAAAGACATCTAGGATGAACACCCGGTACCTTCTTGTTCCGGTGAGGCTTTCAAATCTTTACAACTTCCTGGGGCGTCAGGAAGAGGGATCGGCCGCTCTGGGCAAAGGTGAACAGTCATATAGGGCTATACTCTCGAAGGCTAAGGACCCCGTCCTGGTGAGAGAAACGCAGTACAACCTTGTGACAGTCCTGCTTGAGCAGAAAAAATGGGGCGACGCTCTCGCGCTGGTGAGGGAGATGGAAAACCTCTACCGTAACGAAAAAGACAGGCCGGCTCTTATGTTTCTTGAAGCCAAGATCGAGATGGAAGGGTTTGACCGGCAGGAAAAGGCTTCAGCGATCTTTACATCGATCGTCGATGAGTTCCCGGACGCTCAGGAAACAGTCCCCGCCCTTCTGATGATCGCCGGCATACATCAGGGATCGGGCAGATATAAAGAAGCGGAAGAGGTCTACAACAGGATCATCAGGGACCACAAATCCTCAGGCAGCGGAGTAGTCGAAGCCACATGGCAGCTCGCCAATATCTCCGAGATCCAGGGCAGGTGGATCGACGCGTCCCTGCATTTCAAATCTATCTACACAAGCTTTCCGACGACTCTGCAGGGAATGGAATCGCCGCTCAGGATCGCGGCGCACTTCGAAGACAACGGCGAAAAGGACGCGGCCGATAACGCTTACGAAAGGGCCCTGGAACATTACGAGACCCTCCTCTCAAGAGAAAATCCCCTGGGTATAAGAATTATGGCCGAAGAATACGCGGTAAGGATACTGTCGTTGCAGAAAAAGTGGAAGGAAGCGGCGGAGCGCCTCACAACTCTCCCTGACAAATATCCCGAATACGGAAGATTCGCGCAGAATTACCTCACAGCCGCTTCGATTTATGAAAAGGAGCTCGGGGACAGGGAAAAAGCGATCGAGACTCTCCAGGCATGCGTCGAACGATATGAAGGTTCCGATCTGGCAGTCGAGGCCCAAAGACATCTGGAAAGAATAAGAGAAGAACAATGAACCTATTTGCTCCAATCCTCTCCTATACCGCGTCGGGGCTTCTTGTTCTCCTGGCATTGACAGCCATCGCCCGGCGACGTTTCAATTACCAGAAACGCTTCTTTATTCCTCTGGTCTTTGTCTTCGCCTTCATCATGATTCTGGTCTCCCTGATCGTTCGATCCGGCTCGCCGGATCAGACTCAGACCCTTTTGAGAATACTCATTGCCACGACGATCTCTTCACCGGCTTTTGGGATCCCGTTCTTTCGTTTCTTCGCGCGCGAGAGTGGCTCCGTCTCACCATGGAAGAGCTTGCCGGCAATGATGATCCTTTTTATGATCCTGTTTGCAGGCAGCTTTCTCATTCCGATCCATCACCTTGTCCGGGCAATTTCCATGGAGGAAAAAGGGTTTCTCTATCAACTGTCATTCACCTGGGCAGGGAAGGGATTGGGTGTCTTTATCCTTCTGGTCAATGTCTGCTATTTATATTTCATGGAAAACACGTACAGGGCAGCTAACATACAGGGAAAAGTCACCCTTAAATACCCGATGCTAGGAATGTTGACAGCCTCACTGCTTAATTTTGTAGTCATGAGCAGGCTTCTCTCCCTTTCATCCGTCGATCGCAGATTCCTGATCGTTGAGACATGCGGTATTATAATTGTCGCCGTTACTTTTCTCTACGCAAATATCCGTTATAACTTCTTCGAGATAGGGATTCCGGCGAAAAAGGAAAATAATTCAACGATAACTGTCATGATCGCGGGGCTGTATTTTATTTCGATCGGACTTATCTCCTGGATATCGGCTCTGGCCGGACTGCCGTACGACCGGTTTCACCTCTATGTAATAGGTATATTTATAGCCTTCCTGCTTCTTTCGATAGGCATTTCGGGCAGAGTGAGAAGAAGACTCCGTATATTCCTCAACGACAATTTTTATCTCGAGAACTACAACTACCGCAGGGAATGGCGCCATTTCTCCAGGCTGATGGCCACCAGCCTGAGAATAGAGGATTTTCTCTCCAACACGATAGGATCGCTCTGCGAGACTGTGATGGTCCAGAGAGGGATAATATGGGTCGATATCAGGAACGGGAAAGAGGCGTCGTATGGAGCGACTGGAGAAGACTGGACTCCTGAAACTCCTGGCTGGCTGCTTTCACTATGCAGAGATGGCAGGTTCGAGGGGCTGAACAGGAGATTCAACAGGAAAATCCCTTCCCTTGCCGAGAGGAGCGGCGAAGAAGAATCAGATCATATACCCTGCTGGATCCGGTTCATCGCTCCGCTGGGACATGGTGAAGAAACCAAGGGTTTCATCGCACTCGGAGTCAAAGATACCGGCGCGCCGTTCGGGCAGGAGGATGAGACCTTTCTCGAGACGATCGCCGATCAGGCTTTAATAACGATCGATAACCTTCTGATGGAAGAAAGATTTCTCGAATCAAAGCAGATCGAATCGTTCAACCGCTTTGCTTCATTTGTAATACACGACCTTAAAAATACCGTCGGGATGCTTTCACTGACAGCGGAAAACGCCAGGGAAAACATGGATGACAAGGAATTCCAGAAAGATACGATTCAAACGATAAAAAGATCGGTCGAAAAGATGCAGGATCTGATCAACTCCCTCAATGCCCATAAATATCCCGGGAATATAAGCAGGACTAGAACGGAGATCGTTTCTCTCGTCAGGGACAAGGCCGCCCATCTAATGCCCGCGGCGCAAAACCGGAAGATATCGCTGGATTTCTCACCGCCGGGCGAATTGTACGCGCATGTCGATCGATCGGCAATCGAAAGGATCATCGAGAACCTGATCCTCAATTCTGTCGACGCGACGGGAGAAAACGGGAAGATAACGATCACTATCTCGGTTGATGACCGGGAAGGGATAACTCTTACCGTCGCCGATACCGGAAAAGGATTCGATGCCGAATATCTGAAGAACGATCTTTTCAAACCGTTCAGCAGCACAAAGAAAAACGGCCTCGGGATAGGACTCGCCCTGTGCAAATCAATGATCGAGGCTCATGGAGGATCGATATCGATCAATAATCTTGGTGGAAACGGCGCGGTCGTATCGATTAAAATACCCGGTATCGATTCAAATTGACGGAAAGGTGCTTTAATTGGCGTCAACAAAACTGTTAATAGTCGACGACGAAGAAGCCATTCTGAAACAACTTGAATGGGCTTTTAAAAAAGATTACAGGATCATTAAGGCATCAACCATCGAAGATGCCCTCACTGCTGTAAAAAACGAATCACCCCAGTTGATGATCCTCGACCTCTCCCTGACAAGCGAGTCCGAGGGATTTGAAGGATTCGAAATACTGGAGAAGGCCCTTCAGATAGAGCCCGGGATCAAAATCATCGTGATTACCGGACATGATTACAAGGAGAATGCTTTCAGGGCTCTTGAATCCGGAGCGATCGACTTCTATTCCAAACCGGTCGATATCGACGAATTGAGAGTGATACTCGGAAGAGCTTCATACATCCATTCCCTCGAGTCGATGATCAAAGACCTCAAATCAGCCCCCGGAAAAGGGCATGAGTTCGAAAGCATCATATCGATGTCCGGGACAATGCTCGATATTTTCGAGACCATACGAAGGATCGCGCCGACAGATGTCGCCGTCCTCATTACCGGTGAGAGCGGGACGGGGAAGGAACTGATCGCCAGGGCGATTCATTCGAGAAGTACGCGAAAGAACAAGCCATTCATTCCGATAAACTGCGGAGCAATACCGGAGAACCTTCTTGAAAGCGAGCTCTTCGGCCATGAAAAAGGCAGTTTTACAGGTGCTGTCTCCTCAAAACCGGGAAAATTCGAGATCGCCGAGGGAGGGACGATCTTTCTCGATGAGATAGGCGAACTCCCCCTTTCCCTGCAGGTCAAAATACTGAGATTCCTCCAGGATCACGTCATCGAAAGAGTGGGGGGACAGAAACCCCTCCAGCTCGATCTGAGGGTGATAGCCGCGACCAACAGGGACCTTACAACGATGATCGAAGAGAGGACGTTCAGAGAGGACCTTTACTACAGGATAAACACCATAAAGATCGCTCTCCCCCCCCTTCGCGACCGTGGCCAGGATATCCTTCTGCTGGCGATGTATTTTCTCCATCACTACAATTCCGAATTCTCAAAGAACGTCAAGACCTTCAGTCAGTCAGCCCGTAATATCCTTTACACTCATTCATGGCCCGGAAATGTCCGTGAACTGGAAAACAGGGTGAAGAGGGCAGTGATCATGACATCCGGAAGGATCATTCAGCCCGAAGACATGGACCTGGCCCCTGACCAGGCCGGCGCTGCCGCGGAATCTCGCCAGGGCGGCTCCGGCGCGTCTATTACACCACTGTCGATCCCATCCCTTAAAGAAGCAAGAGACGACCTTGAACAGAGGATGATAACCGACGCGCTCCTCAGGTTCTCGGGAAACGTCTCGGCGGCGGCGCAGGAACTCGGCATCAGCAGGCCTACTCTTCATGATCTTATGAAAAAACATGATGTCGCTCCGGAAGACTTCAGAACTTCGAAACGAAAAAAATAGGATCCCCATGCCTGCGGGAAGACCGTAACGCATTATCCATCGTCAGGGGCGCCGCCGCTATGGTAATGCCGATTAGCAATCTGTCGCGGCGGAGACGCAATTTATTCAACAGCGCAAAATGATCTCGCGGCCAGAGCTTCTGCCGGGATCGGGCGAAAATGGAGACCCTCCGGGCATTTTCTTCCCCGTTTCCTTCCGTTGCGCGTTGCTCCCCATGATTGATAATCAGGCAGGCTTTTACCTCGAATATTCCCCTTTCTACAGATGCTGACAGTCAGGGAAAGATCCGCGCGGCATCGTGTGGTACAGATTTTGCCAGAAACGGGGCGACACCTTGATGACAATAGAGCGGCTGGACTTCAATTGGCGAAAGGTGATGACGTGTCTGCAAGAAACAGTACGAGGAATCCCGTTTCCGGAAACAGGAAAAGCAGCAAAAGGAAAAAGAGCAGTGAAGGGAAAAAAGCTGCCGTTGAAATTGTAAATGGCTGTTTTTCGGGACTGGTAATCGATATAACCGGAAAAACGACAACGTTCGGCAGCGATATCGATTGCGATATCTGTCTTGACCATTCGTTCGTATCTTCGGAACACGCTGTCATTACCGGAGAAAGCGGATCCTATTACCTTGAGGATCTCAACAGCCGGCATGGCACGAGCATCGGTGGCCGGGAGATACACAAGGTCAAGCTTAACAGCGGCGATCTTATAGGAATCGGGAATTTTCAGTTGAAATTCAAATATATGTGATCACTATCGATCCTGCCTGACAGGCTATCCAGGCCCGGCACGATGCTGCCGGGCTATTTTTATATACCATAATCGACACATTTTTGATAGATTCTATGACTGGTGGCGTCCGGGTTGAAGCCTGCTTCATGACAGGCCGCTTGTCCGGGCGCTTCTTCGGAAAAGATGTCAATCTCCTCTGGCAGAGTGAAATGGTCCTTCGCCAGGAAAGGAAGTCAGCGAAGTGGAAAAAAGTACTGAGATGCAGACCGGGATAGGATCGTTCCCGCGTTCGTTCTGGGTAGCCAATATCATGGAGCTCTTTGAACGCGGCGCCTATTATGGCTTGAACGCTCTTCTTGCCATATACCTCTCCGAAAAAGTCGTCAACGGAGGTCTTGGATTCACAGAGGATATGGTGGGACTTCTTCAGAGTTTTGTTTACGCCATGACATATGTGATCCCCATCCTCGGAGGCGCGCTCGCCGACAGATATGGATACAGAAAGATGCTTCTCGTCGCTTTCAGCCTTCTCGGCGCGGGATATTTTGTCGCCGGCCAGGTCACCACGTACGGCGTCATCTTCATATCCCTGCTCGTAATGGCGACCGGTTCGGGGCTTTTCAAGCCTATTATCTCGGGAACGATAGCCAGGACGACGAATGAAAAGAATTCAGGATTCGGATTCGGAGTCTATTACTGGATGATAAACCTCGGCGCCCTGGTCGCCCCGCTCGTGGCCGGTTATATCAGGGACAGCCTCAGCTGGAGCTGGGTCTTCACCATCAGCGCGATCTATTGCGCCCTGATGCTTCTGCCCGCGGCGTTTCTCTATAAAGATCCCCCGAAACCTGAAAGCAGCAAGAACCTCAAAGAAGTATTGTCGGGAGCGGTCACCGTTCTTTCAGACGCGCGGTTCATGCTTCTGATATTCGTATATTCATGTTTCTGGATCCTCTATTTTCAGAATTTCGGTTCGGTCCTCTGGTATCTTCGCGATTTCATCGATCCCGCGCCGATCACCAGATTCTTCGCCAGGATGGGGATGGATTATACCCTGCGGCCCGAGCATGTCACTGTCGTCAACGCGGGAACGATAGTGGTGCTCCAGATATTCGTCAACCTGATCGTAAAAAACATCAAACCACTCCCGACGATGGTCGGTGGAATTCTGATCGGTTCTGCCGGATTTTTTGTCCTCGCATCGTCTCAACACGCCTGGATATTCATTCTTGGAATAGCAGTCTTCTCGATCGGTGAAATGACATGCCACCCGAAATACTACAGCTATATAGGCATTGTGGCTCCGCAGGAGAAAAAGGCGACATACATGGGATACGCCTTCCTCTATGGAGTGATCGGTTCTCTTGTCGGATCAAATGTCGGCGGAGAGATGTACAGGGCTATCCTTTCCCCGATAAAGGAAAAGGCGAATCTCGCCGGCCTTTCTCCACTTGAACTGGCAGGCACCGGGACTACTCTCAGGAACTTCTGGCTTGTGTTCGCCGCTCTTGGCATAGTAACGACATTCGGCCTGGTGATCTATAACAAGTTATTCGGAGAAGATAACGTCACCACGAGGAACCGGGCGCGAAGAGTGATGTTCTTTATCTATGGCCTGCTTACCGTGTTGTCGGTCGGAATGGTATTCTTCGTCAACAACACGAAGGGTGCGATCCCTCCCAAAACCTGGATCCAGTCTACGATCATGATCCTCATAGGCATCGGAGGGTTCTATACCCTGCTTAATAACAATGAGGACGCGGAAGCAGGGAAGGATTGATGTCATGACGGGTAATAAAAAGACCGGCGCCTGGGAAAAAGGTCGAAAGTGGCCTGCAGGCGATGCGCATCTACTGATCCTTCTTATCCCGGCACTGCTGCTCGTACAGGCCTGTTCGGGAGAAAATGATGGTGGAAAAACAGAAGTCCTGAAGGAAAATATTCACGGCTTCCATCTCGGAGAATCCAGGGACGGCCTGTTCGAACGTGTCCGCCACCAGGTCTCATGGAAAAAGCTCGAAGACCCGGCGACCGGTTCAAGAGGCGAGATGTATGAATTTTCTCGAGTCCTTTCGCAACCGAGAGACGTCGATCACGCCCGGCTGACTTTTTTTGACGGAAGATTGATGGAAATCATCGTTTACTACAGGCAGAACAATGTCTCGAAGCTGAACTTCCTCAGGGATACGCTCGAAGAGAGATACGGAGTGGAAAGCACTTCCCCCGACGGTACGATCGAGATGGCATACAAGACGTACTGGCTGAAAGGCCCCGGAATGTCGATCACCATCCGCCGGATCACTAAAAAACCGGAGGATGAATTGTACGTCCAGTATCTCCATGACGGCCTTCACGAAAGACTCAGAAAGATCAGGAAACTTCCCGGGCGGTAATATCCGTCCGGGGACACCCGAGACGGCGCGGGCAGACCGGGGAGATGATCAGTGGATTTTCCGGTTTTCCCGTATCAATGCTTTCCAAGGTAATCTTCGATAGCCTGGCGCAGAGCTTCTTCTCCAAGCAGTGAGCAGTGCCTCTTTTCATCGGACAACCCGCCCACTTCGTCCTCGATCATCTTCGCCGATATCTTCATCGCCTCTTCTATCGTCTTTCCCTTTGCCATCTCTGTCATCGCGCTTGAGGTGACTATTGCCGCCGAACAGCCCCTGCATTGAAACTTTATATCGGTTATAACTTCATCTTTCACCTTTATCATCACTATAAGCCAGTCTCCGCAACTGCCATCCCCTCCCATCCCCGTCCCGTCGGGATCTTTGATCGTGCCGACATTTTTCGGATCGATAAAATGATCGAAAAATCTCGAATCCATAAATTCCATTTATCTCTCCCCGGACCGGTCTTTCAATAGCCGGCCGCGCAGCCGTCTTTTCTTGATTCAGAACCGCCGATCAGCAGATCCCTGGCGCGGTCCCACCATATTCCCTGGTACCCGCCGAATCCTCCGCTCTCGCGGACCACGGAATGTCCCTTATCGATCAATGCCCTGATGACTGCCTCTTCGATCCCCGATTCGATGGCCAGCTTCCCCCCGTCCGACATCACTTCTCCGGTCGGTTGGGAAGAACCGTAATGCCTGATCCTTGGAGCATCGCCAGCCTCCTGTATCCCCATCCCGAAATCGATGATATTGCAGATGATCTGGGCATGCCCCTGAGGCTGCATCGAACCTCCCATTACGCCGAAGGCGAAAACCGGGTCACCGTCTTTCGTCACCATAGCGGGAATTATCGTGTGAAAAGGCCTTTTGTGAGGTTGAAGCGAATTGGGGTGATCCGGATCGAGATTGAAAAGGGCGCCCCTGTCCTGCAGGCAGAATCCAAGCCGGTCCGGGACTGGCCCGGAACCGAACCCGGCATAGTTGCTCTGTATCAAAGAGACGAAATTCCTGTCACTGTCGGCGACTACAAGATAAGTAGTCTCGCCATTGTCCAGGACCGGATCCCCATCGGGGATCTCTCTCAAGACGGCATCGATATCTATCAGTTCCCTTCTCCTGGCCGCGTACTGCTTCGATATCAGTCCATCCACCGGAATATCGGCGTAATCGGGATCGGCATAAAATCTTGCCCTGTCCTCAAACGCTATTTTTTTCGCCTCAGTCAACAGATGGATGTACTCCGCTGAACCGAACCCCGCAGAGGAGAGATCGAATCCTTCGAGAATATTGAGGATCTGAAGCGCCGCGATCCCCTGTCCGTTTGGTGGAAGCTCCCAGAGGTCATATCCGCGGTAACCCGCGCTGACAGGTTCTACCCAGGTCGATCTGTGATCCTGAAAATCTTTCAGCCTGAGGTATCCGCCATTTTCCCGGCAGAACCTGTCGATCGTCCTTGCGATCTCGCCTCGATAGAACGCCTCGCGCCCCTTTTCGGCAAGGATCCTGTATGTGGAGGCAAGATCCGGGTTCCGGAATATCTCCCCCTTTTCAGGAGCTCTGCCGCCCGGCATGTAAGTATCGGCAAAATTCGGTTCGCCGGCAAGCCTTTCAGCGCCAAGTCCCCAGTAATGGGCTATCACTTCGGTAACGGGAAAACCTTCCTCGGCATACCGGATAGCCGGAGAGAGGATTTCCTTCATCGAAAGTGACCCGAATCTTTCATGAAGTTCAAACCAGCCGTCGACGCATCCGGGAACAGTCTGTGGAAGCATCCCCGTATAGGGGATCTTTGAAAATCCCTTTTTCCTGACTTCATCTATATTGAGAAGATAGGGGCTTCTTCCGCTCGCGTTCAGACCGTAAAGTCTTTTTGTCTTCGAATCCCAGACTATGGCGAAAAGGTCTCCGCCTATTCCGCTTGAGACCGGTTCCATAAGTCCGAGAGCTGCGTTGACCGCTATAGCCGCGTCGAAAGCGTTTCCACCCTTTTTCAGTATATCGATGCCAATCTGGACTGCCAGGGGCTGGGCTGCGCAGACCATGCCGTTTTTACAGATCACTTCAGACCTTGAAGCGTCGCACCTTCCACTGACCCTGTCGAATGCCGATGAATCATCGGGAAGGATGGCGGCAAAAAGGAATGCCGCCGCGGGTATTACCGTCAGGATATTAAGCAGCCCTGAGCCATTGTTCATGATGACCTCCCCGGTTTTCTTGACTGCATGCCAGCTTTCGGTCCGGCCGATATCCAACGATCCAGCCAGGCGTGAAACTCACCATACCAGAATATCGAGTTCTGAGGAGTCAGAACCCAATGGTTTTCATCAGGAAAATATACAAATCTCGACGGTACCCCTTTCGCTTTAAGGATACCGTAAGCTTCCAATCCGTTTCCGACCGGGACCCTGTAATCCTTTTCTCCATGTATTATAAGAGTCGGTGTCGAATAGTCCTTCATATTGTGGGCGGGAGACCACTTTATGACATCCTCGATATCATCCCAGACCGTGCCTCCATACGCCCTCGATCTGCCAGATGTAATATCAGACCCGAACTGCGCGCAAAGGTCGAAAACCCCGGCATGATTTATAAGACAGGCGAATCTGTCGGTCTGGGTCCCGACCCAGCTTGCGAGGTATCCCCCATAACTTCCCCCGGCAAGAGCCATCCTCTCCTCATCGATAAATCCGCGTCCGATTATCAGATCGACCGCGTTCATAACATCGATAAACGGTTTCCTTCCATGCTCTCCGGTGATAGCATCGGTAAACTCCTGCCCGAACCCGGATGACCCATGGAAATTCACCATCGCGGTGACGTATCCAGGCGCGGCGAATACCTGAGTGTTCCATCTCGGATGAAAGACATCACCGAAAGTCCCGTGCGGGCCGCCGTGCACGAGCATAAGAAGCGGCCATTTCCTTCCTGAATCGAATCCGGGAGGATATAGTATAAACATCTGCACATCCTCATCATCCGCCCCCTTGAACCATACATCCTCGAAACGTCCCATTTCGATCGAATCCAGAAGTGCGTCGTTGAAGGAAGTGAGCTTTTTGAAATTTCCGCCGTTTTTATCCACGATGCAGAGGCATGCCGGCTGGCTGTTGCTTTGATGAATAAATATCAATGATCCATCGGGAAGAAGATCGATCGAACGGTTGCTTCCCCCGCGGTAGATCTCACTGATTTTTCCGCCATCAATACCAACGGAAAACAGCGATACCATCGCCCTGTCTTCAGCGTGAAAAAATATCTTCTTTCCTTTTTTATCGACTACCCAGTCCGATGGCGATCTATCGAATGATTCTGTAAGAAGCCTTTTTTCCTCCGTCATTCGGTTGTATCTCACCAGTCTCACCCGGTCTCCGTAAAACCCGATGATCTTCTGGCGTCCGTAGAGGATATATTTACCATCGGGAGTATAATATGGCGAAAAATCATCGGCGGGATTATCCGCCGTGAGATTCCTGCAGATCCCGGGATCGGCGATATCAAGAAGATAGATATCGCTTTCAAGACTGTCGTACGGCGGTCCGCTTCTGAGAGAGGTAAACGCTATTTCCTTTCCGTCAGGAGAGATATCATATTCGATGCCTCCCCGCGATCCAGTCAGCCGGTCCCAGCCAGGCATGAGATCGGTCACCTTTTTAGTCTCAAGATCGATCATAAACAAATGGTTGATATACCCATCGGTCAGCCAGTGATCCCAATATCGATAGAACCTGTCTTCAGTTACTTTCGCGCTGACCTTGCTCTTCTCGCGGCGGGTGAGTTCAGCCCTGATAGAATCGGGATCGCCACCGAATCCCGGAATGACCGGTGAGACGAATATCATTTTTCTACCGCAGGGAAGCCATCTCGGATCTGATACCCCCAGCGGCATATCGGTGACCTCCGTCGCCTCTCCGCCTTCCGTGGATATTATCTGCAACTGCGGCTTGCCGGAGTTCCTGCTCGCGGTAAAGGCGATCTTATTTCCGCGCTGGCTCCATACCGGATCACTCTCGGTCGTCTCTCCCGTCGTAAATCGCCTGCTCCCGGAACCATCCGTATTTACAAGCCAGATGTCACCCTGTCCCTTGTTCTCTTCTATATCATATTCAGTTACGACGACGGCGGCCTTATGACCGGAGGGAGACAAGCGGTACGATCCTATTCTTTTCAGATTCCACAGGTCATTTGCCGTGATCGGTCTTTTTATGGCAGCGGCGGGCATGTGAAAGATCAGCAGATATATCACAGCCAGCGAGAGGCTCTTTTTGATAAAAGCTCGCCTGATCACATCTTCCTCCTTATATGGATACTTATCGACTGACACAGCGAGATTAACCCGCCTGTCGACGCGTGTCAATAATATCGACATATAAGGGGAATATCAATGCCGGGCAGGGATCGAAAATCGATCGAAACGTCCAGCCTGGCTCTATCCCGTAAGGCCGGAAGGCTCGACCCCGCTGCTGTCCTGGGTCTTTCCCAGCAGTTCCAAAAGATCCTGGAAAGCCCTTTCGATCCTTATTAAAAGCTCGCCAGTCCCGGACAGATCGGAGTCCTTTGACCGTTTCTCGATCTCGGCGGCGAGCTGAGAGATCAACGCAGCCCCGATCGTTCCCGAAGCTCCCTTTAATGTGTGCGATTCCCTCTGCGTTTTTTCAATATCGTTTTTTTCTATTGATTCCCTGATCAGCCTTATATGATCCCCGGCATCCTCGACAAATATATTTATTAGAGTGTCAAACAACTCCTTATCATTGTCAATCTGATCAAGCAGAAAATCGGGAGAGAATCCTATATCTTCATTATTCAGCATCAAACGGCACTCCATTTTTTCCAGTATAAATAATAATATCTCACTCCCTTATGTCGCCGCGGTTTTTCCCGGCATGCATTCCACTGAATCGAAGCATTCCCGACAACATATACATCGTCATCTATTACCGGACCTTAACAAAAAAAGGCGGCGCTTTTCGCATCGCGCCGCCTCTGGCAGACCATCATGCCTTGATCGGTACTAGTTTACCATCGATTCTTCCATCATCAGTTTGTTCTGCGAGGTAAGAAAATTCCACCTGTCAGCCAGGTCATCCCTTATATACCTGTAGATGACATATTCGGCGACAGTCGTGAAACTGCCTCCTGACATCAGTTCTTCCACAAAACCTTTTTTCTCGGGAAGGTGGACGACTGTCACCTTTTCCTTTTCACCGAGCCCCGCTTCGGCGGCAGCAATCCCGATCGCTTTCTTCAGATCTCCGACTTCATCGATCAGTCGATTATCGACCGCCTGCCTTCCGCTCCATATGCGGCCGTGAGCAAGCTTCTCAGCCTCTTCGAAGGTCATACCCCTGGTATCGGCGACCGCCTGCAGCCAGCTGTTAAAATCAGCCCAGTGGTTTTTCCTGAATATCTCCCATTCTTCATCGGAAAAATCCTTGTATGGTGAATAGAAAAGACCCCTTGGACCTTTCGTGACAAAATCATGCGTTATTCCGAGTTTCTCATGAAGACCGTTGATATTCATCTTGCCGCTTATGGAACCTATCGAACCGGTGACTGTCATCCTGTCGGCGACGATCCTTGTCGCCTTGAAGGCGATCATATATCCGCCTGAAGCGGCTACATCGACCATCGATACGATCACCGGTTTGACCTTCGAAGTCACCTCTACCTGATGACTGATCATATCGCTCGCCAGACTCTCCCCACCGCCGCTGTCGACGCGGAATACGATCGCGGCGACGTCATCATCCTTCTCGGCTTTTTTAAGTTCCGCCACGATCGATTCATGCCCCATCATTATTCCGAGCATCGGATCTACCCGGTTCTTCCGGCCACCAATCGATCCCTGGGCGTGTATAACCGCGATCTTCCTGTCTCCCTTAAGACCCAGTTTTCCCGGATCCTCGTCGGCATACCTTGATTGCGATACTTTCCGCAGCTTCTCGTCCCCTTCTCTAAGGAGTAGCGCTTCCAACTCGTCCCAATACTTCAATCCGTCGATCAGGCCGAATTCAACCGCTTCGACAGGCTGAAAAAGAGCGTGCTCCATTGCTTCTGTTATCTTTTCCTCTGACAGTCCCCGATCCGATTCGACCGCATCGCAGAAGATCTGCCAGAATTCTTCCAGCATCCATTCCCTGTTCTCTCTCACCGCGGGCGACATCTTCCTGTCCATCAACATCTCGGCAGCGCTCTTGTAATCCTTTATCTTATGAAGATTCTGCCTGATCCCGAGTTTTTCAAGAGTGCCCAGAAGATACTGCGTAGTAACGGAATACCCGGTAAAGGACATATATCCACCGGGAGGCATGAATATCGAGTCGCAGGCGCTCGCGAGATAATAAAGGCTTCTGTCCATCGAATCAGAGAATCCATATACTTTCTTGCCGCTTGCCTGGACATTCTTGACAGCACCTCTTATCTCTTCTTTCATCGCCCGTCCTGTCCCGTTTACTTCAGACATCTTCAAGATGACTCCCTCTATCCTGTCATCGACGCATACCTTTTCAAGGTTCGACAGGATCCTCTGAAGTGTCTCGGGTTTTCCTCCGACGATCTCTGACATCACTCCCCCTGGAGGGGAATATTCTGAAACGCTTCCATAAAGATCTATTACCAGCCAGGAATGATCCTCGATCTTTGATTTCTCACTCGATTTGGACGCGACCACCGCTACGATCAGGAGAACGGTTACCACTATCGCCAGCAAGCTGGCAAAAAAAGACCTGAAAAACGATTTCACTGCGGTACCTCCATCAACTGGAAAAACAGATGACCAGCTATCATCCCGAAATCCGCTAACAGCTCTTCGGCAGCCGGTTTCCTACCATAATACGGCCAGAGAGAAGATATTGTTGCTTCGCAGCGAGTATATCAACCTGACTGTCCCGTTCACAGACAGTACCATATCATTAAAAAGACCTCAACAATTCACTTGGCCGCTGGTACAATAAGTGTGATCGTTCTGGGGTGAATGAAAGGAGCGCAGAGTGGTCTGGATAAACGACAAACTGGAAATACCGGACGATGAGATCCATTTCAGTTTCGCGCGAAGCAGCAAACCGGGCGGACAAAACGTCAACAAGGTCAATACAAAAGTGTTGCTTACATTCGATATCCTCTCTTCGAGCGCTCTTGACCCCGACCAGATCTCACTGATCCGCCAAAGACTCTCCGGCAGGATAAATAAAGCGGGAGTCCTCAGGGTTTCCTCACAAAAGCACAGGACCCAGATGGCAAACCGCCAGGCCGCCCTTGAAAGGTTCATCGAACTGGTAAGAGAAGCACTTATTCCCGAATTGGAGCGCAAAAGGCCCGGGCTCCCCCGGTCGATAAAAGAGTACCGGCTGCGTGAGAAGAAAAAACGCGGTGAATTGAAAAAAAACAGAACGAGGCCCCAGCCCGTCGATTTCGATTAGCACTGGAAACGAGCGCCACCCGCCCCGCTAGCTGATCTCTTCCCCCTTGATGCCTATCATCTGTTTTTCGAAAGGAATATCCTTTCCGGACGCGGCCAGGGCGCGTTCAACGAGCCTTACCATCCCCGAGCAGCAGGGGACTTCCATGTACGCCACGATTATCGATCGGATCTCATTATCCGAGAAGATCTCCGTAAGCTTTTCAAGATAGTACCCGGAATCATCGAGTTTCGGGCATCCCACAAGGCATACTCTTCCTCTCAGGAACCTGTCATGGAATCCGGCGAAGGCGAAGGGGACACAGTCGGCAGCGATGACAAGATCGGCTCCCTTGAGAAATGAAGCGTGAGAGGGAACGAGCTTTATCTGTACCGGCCAGTGTCCCAGCATAGAGGGAGAATGTCGTATCCCGTCTCTCTTTTCTGAATCATCATCCCTTATAATCTCTACCGTCGACGAGCCGGGGCAGACTGACCGGGACACCGCCTTGCCCGCCGCCGGACATAGCGAAGCGATGATCTCCCCGGGGACATCGATATCCCTTTCTTTCAGGTACTCGATCCCCTGAACGAGCAGGCCGGTCTCTCCGTGATCGAGAAGGTGCCGCAGGTGAGCTTTGATGACGTTCTCTCCCTGACGGACGATATTTTCCATGACTTTTTCCTCGTCATAGACCTGCGCCTCCCGAAACTCGGTCGATATGGCTCCTTCGGGGCACTCTCCGATACACGCCCCCAGGCCGTCGCAGAAAAGGTCGCTTATCAGCCTTGCCTTTCCATCGATTATCTGAAGCGCTCCTTCGGGGCAGTTCGGGATACAGAGCCCGCAACCGTTACACTTCTCCTCATCTATACGAATGATCTGTCTCTTGACCGTCACCGGGCCTCCATCTTTCCAGGAAATTCAAGAGGAAGCGATTCAAGTCTTTTCCCTATCGCGCGGCCCAGTTCCCCGCAACGTTGAAGAGTATCGCCGCCTGGGACATATTTCGCCCTGATCTTTTCGCCGATCAGTTCGATCTTCATCTGTTCAAGCAATTCGGTGATCTGCCCGACTGCTTCCCCGCTCCATCCGTAAGAACCGAAAGCGGCGCCGACTATTCCGGTGGGCTTCAATCCGCGTATATAATACAGGGCGTCAGCTACCGTCGGGAAAAGATTTCCATTTATCGTCGGCGAACCTACCACGAGCGCTCCGGCATCGATAAGTTCGGTGGCGAGATCCGATCTGTCTGAGGAACCAAGATTCAGGTATGATATATCGACTCCGCTCTCAAGAAGGCCCTGCCCGATCGCTCTCGACATTATAGTAGTCGAACCCCACATCGAATCACATGTGATTACCGCTTTTCTTCTCAGCTCCCTGTCCGACCACCGCCTGTAGAGCAAAAGGATCTTCTCCTTGCGGGACCGCCAGACAGGTCCGTGATCGGGAGCTATCATATCGATATCGAGTCCCGACTCGTCGATCTTCTTCAGCGTTCTCTTCACGATCGGCGAGAATGGCAGGAGGATATTGGCGTAATACTTTGCCGCTTCCTGCTCAAGGATGTAATCCTCGAGCCTGTCGTCGAACCGGTCGGTAGATGCCAGGTGCATCCCGAACCCGTCCTGCGAAAAAAGGATCTTTCCCTCCGACAGGTATGTCACCATGCTATCGGGCCAGTGAAGCATCCTCGTTTCGATACAGGTCAACGAGTTATTTCCAAGATCGATTCTTTCTCCGTCATCCACGGCGAGAAGTTTTTCGCCAATGCCGAAATGGGCATCGAGAGCTTCCACGCCTTTTTTTGAGGCGAACACCTTTTCAGGTTGAAACCTTTCGATAAATCCTGGAAGACAGCCGGAATGATCCATTTCCGAGTGGTTGGAAACGACATAGTCGATCCTTCCCGGATCAATGACCGACGAAATCCTCGAGAGAAACTCGTTTTTAAAGGGTCCTTTCACCGTATCTATAAGGGTCACCTTCTCAGCCATGACAAGATAGGCGTTATAAGTGCTGCCCCTGTGCGTGGCATAGCCGTGAAAATTCCTTATATCCCAGTCAATCGCGCCGACCCAGTAGACGTTATCAGTCACCTGGACCGCCTTGAACGTCTCAGCCATCTTTATCCTTCCTGCCTCAAGCCAGCTTCATCGCCCGTTCAGGGTGCTACTACTGGAACCAGTGGCATTGTCCTTGTCCCAAGATCCCTGTCGATCATGAACAGGCCCTGCCCCGATTCGCCTGCCATTTCGAGCATCCTCACGTTTTTCTCCGCGTTTGCTTCTTCCTCGATCTGTTCGTCAATGAACCACTGGAGCATCGTCCTCGACGCGTAGTCGTCCTCCTCGGTGGCAAGCTTGTAAAGGTCATTGATCATTCCAGTAATAAGCCTCTCATGGTCGAGCGCCCCTTTAAAAGCTTCAAGGGGGGATTTCCAGCTCGAGGGAGGTTTCTCGATCGCCCCGAGTTCGGTCTTTCCTCCGCGTTCAACGATATGGTCAAAAAACTTCATTGCGTGTATCGTCTCTTCCATCGCCTGCGCCCGCATCCATACGCCCATTCCGTCCAGTCCCATATCGTGGAGATACCCGGCCATCGAAAGATAGAGGTAAGCGGAGTAATATTCCGCCTTGATCTGTTCATTCATTGCTTTACGGATCTTATCGTTTATCATCGGTCCTACTCCTTCTTCCAGAGCCCGTGCACATTACAGTATTCCCTTGCCGAGACCTCATCGGCGTCGGTCAGAAAGACAGCTTCAGGCGCGTCGCCCGGATTGAGAAAAGTCCTGTAGGCGTTGTCCCCATCTATAAGCTCTATCCATTCGATCCAGTGACTGTCTTCCATCGGGTGCGCTGTGCTGCCAACGACTACCTTGTAGCCGCCGTCGATCTTCTCGATCACGGGAACGTGTTTTTCCTTGGAGGCATCAGCGGTCTTTTCGTCGAATTTCTTCATCTCCGCGCCGCAGCAGACAAGCCGCCCGGCTCCGCCATGGAGTACCTCTACGATGTTTCCACACATATCACATTTATAGATCTCGAGTTTCTTTGCCATTTTCTACTCCTCCTGATCAGTTATAATGGTTCTTTTTGCTACCAGTTTTCACCGAGGATCTCGAAATGAGCCGTGGGATGCGCGCAGGCGGCGCATACCTTCGGTGCTTCCTTCCCCTCGTGAAGATAACCGCAATTGCGGCAGCGCCAGACGACAGCTTCGCCGCGCTTGAAGACACGCCCGGAATTGACATTATCGAGCAGGTCCCTGTAACGTTTTTCGTGTTGTTTTTCCGCGACCGCGATCGCCTCGAAAATAGCGGCGATCTCCGCGAAACCCTCATCCCTAGCCACTTTAGCGAAATCGGGATACATCGTTGTCCATTCGTGATTTTCTCCTCCAGCCGCCTCAGCGAGATTCTCCTCGGTCTTTCCGATCACTCCAGCAGGAAATCCCGCCGTTATTTCAACTTCGCCTCCTTCCAGTAATTTAAAAAGACGCTTCGCGTGTTCTTTTTCCTGGTTAGCAGTCTCTTCGAAGATCGACGAGATCTGGACGTATCCTTCCTTTTTTGCCTTGGAAGCAAAATAGCTGTAGCGATTTCTCGCCTGTGATTCACCCGCGAACGCCTTCAGGATGTTTTTTTCCGTTTCTGAACCCTTGATCGACACTTATAGACCTCCTTTTTTCAGAGTCACTTTTCTCTATCCTCATCCCCTCCGGAAAGAGGGTATATTTTCTGCTCCGTCACTGAATATCCTACTGATCGGACCGATTCAGCGATCCGGGTTTGATCGATATGGTCTCCTGTTATTACGGCCTCACCTCTTTTCAGATCGACCACGGCTTCCTTTACGCCGGGGATCTCCAGTAATGCTCTTTTTACGTTAAATACGCAATGTTCACATGTCATACCTTTTATACGAATGACCGCCTTTTCAGTCCCCACCGGCGCGGTCAACTCCGCCACCCGGCGCCCGGGAAGGAATGAAACAGCGATTATCACCGACAACGCGACCGCGCTGGCGACACCGATCCATCCAGGGAGCATAAAAGGCATGGCGCCGGGGCTGCCGATGAATGGAGACCTGTACACGAAGTCGAGAAGTAATCCCGCCCCTATGGCCGAGAGCGCGACTGTAGCGAGATATATCCCCGCCGATCTCCTGCCGAGTATCTTGCCGACAGTGAGGATAGTAGCGGCGTTTGTGGCCGGGCCGGTCATAAGAAAGACCAGAGCCGCGCCGGGTGAAACGCCTTTTGCCACGAGGGCTGCCGCGATCGGGACCGAAGCTGTCGCGCAGACATAGACCGGTATTCCAAGAGCGATCATCACCAGCATCGCTATTATCCCGCCTCCGAGGATGCCGGAAAGAAAATCGTCCGGTACCAAAGCTCCTATCACAGCTGCTATGAGGATTCCGATGACGAGGGCCTTGTTTATATCAGAGGGAAGCGTCCTGAAGGCGTACCTGAAGATCTGCGAGAATCTTCTCGGTCCGCTCTCGATCCCGCAAGTATCGGGACCGCAGACATGCTTCGTCGACACTTCGTTCTCCCCGTCCTTATCGAAAATATTTATCGCCGAACCGCCAATTATCCCGCTTATGAAGGCTATTACAGGTCGAAATATCGCGTAGACGGGGCCGAGCAGGCTGAGGGTCACGAATATACTGTCTATCCCCGTCTGGGGGGTGGAGATAAGAAACGAAGTCATCGCGCCTTTGCTCGCGCCATGTTTTCTGAGAGAGACTGACACCGGTATGACTCCGCATGAGCATAGCGGAAGCGGGACTCCGAAAAGGGAAGCTTTGACCACTTGGAGGAATCCGCCTCCCCCAAGGTGCCTTTCGACCGTCTCCGGTTTTATGTAGACCGACAGAAGGCCCGCGACGAAAAAACCGAATAAAAGGTACGGGGACATCTCTTTCAGAGTATCGAAGACCTCTATTATGAATTTCTGTAAAACTTCCATCAGTTCACTCCTACCCGCCTCGCGCCCGCCGACCGCGCTCCGCCGATCTTACCGTAATCATCTATGGTTATTCCGAACCTGCGAAGCAGGCCTTCCCTGTCGTCGTCGCGCCTGATCCCAAGCCTTGTAAGGGCAAAATCATATTTTACAGGGTCATCAGGGGCGAATTTTTTCATCTCTCCGGTTATCTCTCTGGCTGTCTTGAGATCAGCCTGCCTGCGGCTGGTCATTCCGAGCAGGATAGCGAACCTGTGCATATGTACATCAAGAGGCACTATCAGTTTCGAAGCAGAAATCATCTCCCATCCCCCGGGATCAACTCCGTCTGAACGGACCATCCATCTGAGGTAGAGATTCAACCTCTTGCAGGCGCTCCCGCGAGACGGCGATGGCAACAGCCTGTTGACCTTGCCTTTTCCGATGATCTCATCGACAAAGGCCGTCAGTGCTGGAACAACATCACTGTCCCGGTCGGAATATCCTGACGCAAAACATTTCTCGAGGGACCCGAATTTTCTCATGGCCGACGCCATCCCGTCAAGGAGATTAATCATCGCGTCCTGATCGGCCCAACGGTGCCTGAATATCCCTATATCTTTTTCTATCCGGGGCCTGTCAGCCTGCTCCAGGTATCGGGAAGGCGATTTTCCAGTAAGATCAAGTATCCTGGCCACGCTTCCCATTATCTGCCTGACATTCCCAAAAGCAAGGGATGACGATATCAGTCCCGCTATCTCCCGATCCCGAATATCATCATAGTCGAAGAGAAAATGAAGGGGGTCAGGTTCGACAAACTCCCTGCTGTCATATCTTTTATAAAGTTCTTCAAGGGCTGAGGCCATCATCTTCGATCACTATCCCTCCGCTGAATGATCTTCCGCCGGTCCCTGGCAATCGGGACAGAGACCTGCCAGTTCGACCTTTATCCCGATCAACCTGAACCCTGTCTCCATGACCTTTTCTTCGACTAACCCTGCCTGACAGGCATTATCAGCGATATCAGCCACGCGGCCGCATTTAACGCAGAAGATGTGACTGTGAGCATTGAGATCACCGTCATACCTCATCGGAGAGCCGGCCTTTTCTATCCTCCGTATCTCTCCCCTTCTCGACAATAGATCGAGGTTCCTGTAAACAGTCCCGAGACTTAAGCCGGGAATCCTTTTTTTTGCCGCCTCATAGAGCTGGTCCGCCGTGGGGTGCAAATTCATTCCCCTGAGTTCCTCAAGTATCACTTTTCGCTGCCTTGTCATCCTGATATCAGTAGTCACAATAATTCCTTTACTATTAGTAACTGTTACTATTATTATCTAATTTGACCTGTTTGTCAAATTAAAACATTGTTTTTTTTAATAATTCCTGCCTATCCTGATTCCGTGTTTGTCGCATATAATGATTCGCTAACCGATTTGGGGGCGTTCGATGGATAAGCGTGCTCTTTTTGAAAAATACGGGATATTCCATAAGGGAATGGACGCGAATGATATCAAGGAATGTTTCGCAAATCACCTGGAATATTCGCTGTCAAAAGACCAGTATACAGCTACGGTCAGAGATCTCTATTATTCTCTCGCCCTTACCGTCCGGGACAGGATTATCGAACAGTGGATCACCACGCAGCAGCTGTACCACAGACGTGACGCGAGGCGGGTATATTACCTCTCCGCTGAATTTCTCATGGGAAGAGCCCTTGTCAACAACCTGATAAACCTCGACCTTTACGATGAAGCAAGGAAAGCGATGGCCGGACTCGGCCTCAACTTCGATGATCTCGTCGAACAGGAACCTGACGCCGGTCTTGGAAATGGCGGACTTGGAAGGCTGGCCGCCTGTTTTCTCGATTCCATGGCCGCTCTTGAGATCCCCGCGTACGGTTATGGGATAAGGTACGAATTCGGAATATTCGAACAGGTCATAAGAGACCTCGGCCAGGTCGAACTGCCCGATTCCTGGCTCAAGTTCGGCAACCCATGGGAAATAGAAAGACCTGAGTACAATTTCACCGTCAAGTTCTACGGCAAGATAAAAAACTCTGAGTGGCCTAATGGACGCCCGAAAAAGGAATGGGTCGAGACAAGCAACGTGATCGGCATCGCCCATGACACTCCAGTATGTGGATATGATAATCATACGGTAAATACGCTGCGGCTCTGGTCTTCGAAAGCGTCCAACGAGTTCGATCTTGATTATTTCCAGCATGGGGATTATCTCAAGGCTGTCGAGGAGAAAAACCTCTCGGAAAATATCTCCAAGGTCCTCTATCCGAATGACAGCGCCATAGCGGGACGTGAACTCAGGCTCAAACAGCAGTATTTCTTCGTGTCATGTTCGATTCAGGATATTATACGCCGCTATCTCACCAATCATCTCAACTTCGACGATTTCCCCAAAAAGGTCGCGATACAGATGAACGACACTCACCCCTCCCTTTCGATTCTCGAGCTTATGAGGATCCTGGTAGACGAACAGCACCTCGAATGGGACCAGGCATGGGAAATAACTACAAAGACCTGCGCTTACACGAATCATACGATCCTTTCGGAAGCACTGGAACAGTGGCGCGTCGAGATGTTCGGCAATCTTCTGCCGAGGCATCTTGAGATCATCTATGAGATAAACAGCCGTTTCATGAGAGACGTATCGATCCGTTATCTCGGAGATGACGACAGGATGCGTAAGCTGTCGATCATCAACGAAGAGGGCAGCAAAAGGATCAGGATGGCCCACCTGGCGATAGTCGGCTCACATTCGGTAAACGGCGTCGCCGCCCTTCACACGGAACTCCTGAAAGAAGGGATCTTCAAGGAATTCGACGAACTCTTCCCCGGCAGGATAAATAACAAGACGAACGGTATCACTCCGAGAAGGTGGCTGCTTTCGGCCAATCCCGGTCTTGCCGGCCTGATAACAAAACATATCGGAAAGGGATGGATAAAGGATCTTTCGGAAATACGCAAGATCGAACCACTTGCCAGGGACGATCAGTTCCAGAAAGAGTACGACCAGGTTAAAAAGGCGAACAAGGAAGAACTTGTGGGAATCACCGACGACCTGACCGGTTATTCGATAGACGCCGATTCGATATTCGACGTCCAGATCAAAAGGATACATGAATACAAGAGACAGATGCTCAATATTCTTCACGTCATATATTGCTGGCTCAGGTTGAAGAACGAACCGGGGTTCGATATGCATCCGCGGACTTTCCTCTTCGCCGGCAAAACAGCTCCAGCCTATTATATCTCGAAGATGGTCATAAAGCTTATCTGCCACGCCGCCGAAATGATAAACCGCGATCCGAAGACCTCCGATCTCATCAAGATCGCGTTTCTTCCCAATTACCGGGTCTCTCTGGCCGAAAGAATAATCCCGGCCGCCGATCTCTCCGAACAGATATCGACGGCGGGTTATGAAGCATCGGGCACTGGAAATATGAAACTGTCGCTGAACGGAGCGTTGACTATAGGCACTCTTGACGGAGCCAATATAGAGATACTCGAAGAGGTAGGCAGGGAGAATATATTTATCTTCGGTCACACGGCGGACGAGATCAGGACTATCTCGCAATCATACGACGCGGGGAAATACTACGCCGCGGATCCGGTGCTCAAGGAAACGATCGACCTGATAACCGGTGGATTTTTCTCCGCCGGGGAGAGGGAGATGTTCAAACCTCTTATCGACAACCTTCTTCATTCCGATCATTTCCTTACTCTCGCCGATTTCGAAGCGTACCGGGATTGTCAGCTGAAAGTCGGGGAGGTCTATCGCGATCGGGCCGGATGGATCGAGAAAGCTGTACTGAATGTCGCGAGAATGGGAAAATTCTCATCCGACCGGACGATACTTGAATATAACAGGGATATATGGAAGGCCGATACATACAATATCCCTTACGAAAAACCTGAATATGAAGAAGATTGCGACTGCGATAAAAAGAGGGGACGGGAGAAAACGGCGACGAGGAAGTAACCTGACCAGTCCGGCCGGAGCGCGTTATTTCTTTTCAGTGACAGGATCGCGGTTCAGACCGGCCCGTATCTCCATAAGCGCGAGATCCCTTTACCTGCCTGCCAGTGATCTTTTCATCGAGAGGGATATCCTCTTTCTCTCGAGATCGACTTCAAGCACCGTCACTTCTACTTTCTTTCCCGCCTGGACGACTTCGAGCGGGTCTTTTACGAACCTGTCCGAAAGCTGGCTGATGTGGACAAGTCCGTCCTGATGCACACCTATATCGACAAAGGCTCCAAACGCCGTCACGTTGGTGACGATCCCGGGAAGTATCATTCCTTTTTCGACATCCTCGATCTTTTCCACTTCACTGGAAAAATTGAACCCCTCGAACTTCTCCCTGGGATCTCTGCCAGGTCTGGCAAGCTCGGCGATGATATCTTTCAGCGTCGGGATCCCCGCCTGATCAGTGACATAATCTTCAAGGACTATCCCCGCTCTTTTTTCACCGTCCGCCATAAGATCTTCAACAGTGCAGCCAACACCCCTGGCCATCGAATAGACTATATCGTAACTTTCAGGATGAACTGCGCTTGAATCGAGCAGATTAATTCCCCCGTTGATCCTGAGGAATCCTCCCGCCTGGAGAAAAGCGCTGGAACCGAATCTGGGCACTGCCATCAGATCATCCCTCGATCTGAACGGACCATTCAAGTCCCTGTACTTTACTATATTATCGGCCAGAACCGGGCCAAGCCCCGATACATAGGAGAGCAGCTGACGGCTCGCCGTATTTACATCTACTCCCACGTTGTTCACACAGCTTATGACGACGTCATCGAGCCCTTTCTTCAGGTCTGCCTGGTTTACGTCATGCTGGTACTGCCCGACTCCGATTGATTTCGGATCTATTTTTACCAGCTCAGCCAGTGGATCCATCAGTCTCCTGCCGATCGATACCGCTCCCCTCACGGTGAGATCATGATCTGGAAACTCCTCGCGCGCCGCGCTCGAAGCGGAATAGATCGAAGCTCCCGATTCATTGACCGCGACTATGACAGTCTTTTCTCCAAGTCCAAGCCCGCGGAAAAACGACTCCGTCTCCCGGCTCGCTGTTCCGTTACCAATGGCGACAGCTTCCACCTTGAATTTTTCACAAAGATCGATCGTCCTGGTCTTCGCTTCTTCCCTTTTTCCTTCTCCCGTATGTGGATAGATCGTATCGTAATGAAGAAGTTCTCCCTGCTTTCCGAGGCAGGCGAGCTTGCACCCCGTCCTGAACCCTGGATCTACACCGAGGACTCTCTTTCTTCCAAGCGGAGGGGCGAGAAGAAGTTCCCTGAGATTTTCAGAAAAGACCCTGATCGCTTCCCTGTCGGCCCGTTCCTTAAGTTCTTTCCTGATCCCGGTCGCTATCGAGACGGAGAGAAGCCTTTTCAAACCATCCTCAACAGCGATGGCGACCTGCCTTGAGGCGGGCGATCCGGAAGTGACGAAATGCCGGATCAGAAAATCGAGCGCTTCAGTCCCGGGAGGAGCAATCGAGACTTTCAGATGCTTTTCCTTTTCCCCCCGAAATATCGCCAGAACCCTGTGAGAAGGCACGTTCTTAACAGGTTCGCTCCAGTCGAAATAATCCCTGTATTTTTCCTTTTCCACACCTTCCGACTTCGCCTGCGATGAGCTTATCACCCCTCTTGAAAAATATATGTTGCGCAATCCGGCTCGCGCGTCGGCATCTTCACTGATCATTTCAGCGATTATATCCCTCGCCCCTTCGAGCGCTTCAGCGGCAGAACCGATCCCCTTTTCAGAATCTACGAAGGTCTCCGCTTCTTTCTCCGGATCTACCGGATCAGAGGCATCCTGTCTGAAAAGAAGCATGGCTAAAGGTTCGAGCCCCTTTTCTTTCGCGACAGTCGCCCGGGTCCGCCTCTTAGGCCTGAAGGGAAGGTAAATGTCCTCAAGGATCGTCATGCTCGATGCGGATTTGATCTTTTCATGGATCTCCTCGCCAAGCAGCCCCCTCTCTTCGAGAGATCTGACTATCGAAGCCTTTCGGTCATCGAGCGCTTTGAATTCCGCTTCCAGGTCACGAATCGCGGCGATCGCCACTTCATCGAGGGAACCGGTAGCTTCCTTTCTGTATCTTGCTATAAAAGGCACAGTGCCACCTTCGTCGAGCAATCTGCTCGCGGCCGACACCTGGCCGGTATCGATCTCGAGTTCCGAAGCTATTTTTTTCAGGTAAAGTTCGTTCATCTATTTTTCCCGCCTGTCGCTGTCCGGTATATGTCCGGATCGGTTATTCCCTCGGTCGATATCAAAAGGATGTTGCTCTTCGGTCCGATTCCCGTCATCTTCCCGATCCCGCCTTCGCTGCTTCCCTCTGAAAGATAAATGAGCCCCGCAAGGCCCGCGGCCCCCGATTCTCCCGAGACGATACCGTCGGAAGCAAGGATCCTCATCGCTTCGAAAGTCCATCTGTCTTCGATCGCCACGAAATACCCGATTCCCCGTCTTATCACGGGTAAGGCGCTTCTCGATACTTTTCCGCAGTTAAGTCCAGCCATAATCGTATCACCGCGCTCCCTGACCTTGACGACCCTGTTTTCTTTTACCGCCGCAAGAGCGCAAGCGGCGCTGGCCGGTTCGACTCCCAGAAGAACCGGCGTGGAAGTCTCGGACCGGTTGCTTAAATATCTCACAGCCGCTTCAGCGAGTGAACCGACCCCTATCTGCACGGCGGCAAGATCGATCGCCGGGTGTCCCGGCATGATATCGCCCTGCCGCGGCGATTCCTCCCCGGGCGGCAACAAATCAAGCTGGCATTGTATTTCGCTGAAGATCGTCGAATATCCCTCGACTATCGCTCGGGGTATATCCTCGTACCCTTCCCATGCCATATCCTGAATCAACCATTCCCTCTTCCCGGCGATCGCCGCTGCCTCTGAAACGGCATGATCATAATCTCCCTCAACTACGGTAACATCGGCTCCTTCCGATCGAATCGCTTCGATCCTGTGTCTTGATGAACCTTGCGGCATGAAGATACGCGCCTCGATTCCAAGCCACGAAGCGACTCTCGCGACGGCTCTCCCGTGGTTTCCATCGGTCGCCGTGATCAACCTGCCTGGAAGATGGCCTCTGGCAATGATCCTCAATCTGTCCAGATCGCTCCAGGCGGTATCGAGCCCGGTGATCTTTTGTTTCAGGATGCGATATACAGCCCAGGAGGCTCCGAGGATCTTGAACGAAGGAAGAGAAAGCCTGTTTGATTCATCCTTGACGAAGACCCGTGCCACTCCAAGTCTTTCCGCGGCGCGTGGAGATTCCACCAGTGGAGTGGGGATGTATCCAGGCATCTTCCTGTGAAAGGAGAGGGAGACGGATCGGCATGACCCACCTCCGGCAGATATCGAAGCTGCCTCATTGATATAGAATTCTTCCATTCCTGTCTTTAAAGATCCCCTGGCCGATCAAGGGGTCATCAGCGTCGAATCGGAATATTCTATCGCGGCAAGATCAAGAAGCGCTTCCAGGTATTTTTCAACTTCCATCTGTTTCTTCATACTATAGAGGTACTCTACCACTTCGTTACCTACATCTTCAAAAGGAGTCGTCCCGGCAGGATCCTTTTCCATCAGCTTTATGATGTGATATCCGAATCTCGTTTCGATGACATCGCTGATCTTCCCTTTTTCAAGAGCGAAGGCAGTGTCTTCAAACGGCTGGACCATCTGACCCCTGCTGAAGTATCCCAGATCCCCGCCATTCTTGCTGCTGGGACAGTCAGAATTCTCAGAAGCGACATCGGCAAAATCCTGTCCGCCTTTGACTCTGACGAGAAGATCGTCTATTTTCTTCTTCTTTTCAGCTTTTATCTCTTCCGTATCAGTTCCTTCGACCTTGACCAGAATATGGCTTGCCTTGACTCTCTCGGGCGTCTTGAACTGGTCTATATTGGAATCGTAAAAAGATCTTGCTTCTTTCAGGGTAGTCTTTTCGACATTCGCCGTCATCTTATCGATCAGTTTCTCGATTTTTATCGTATATTCTATCTCTTTCTCGAACAGCTCGGTCGTCAGACCGCTTATTTTCATCTGGTTCTGGAAGGCTTCCTCTGAAGGGAAATTGCCCTTGACCGATTCGATCTTCGCCGTTTTTTCGGCTTCCGTGAATCCTATCGCTTCCTTATCAGCAGCCTCCCTGAGAAGGACCCTCTTTACTATGTTATCAAAGGCCTGTTTTTTCATCCCGGCAGCAAGCATCTGCATCTGCGAGGGATCTACTCTGCCTGCCATCTGCTGCATAAGCATATTCTGTTCTGTCGCGACTTCGCTCTCGTTGATCTCCCTGCCATTGACGACAGCGACGACCTCACCGGTATTTAACGACGCGCTGCCCTCGGCAGCCTGATTCTCAAGGACCTGGGACTCGTCGCTCTTCCCTTTATTACCACAACCGCCGAAAAGCATCACAGTGATCAGGGCAGCAGACAATATTGTCGTAAACCTCTTCATTATTTCATCCTTTCAAAAAATTTCCCGGAGTGGACCGTTTTAACCTGATGATACACTGGCAAGGGATTCTGGAGGATCGGCCCGCAGTATATTTGTCCCGTAAATGTAACACTCCCCACGTCAATTGTCCAGTAAACAGAGACCTGTCATCTCCGGTCGGCATAAAAGACCGGCACGCCGGCTACATGAAAAAGCCGGGCGCTTTTTGGCGCCCGGCTTTTCTCTGATCCGGATCAGAGGAGGTCCGGCCTGGCCTTTCCCTCCTGCTGGCCCTGATTCGACTATCAGCTATACAAGGCCCTGATCGATCATCGAATCGGCAACCTTGATGAATCCGGCGATATTGGCTCCGTCGACATAGTTGACGAAATTGCCCTTCTTACCGTATTCGACGCACTGCTCGTGGATCGCCTTCATGATGCCGAGAAGTTTGGCGTCGACCTCTTCGCGAGTCCAGTTGTAGCGCAGGCTGTTCTGCGACATCTCGAGACCGCTTACCGATACTCCACCGGCGTTGGCAGCCTTGCCGAGACCATAGAGGATCTTCGCTCCGAGATAGACTTCGATCGCTTCCGGAGTGCTCGGCATGTTCGCGCCTTCCGATACGCAGATACATCCGTTATCGATAAGAGCTTTCGCGTCCTTACCATTGACCTCGTTCTGTGTCGCGCTTGGAAGAGCGACATCGCACTTGATGTTCCATGGACGCTTGCCTTCAAGATATTTGGCGCCGAATTTGTCGGCGTATTCCTTGATGCGGCCGCGTTTGACATTTTTCAGTTCCATGACGAAAGCGAGTTTCTCCCTGTCGATTCCTTTGGCATCGTAAACAGTTCCGCCTGAATCTGAGAATGACACGACTTTCGCGCCGAGATCGAGAGCTTTTTCAGCAGCGTACTGAGCCACGTTCCCGGAACCTGACACTGTGCAGATCTTTCCTTCCATCGAGTCGCCCCTGGTCTTGAGCATCTCTTCGGCGAAATAGACCTGCCCATATCCCGTGGCTTCCGGACGAATGAGGCTTCCGCCCCAGTTCCGGCCTTTGCCGGTAAGTACGCCGGTGAACTCGTTTCTGAGTCTCTTGTACTGTCCGAAGAGGAAACCGATCTCCCTGCCGCCGACACCGATATCACCGGCCGGGACGTCTGTGTTTGCGCCGATATGACGGAAAAGTTCACTCATAAACGACTGGCAGAAACGCATGACTTCGCCATCTGATTTTCCCTTGGGATCAAAATCTGATCCGCCTTTTCCGCCACCCATCGGGAGGGTCGTGATCGCGTTCTTGAAGACCTGTTCAAAGGCAAGGAACTTGAGGATGCCGAGGTTCACTGACGGATGGAAACGAAGTCCACCTTTATAGGGACCTATGGCGCTGTTCATCTGAATACGGAATCCGCGGTTTACCTGGATATCACCTTTGTCATCTACCCAGGGAACACGGAACATGAAAACCCTCTCAGGTTCAACGATCCTCTCCAGAATCCTTGCTTCAGCATATTTCGGATTTTTTTTGATGAAAGGCATCAGTGAAGTAGCGACTTCATGAACCGCCTGAAGGAATTCGGGCTGGTTCGGATCACGCGCTTCGACATAAGACATGAATGCAGCTACATCTTTAGCCATCTTTGCCCCCTTTATGGGATTATGGAGTTTTGCAAGTACCCTGAAGTCAGGAACCTGTAACACATTAACTACCCGGGGCCAGAGGCTCCGGGACATTTGAATATAGACTAACCATCGATTTTGTCAAGACTAAATTTCCCCCTTAACGGAGGCACCGCTATAGGTGTTTATCTCGCTTGTTATCAACGAGTTACTGAAAGATCGAATCGTCTCTTCAATTAGTCAAAATAAGTATTGAAAAATACGATATTACAGATATATTACTGTATATCAATTCTGTCGATCGATCGATAAAACATGATAACCAGTCAGAGGTGGCAAAATGATTATTGGCGTTCCAAAGGAAATAAAAAAAGACGAGTACCGCGTTGCCCTGCGCCCGGTAGGGGCTGAATCCCTTAAAAAAATGGGACACAAGGTGCTTATAGAAAAAGGGGCCGGAATCGGCAGTGGTTTTTCTGATGCCGAGTACCGCGCTGCCGGAGCGCAGATCATTCCCACAGCCAAAGCTGTCTTCGCCAAGGCTGAAATGATAATCAAGGTCAAGGAACCGCAGCCGGTAGAGATAAAGATGATCCGCAAGGGCCAGATCATTTTCACCTATTTCCATTTCGCCGCCGATCGCAGCCTCACCGAGGGGATGGCTCGCACCGGAGCGATATCGATTGCTTACGAGACGATGGAAGATTATGACGGTACTCTTCCGCTCCTCACCCCGATGAGCGAAGTCGCCGGAAGAATGGCTACCCAGGAAGGGGCCAAGTACCTTGAGCGCCCGATGGGTGGAATGGGCGTCCTCCTCGGCGGCGTCCCCGGCACATCCCCTGCCCATGTCACAGTCATCGGCGGAGGCGTAGTGGGAACGCACGCTGCGAAGATGGCAGCAGGCCTCGGCGCCAGCGTCACGATCCTCGAACTCGATCTCGAGAGGATCCGTTACCTCAATGATATTCTTCCTCCTAATATCACATGCCTTATCTCGGATCCGGAAAATATACGTAACGAAGTGATGAAAGCCGACCTCTTGATAGGCGCAGTGCTGATCAAGGGCGCGAAAGCACCGAAACTCGTTACGAAAAAGATGATAAAGACCATGAAACCAGGTTCGGTTGTAGTCGACGTGGCGGTCGACCAGGGCGGATGCATAGAGACGATCAAACCCACGACTCATACAAACCCGACTTACCTCGTCGATGGCGTCGTTCATTACGCGGTCGCCAACATGCCGGGCGCGGTCGCCAGGACATCGACGATCGCCCTTACCAACGCGACCTTCCCCTACGCGGTTGAAATCGCCAACAAGGGATACGAAAGGGCCGCGGTAGAGAACGAGACGATCTGGACGGGAATCAACATCATCGAGGGCAAGATCACTGATCCAGCCGTCGCGCAGGCTTTCAGAATGAAATATACTCCTCTTGAGGATATCATCTGAGCCTTTTTGACACAACAGATAGCATTTCAGTATCCTGGGCAGCAGGATCGGCAAGAGGGGACTCATCGAGAGTTCCCTCTTTCTCTTAAACCGGGAAACGGAGATGTCTGAAAAGGAAGAATATTTCGAATATCCGATCGACGGCACGCTCGACCTTCATACCTTCGCCGCTTCAGAGGTAAAAGGCCTTATTGATGAATATCTTCTCCAATGCCGCAAAACTGGCATCAACGAAGTCCGGATAATACACGGAAAGGGGACGGGGGCGCTAAGAGAGACTGTTCATGCTCTTCTTCGCCGCCTTGAATATGTCAGTTCGTTCCGGCTCGCAGGTGAGGAAAGGAGAGGCTGGGGAGCAACGATCGTCACGCTTAAAGATATCTGACGGGCCGTGATTCAAAGTGGAATGAACCCCGATGCTTTTTCAAGAGCGAGAAGTTGCTCCTTGATCGGAAGACCACCACCGAATCCTGTCAGCCGTCCGCTCTTTCCTATGACGCGATGACACGGGACGATCACGGCGACCGGATTTGCCCTGTTTGCCCCTCCCACCGCCCTGCAGGCTTTCGGGTTTCCCATCCTCCTTGCCTGCTCGCCATATGAGATCGTCTTCCCATATGGTATTCTCAAAAGCTCACTCCATGCCGACCGTTGAAACCCGGTCCCACGAAGGAGCAGGGGGATATCGAATCTCTTCAACTCACCGCCGAAATATGCCTCGAGCTGCGAGACAATATCCCTGAACGGTTCCCTGGCCTTTTTCCAGCCATCTCCGGGGTCGAACCTTCCCCTCTCCGCCGCGAAGGAGAGATCGCTCAGGCAGCCTTCCGTAATACCGAGAAAAAGAAGCCCGACAGGACTGTCGACGAATCTGTAAATTCTTTTTTCCATATTCCGCATAATATTTTATTCCTCTCTCAATAAAAGCTGACAGATAATTTTACCACAGATCGCGGGAAAATAAAAAAATCAAAAATCCTCCCCGCCAGGTTGACAAGAATGAAATACACAGCTATACTATTATTGTACTAGTTGTATAATACACCAAACCTATAGAGCAAAGAGGAGGTGAAACAATATGATTGAATTCCGGCTCGATCCAAAAAGCGGGGTCCCTTTCTACAGGCAGATAATAGACCAGATCAAATACGGGATAGCGACCGGGTCGCTCAGCACCGGTGAACAGCTTCCAACTGTCAGGTCGCTTGCAGTCGAGCTTAAGGTCAACCTCAACACCGTGACCAAGGCTTACAAGGAGCTTGAGATCCAGAATATCCTCGAGTCGCACCAGGGAACCGGCACTTTCATCGGAAATATCATCGTGAATATACCTGACAAGGAACGCCACGGTAAGCTGAAGAGCATCTGCAGGGAATTCCTTGGCATCGCCGTCAGTTATGGGTTCACCGCAGACGACGTGATAAAAGAGTTAAGTAGAACCAGGGAGGTGTAAAATGAATATCACAAGCAGTACGACCGAATCGAAACCGGTCAATTTCGTATCAGGGCTCGTATTCGTGTTGCTGATGGCCGCTAACGGCATCATCCATTATTTTGAACTTATCAGCATAGGCTGGTTTATCATTGGAACGATCATATCACTGGTGATCGCTTCGAGCATCAGGATCGCCAACCAATGGGAAAAGGGAGTCGTCCTGAGGATGGGCAGATTCATCGGCCTCAGGGGCCCCGGCCTGTTTTTCGTCATCCCTGTCATAGACAAGGTCTACAGCTACGTCGACCAGAGAGTCAGAGTGACCGATTTCATGGCTGAAGCGACCCTGACGAGGGACACAGTGCCCGTCAATGTCGACGCGGTAGTATACTGGACGGTCTGGGACGCGGAAAAAGCCTCTCTTGAAGTACAGAAATACGCTCAGGCGGTATCCTTCATCGCCGCTACCGGTCTCCGGGACATCATCGGCAAGCATGACCTTGCCGGTCTCCTGCAGCATCGCGAAGAGATCGCCGAGGACCTGCAGAAGCTTCTCGACGATCACACGAACCCCTGGGGGATCACCTGCCAGACTGTCGGCATCAAGGATATCATCATACCATCGGCTCTCGCCGACGCGATGAGCAAGCAGGCGCAGGCGGAACGTGAACGGCAGGCGAGAATAGTCCTCGGGACTGCCGAGACGGAGATATCTGAAAAATTCGCCCAGGCAAGCAGCAACTATCTCGATAACCCCGTCGCCCTTCAGCTCAGGGGGATGAATATGCTTTTCGAGGGACTGAAGGAAAAAGGTTCCCTCGTCATAGTACCTTCATCGGCGCTCGATTCGATGAATCTCGGAGCGATAGGCGGGTTGGCATCGCTGGCGAAACAGTACGGCGAGGCAAAGCAGAAGAAGAGCCTCCTTGACGGCGGGGATGAATCGACAGAGCAGGCTGAAGAGTAAAACGGTTTCGATTTTTCGCCTGCATATGATATTATCTGCGGCGAGGCAGGGATATCTGTTCTCGTGGAATATAATATAATACCGCAACCGGTACCCAAGGAGCGGCGCGAAGTGGATGATAAAAGAGATGAAAAAGGTAAAAGCGACAATGGACAGGGGGAAGAATCCGCGCAGGATTCCCTTGATTTCATAAGGATGATAATCGAGGCGGACAGGGAAAGCGGGAAAAACAGCGGCAGGGTCCATACGCGCTTCCCGCCTGAACCGAACGGTTATCTGCATATAGGGCACGCCAAATCGATATGCCTGAACTTCGGAATAGCGGCGCAGTATGGCGGCCTGTGCAACCTGAGGTTTGACGACACCAACCCCAGCAAGGAAGACGTCGAATATGTCGATTCGATAATGGAAGATGTCAGGTGGCTCGGATTCGACTGGCAGGACAGGTTGTTTTACGCGTCGGACTATTTCGAGCAGTTATACTCCTTCGCGCTCCAGTTGATCGAATCGGGAAAGGCGTATGTCTGTGACCTTTCTGCCGAAGAGATCAGGGAGCATCGGGGCACTTTGACGCGGCCGGGCGTCGAAAGCCCTTATCGAGGAAGACCAGTCGAAGAAAACCTCGATCTTTTCAAGCGGATGAGAGCCGGTGAATTCGAGGATGGATCCAGGACTCTGAGAGCCAGGATCGATATGTCCTCAGGCAATATCAATATGCGCGATCCGGTGATCTACAGGATACAGAGAAGTTCCCACCACAGAACAGGCAACAACTGGTGCATCTATCCGATGTATGATTTCGCGCACTGCTGCTCCGATTCTCTAGAAGGAATAACACACTCGATCTGCACTCTTGAGTTCGAGGACCACCGGCCACTCTATGACTGGTACCTCGAACAGCTTGGTATCTTTCATTCCCGTCAGATCGAATTCGCCAGACTGAATCTTACGTATACCGTGATGAGCAAAAGAAAACTCCTTCAGCTCGTCGAAAAAGGATTCGTAAGCGGATGGAACGATCCTCTTATGCCTACGATCTCGGGGCTCAGAAGACGTGGATATACCGCGGCTTCGATAAGGATGTTCTGCGATATGATCGGAGTGGCCAAGAGAGACAGCACCGTATCGATCGACCTGCTGAACCATTGCCTTAGAGAGGACCTCAACAGGAAAGCTCCGCGCGTAATGGCCGTGCTTCGCCCCCTGAAAGTGATAATAGATAACTATCCCGAAGGAAAAACCGAGCAGGTCGAAGCGGTGAACAATCCGGAAGACGAATCGATGGGAACAAGAAAGCTTACCTTTTCAAAGGAAATATATATCGAAAAGGACGATTTTATGGAAGACCCTCCTGGAAAGTTCTTTCGCCTGGCCCCCGGCCGGGAAGTCAGGCTCAAACACGCCTATTTCATAAAGTGTGAAAATGTGATCAGGGATGAGAAGACGGGAGAGATCACCGAAGTCCACTGCAGCTACGATCCGGAAACCGCCAGCGGGGAAGCTCCCGACGGCAGGAAGGTCAAGGGAACGCTTCACTGGGTCAGCGCTGAAGACGGGGTCAAAGCGACGGCAAGGCTGTATCAGCATCTTTTCAGATCTGAAGATCCCGGATCGGCCGAAGATTTCTTCTCTGATATCAATCCGGACGCGCTGGAAGAGCTGACAGGTTGCTTCGTCGAACCTATGCTGGCGAGATCCGGACCAGGAGATCATTTCCAGTTTTTAAGGAATGGCTATTTCTGCACAGACTCCGGCCCGGCCGGGCAGATCCCCGTATTCAACAGGACTGTCGGCCTGAGGGACAGCTGGGCAAAAATACAGAGAAAGAAATGACAGGCCCCCTTTCAAAAAAAACAATTGAAATATTCCCTGATATAAGAGAGTATCTGGCCTTTATTGTTCTGATCGGGCGGCAAATCTGCGGTCAATACTCAACAGGTCTGTTAAGGAGGATTCATGCACAGGACAGAAACGGCAGCATTCCTTAATCAAAAAGGCGGCGTAGGCAAGACTACGTCGGTAATAAACACCGGGGCCGGACTGGCTATCCTTGGAAAACGCGTACTCATAGTCGATCTTGATCCACAGGGACACCTGACAAGCTTTCTTGGAATCGAACCTGAAGAGATCGACAGGACTGTGATCGATCTGCTGAGAGGCAATATCGATCCGGCGCAGGCTATCATTTCCAGGCCGCTGAAAGCACGCCTCTGCATAGACGGCGATGAATCGCAGCTTTCGATCTCCATAATACCATCTTCGCCCGCCCTGTCGGGAATGGAGATCTTCCTTTCCACGTCTCCCGACGGAAAATCGGCTCTTGGTAAATCCATCTCGAAGATCAGTAATGATTTTGACTATATCCTCTTCGATTGCTCCCCCAGCCTCGGAATAGTCACTATCAACGCTCTCAACGCTTCGAACAAGGTCTATATCCCCGTACAGACTGAATTTCTAGCTCTCAAATCGCTTGAGAACCTGATCATGGAAATAGAAGAAGTGATGGTAGAGACGAACAACGACCTGGTCATCGGCGGATTGATCGCCACGCGCTTCGACGGCCGCAAGGTCCTCAGCCGAAAAGTCCTCGAAACTTTAAGGGAGCATTACGGCGCCCTGCTTCTAAATTCGATCATAAGAGAGAATATCGACCTTGCCGAATCGCCACGATTCGGAAAAGATATCTTCAGTTACAGGCCGAGGAGTTATGGCGCGCGGGATTATCTTAACCTCGCTCTCGAGATCGTCGGCCGCGTCACCGCCGCGGAGAATCTTTTCTCCGTCGAACGCGGAGTCATTACGGCGACGACGGAAGAAAACAGCTTTATTACCGATGAGATCACACTGTAGGAATCGGGCATCTCCCCGATCCGCCGTGTCAAAAAGATAAATCGATACTGGGCCGGTGGTGATTCCGGCCCTTTCCAATCAGACTCTTGCTATATTTACTTAGAAGTTATTTTACAAAAATCATTGAAACGACAGACCGGCTCTGATAGCCTTCATATGATTTAATCAAAAATGCCAAAAGGTTCAAACAGGAACTGGGGTATCATGAAAGGTATTATACTCGCCTGCATGAACGAGATGATAGAAAGTCAACATGGAAGTGAATGCTGGGAAAAGATAATCGCCGATGCCGGGTACGACAGGAGATTAAGTTATCTCGCCACGGAAAATATAGATGCCCAGAAAGTACTCACAACGATCAAATCGATATCGAGGATCCTTGGAATATCCATTAATAAGGTGTTCGACGCCTTTGGGGAATACTGGTCGACAGAATTCGCCCCCAGGATCTATTCGGCGTATTACAAAAGCCACGCTTCAGCTAAGGATTTCATTGTGGCCCTTGATTCTATTCATGAAGACACTACGGACCGGCTATCTGATTCTCATCCTCCAAGATTTGATTATGACTGGAAAGACGACAGGACTCTCAGACTTCGATATAAATCATCACGAAATCTTATCGATCTGGCAATAAGCCTTCTTCGCGGAATCGGTAAGCACTACGGCGAGACGCTGCTGATCAGAAAGCTCGATGAAGACAATCTCGAAATAATATTCAAGAATTGACTCTCGATTTTCAGGGAACTGAAACATTGCCTCTTATCAGCGCCCTTTTACCACAGCTACGCGCCTGCCTCTGCCGTGGCTGTTCCCGGTTATCCTCATCTCTTTCTCAAGGAATCGATTCCATTGGCGTTGATCCATCGCCGCGCGGACCACTCCCGGAGGAATGTTGTAGAAGCGACCTATTTGTGCCCATCTGTATCCATGACGCCTCATGCGGATCAGCTTGCGCTCCCTTATGCCGGACCAGGCGGCAAGACGGAAGGCGATCTTTCGATCCTCATAAACTGCCGGCGCGGAACGCCCTGGCCGGATCTGTCCATGATATATCCTTACGTTTCCGCGGTGCCGGTAAGAATCATTGCCTGCTCGGATCTGAATATCAGGAGTCTTCAACACCGCGTTGAATCTTACCTGCGCCGCGGTATCTTCCGCAAGGAGAGGAATAACAATAAAAAACGCTACGATCATTCCCGCTAAGCCTGTAAGCAACCTTCTCATAGGGCACCTCCTGTTTTGCCACTTTCGTGGCAGTCTCGTTGATATACCATTGCATACCGTATACCTTTTTCAGCGTATCACCATAACACAATATTTTTAAGGAAGTTAAATAGAGTTTTGCCCTGTCGGGAAAGACCGGCTTATGCCTCTCGAAAAGGAATTTTGTCTTGATTAGTGGACGATTTCAGAAAAAACAAACCCCACCGCTGAATAGCCAGCAAGACAATCCTCAAACAAGCTGGATCGTCGCATTAACTGGAGTCAATCTTTGCCAGCTATCTGTGAAGCTGCTTGATCGCTCCCCAGCTGTCCTCACCAATGCCTATTATATCCCTTGAGATCTGCAAGGTCCCGCAACAGACCGTATAAGCCTCTCCCGATGGAGCTCCGCACAGCAGAAGCGGGTAATCGGCCGGAAGATCGGCTGCATCGCCTGACCATATCCGCGCCACGTTTACCAGGACATAATCGATTATCGCGTTAGGGCATTCGTTGAAGCTGCCTGTAAAGTGCACGGTAGAGTATACCTGAACCGCCACTCCGCCTTCGAGTATGACTGTCGCCTCGACGATATAATCATCGATATCTCCCGTAAAATCCGTCGCTCCATCGCCCCATATATGGTCCTTTGAGAGCCAGAACTCTCCCCCATCGTAACAAGTCCGGTAGGTGATCCAGCCATCTCCGAACTCATCGATGCTCCTTCCAGTCTCAACGGCGCCATATTCATCGATCGCCATGCCCCAGGCTATCCATTGCGTTCCCAGAGAAACGTAATTCCACGACGCGGCGTTCTGCGTGTTCCCTGGAACGCCCCCGATGTACGGCGCGTTGCAGAAAGCTTCTGAAGCTCTTCCCGGCATGAGAGTGCCCGTGTATGTAGAATATATCCCCTCGACAGGATAGGTATCGCAATCGATCGCATGGATATGTGAAGCCGCGGCAAGAAAAAGAACACTCAGCAGGATCGTTTTCAATATCCTCATTTCCCCCTCCTATTATTGTCATAACGCATATCTTACAATCAGACGAGTGAAGCGCTAAGGACTACCTCCCTTGCCTTGCCGCTTCCCTCCCCCGACGCGCAACACCGGCAACCATAGCGAGTCTGGCGCCCTGGAGGCTTTGCGTCGAATCAAACCCGGCCTGCCATACACCGGCGTCCCAACGAAGGATCGCCTGGCACTCAGGGGGTTAATACCCAAGTATATATACCTATGAATTTGATTGTACTCTATTTCTCACGGCCTGTCAATATGTTTCCAAAGCTATCCGACCCATTTACCTGAAGCACGATCGTATCTTTTTCCCTTTTCCAAAAGCCGCAGGATCTCCCTCGCGTTTTTATTTCCCGGGTCGATCTCGAGCGATTTCCTGTAATTTTCTTTCGCGGTTTCAACCTCGCCGGCAAGAAGATATCCCTCCGCCAGACTGTCATAGACATTGGCGGAAGCGGGAAAAAGCTTTAGATTAAGTCTGAATATCTCGATCGCGGGCTTGAAATCGTCCTTCCTCAGCAACGCATACCCCGTGCCGTTGAGCCTGCTTTCAAGGTCAGGTACTTCGGCGAGATAAAGATCCCTCTGTTCGAACAGTTCTCTGACTCCGTCCTCGACCCTGCCCTCGGCGATAAGTTCCATAGGTAATTTTTGGCCTTTTTTCACCCTTGGAGCAAATGATTCCACGCCCCTCCATCGAAGCAGAATACCTTCGCGTGTCTCTTCCGAAGAACTCACTTCCGCCACACCCGGGTTTTTTCCGGCAGCCATTTTCGTACCGTTGACGTATACCAGTTCGACACCTCTGATATCTGTAGCGAAGATGCCATCACCTTCGGGATAAAGTTCCGATCTTGCGTTTCCGTAACTTCCTTCAAAGAAATCGGAAATGGCAAACTGTAGCCGCCCTTCAACACTTTCAACTTCAAGGATCTGAAACGGGCTGTACATGTACCTTCCGGCCATTGCCCGAAGATCTTCCTTCTTCACAGGCGCGATTTCCCGCCTCTCTGGAATGTAGCTCAACACAGCCTCGATCGCGGGATCACGGCCACAGAGGAAGTCATCGGCAGTATACGGTACGGCGATATCTGGTACTATCGCGTTCTCTCCATCATCGACCAGGGCGCAGCGATTGTAGTAGCTTCCTATGAGAAGTTCCATCCTCGAATTTGGCAGAACAAGAGTCCTGGGTCTGCCACAGAAAAAGGGGCCCTGCCCGGTCTCTTCTCCGACGATCACGACCCTGGTATTATACTCGAGAAGGGAAAGAAACATGACGGCCGCGGAAAAAGTCTTACGGCTTGAGAGAGCAAATAACCTTCCAGACCTGTCGACCTTGTCTTTTCCTATGATCATTCCGGCTATCGCTCTCGACACATAGGAATCCCCCCCGTCGTTTTTTCTGATATCGATTACCATTCTATCGAAATCATTATTATCTATCCAGTCGCCGAGCCGGGACACGAACTGATCGATATTCTCAATCCTCGACTCTCGCTGACAGGCATTGAACTGCAGGTACAGCGTCCCTGTATCCTCGACATATTCGAACCAGAAATTGTCTTCGCAGTCATTCGAATATACAAAGGAACTCCTGTTATCGATCTTCCTGAGGCTCGACCAGTATATCACCGGAAGAAAATGGACCGGCCTGATCTCCCTTTTAAACCTTGAACCATCGACCGTTTCAAGAGTCAAAGTGACGCGCTGCCGGTCTTTGACTATACCTTCCGATTCGAGCCATTCAGAGACGCTTATAGCATATGTGAATCTCAGCTTCCAACCATGCTCGTTTTCGGCGGCCATGCATGACCTGAGCTTTTCATAGATCAGATCGATATCGGTATCATCGATCTTTACGATATATGCACCGATCATTTCCCTGTGATCGCGCCCAGCGTCCGTTATCATCAATCCACTGTCAAAAAGCCATAAGCTGAAAGGGAGAAGATGCCAGTCGATCTTGTGCGTGAAAATATTCGGGAACGAATGGGCGTCGCCAGGCAGAGCAAGCAGCTTGTAGAATTCAGTTTTGATCGAATTCTCGCCGATGGCGGGTATCTTTTCTTCAAGCACGAGGGCCTGTGACTTAAAATCTTCCCTCTCGATCATTTCAAAAAGCCTAGGATGGAGTTCAGGGAATTTTTCGGTAAAATATTTCAGATCACCGATCCATTCTTCACTTGAAAGCCCGGTTCGATAGCTGGTGCCGGGAATGATCTTGTAATCGATCTTGATTATGATTATTAGAAGTATCATAGCCACGGCGAAAATCCCCGGAATCGCGCCGGCTATCTGAATGCACCTGATCTTTGATCTGAACATGATCAGTGAGACAGTCCCGATCAACGAAGCTGCTCCGACTGCCGTCACAAGAAGGACCGTATCGAACAGAGTACCGAATGGAATATCAGACAGACGCCACGCAAGCAGTCCTCCTAAGATGGTTATGATCGCGAAAACAGACAACGCGACTGCCTTCTGCCTGGGCTTCTTTTTTATCACGCGAACTCCTTTTCCGTTAACACCATATCATAAAAATTATTCGCATGATTTACGGATTGGACGGGTAAAAAGTTTCAGCGCGGAGCCGAGAGGCTGTCATTGCCCGCGGGATCTTATTTTTTCGGAATAAGTCCAAGCAGCCACTCTTCGCTTCCGTGCTCACTATCATCGAATCCATACCAGGCCCTGATGACCCTTCCGTCCGGGCCTATGATATAGTTCAGAGGGACAGCTGACATACCCTTTATCCTCTGGTACTGCTTCATAAAGATATCTTTTGCTTCATCCGACGAATCGAGGACGGTCAAATATGACGTCTTGTATTCGGAGAAGAAATCCTCGACTGTCTCGCGTGAATCGGCGCAGTTAAACCCGACTATCGTCAGTCCCTTCGATCCGTACTTATGGTGCATCTCTTCGAGATGAGGCATCTCTATCCTGCAGGGAGGGCATCCGACCCTCCAGAAGACGAGCCAGACGAGATTCCCCCTCTGCCTTGACAATTTGAATCTGCCACCGGAGTAAAGATCCAGTTCGAAATCGGGGGCGATCTCTCCCGCCTTGATCAATCCGTCCTCGAGAACAGGTTCCCTGTACTCATACCAGCCCTCGCCCGGCTGCCAGTCGAAAAGACGGTCATCGATATCGAGCCCTGGCTCTATATTGGACCATTTTTCAGTTGTAATATAACGCGGCACAGTCTCTATAACCTGTTCGAGCCTGACAGGGATATGGTTCTCCCTTGATATCCAGTATTTCTTTTTTCTCTGACCCAGCATGAAACTCACTTCGATCACGTCGCATTCCTCGCCGCCTGTCACCTCGGATCCAAGCCCCCTCACCGCGTCGAGATGTTCGAGCATCGGATCGTCATACCCGTGAAAGGTGCTGAACTCGAAAATCGAGACTGTCATCGCTGTTTGCATATCGGCTGTCCCCCCAGTCGTATTTACTCTCGAGATCGATCGTCTTCTCCGACCTGAACATATCGAGCATCCTGTCGTAAAGGGCGTAGGCGCCTGGCTCATCGGCAAAAACGGCTTCTCCGGCAGAAATCGCGATCGAGACGACCGGAGGGATGACTATTATAAGTACGGCAGCAAAAATATACGCTGGTCTCAACAATCGATTCAGCAGGCACCCTCCTTGAAAATACTACTTTCCTGCCCGCTCCTTTTCCCTCTCTATCGTTTTTGTTTATTCCGCGCGGGGAGAGCGAAAAGACCAAAGAGCACGCATAAGACGAAAAGGATAAAGAGATTTCTCTGGCCTGGCAAAAAGCCAAGACAACCTGTGAACCCAAGGAATCCCAAAAACCCCAGTCTGTTCATTTCCATTCCCTCCAGAATTTTCTTCCTGGCAACACTACAATTCACTCAGATCTTCGATACTTTCCTGACATTATCTCCGGGAACGCGGTCTATCAGGATGTTGCGAGGATCGATTCCGGCCCTGACAGGTTTTTCGTCCACGATCAACTCCAGATGTCCACAGCCATTTTCGATCCTGTGCTTCTTCTGGTAAAGGGGCCTGCCGAGTGATCCGCTTGTTTCAGTCTCCTCGCCATAGACACCTATTTCGATCCAGTCGCTATGATCTATCTCCGTCTCGTAACCTTTGCCGTCGGCCCGCATCTTGCGGGAAAGATATTCGACAGTGACGCTGTACCTGCCATCGTCTGTCTCGCTGAAGAAGGCTTTTTCCATACGGTTGTCATACAGCGTAATCGTCTCGAACATATCCTCGATCAGGTAAGCGTACTCTTCCGGTACTGCCGGCCTGAGCAGAGCCATGAACTCGAGGGTATTCGTGTATGGAGGTCCGGCAAAAGCAGTTCGGTTTACATAATCCCGCATGACTTTGTTCATCACTTCGGCGCCAAGGTAATCGCGCATCGCGTACATCGCCAAGGCTCCCTTGTTATAATAGATATAAGGCTGATCCTCGACAAGCATCAATGGCTTTTCTTCCTTCAGTTCGTTGGACCTGCCGCTCAGATATCGATCGAGCTCATACCGAAGAAAACTCTTCATCCTGTCCGGCCCATAGTCTTTTTCCATTACCATCAGGGCGGAGTATTGCGTCAGGCTCTCTCCTATCATCTCTGCCCCCTGGACCGGAGCAGGCGTCACCTGGTGGGCGAACCACTGGTGCGCTATCTCGTGAGCGGTTATGAAGAAGACCATATCGACCGTTGATTCATTCGTCAGGTCTTCGGTGAAATTCGCCGCTTCACTGAACGGTATCGTCGTCGAAAACGACTGCGCGAATCTCCTGTACCTTGGAAATTCGACGATCCTGAGTTCCTTGTAGGGATATGGGCTATATTCGGAAGTATAGTGCGCCAGGGATTTATTAACAGCCTCGATGATCCTCGGCACATTCATCCCATGCCGCGGATGATAATACACCTCGACTTCCGTCTCCCCGCAGATCTCCCTCGCGATCTCGTACCTGCCCGACACGAAACAGTAAAAATTCAGGATCGGCCGTTCGGCGCGGTAATGAAAATACCTTCTGCCGTGGTCTGTCCACTCCCGAACAAGTTCTCCGGGAGCGATGGCGGTCTGGTCGAGACTTGTGCTCACAGTCGCCTGGAATCGTATACGGTCAGCATCACGGACGAATGAACGCATCAATGCTTCCTGATCGTCAACAGATGGAGCTCCTTTACCTTCGGGCAATCCCGCCTCCTTCCGCCTTGCCGGATCGCTTATTTCGCGGCCGGGATTGTAGCCGAATGATGGCATGTAATGCTCGTTCGAGAAGAAAGTGCCGTTTTCCACCAGTTTTACGTTAGTCCTTCCGTTCATGAATCCTTTTTCTTCGACTTTGATCGAGAGCTTCACAAGAAGCGTATCGCCGTCAGGAAGGGGAGGATCGAGAGAATATATCCTGTAGCCGCGTTCGCGGTCATCGAGGAGCAGGGCAGCGTTGAGTCGCGCTGAACCGGTCCCTTCTATCTCAAGCCCTGCATTATCTATTTCCGGGCTGATATTAATATGAAGAGAATCAATCTCTGAACCGCTGGAATTTACGAGGGTCAGAAGACCTGCTATATCGGCCTTACGCGAGCGGGGATATATATCGACTTCGAGATCGGCGGCGACGACCTTCGGCTGCGGCAGATCCTCGTACTTTCCGTAGAGCTTTTCGTACTCCGCCTGGATGATCCGGGACTGGTCCTCGTTTGTGAATTCGTTGACGACATTGGTATTATAATAAACCCACAGGCCGGCCAGCAGAAAGACTGCAATTAAAACAGCGAGAGTGGTGGCAGGGTTTCGCGTCAATCGATTCCTGAAAAGAAGTGCTCTTACCCTGGGACTCCTGTCGTTTCCACGTATCCAGAGCAAAGTTGCAAGTAAAACGAGTATCCCGGCAAAAAGGGTCCAGTATGTCCTGAACCAGAATATCGCCTTTCCGAAATGTCCGTACCCGTTCATATCGGACCACGGCGAGCGCGGGATCTGCGCAAAGAGGTACAGGTTATGTTCAAATCCCATTTCCGGAAGGACCTCAAGAGCAATGAAAGCTATCACCATAAGGAGCGTCCCGAAATACCTGTTTCCTGAAAGGACCTGAAAAAATACCGAGAGCACGCAGAGCAGAAGCCATTCACCGAGCATAATAAGAAAGAGCCCCTTGAAATAAAGGAGAGTCTGAAAATCGAAATACCCGCTGAAAAGCTGGTAAGCGACAGCGCATGCCATCGCCGCCGTCGCCATGATAAAAAGAGTCACCGAGAGGGCGGCAAGTTTCGACGTGAGGTGGATCCAGTTCGATACTGGAAGGGAGTCGACGATTCCGTCGATCCGGACCCTTCTGTTCTTCCATACGATCTCGGCTCCATAAATGATGATCACCAGCCACGGCATGACGGCGAAGGCTCCCTCTATCGCTTCGAGCATATGTTGCGTCAGAGGATAGTTCGTCGTCCCTTCGGGGTTGATAAAGAGGGCGCTGATAAGGTTGGCCATCCCGAAGATAGTGATGATCAGAAAAGGGATCGAATGGAGGATCGATCTCGTCTCGAGAGAAATCAATTCTACAAGCTGCGCCAACCTCGAACGAAATGAAAAATCCGGAGCAGTATCGATCGAGGCTGCAAAGTCGGCGGCCCCTGGCTCGCCGGCTACGGGACCTGTCTCGGCAGGCCCGATGAGCTGGCGCTTTTTGCTACTGCTGCCGGCAGGGAGCATCATTCGAAAACGCCAGTTGGTAAGAAAGATGATCGCCGCCGCTACGGCCAACCATAGGATCCGGTTCACCAGAAGCAATCCGCCGACAGGAAGGATCATCGTATTACGCTCGGCGATCGTCCAGTATCTCGTTATGACTCTGAAAGAGGCAAGTCCGAAAGGATCGACAATGGACGCCGCGGTCTGGTGATCGAGATCGGCCATTACCGCCGCTCCCATCCCCCACAGGGCAAGGAAGGCTATGACTCCCACGTAGGCGGAAAAATTCTTCCGCGTCAGCGTGGAGATGGAAAAAAATATCGCGCCCGACAGAAGCATATTCGGAATGACGAAAACTGCCATGGCGAATATATACGGTCTGGCGTCGAAGGCGAGTATCCTCTCCGGGTCCTGGTACGGCATAACGCTCGCCAGCCATATACCAAGACAGGCCATGACCATCGCGAGGATGACCGGAATGACTGAACCGGCATACCTGCCGAAGATATAAGCGCTCTTCGTAAGCGGTTTACTGAAGAAAAGTTGCTGCACGTTCACTTCGTTATCCCTGTTCACCGAGGGAGCGACGAATATCGTTACGAAAAGAAGCCCGAAGAGACTCATCATGATGAGCATCTCGACGATCACGTAGGGAGCGTTCCTCGCGACATTACCGATCGCGCCGCCGATCATCACAGAATCGGTAGATATGGCGCCAAACGGCATAAAAAAGAAGATGATCGCGAAGACATAGAGCAGAGGCCTGCGCAACCGATACAAGATCTCGAATCTTAGTATTTCCCAAAACATCCCGCTGTCCTCCCTTAATTGACCTGTCGAAGGGTCGTGAAATAGACATCTCGCAGATCGGGGCGAGAGCTTTCAAATGCCTCGCCGGGAGACTGGTCCGAATAGACATGAATAAATGTCCTGCCTCCAGAAAGCCTTTCCCCTATCACGGCGAATTTGTCTCTTGATGACGCTAATTCACTTCTGGTGACTGCGGTTTTCCATATTTTTCCTTTTAGAGAGGCTATCGCATCGGATGGACTGCCCGCCCTCAGGAGCCGCCCTTCAGAAATGATCGCCATCGAAGAACATACTTCGCTGACATCTTCGACTATATGAGTTGAAAGGATGACAATTACATTTTCTCCTATCTCGCTGAGGATGTTGAGAAAACGGTTTCTTTCCTCAGGATCGAGACCGGCCGTCGGTTCGTCGACTATTATCAGGCGAGGATCTCCTATGAGAGCCTGGGCGACTCCGAAACGCTGTTTCATCCCTCCGGAGAAAGATCCAAGTTTCTTGTCTTTTACATTCCACAGATTCGTTTTCCGCAAAAGATGGTCTACGACCTCTCTTCTGCGCCCGTGGCCGGTTATCCCTTTCAGAGTGGCAAAATGGGTGAGCAGCATCTTCGCCGAAACATTCGAATAGACTCCGAAATCCTGTGGAAGATAACCAAGGATGCGCCTTACCGATTCGTGATCTTTCAGGACATCGATATCTCCCAGCATGATCGATCCCTCATCCACCGCCTGAAGGGTGGCGATCGATCTCATCAGCGTTGATTTGCCGGCGCCGTTCGGTCCGAGCAGACCGAACATCCCCCCTTTTTCTATAGTCAGGGAAAGATCCTCAAGCGCTTTTACTCCGTTCCCATACCTCTTCGATATATTCCTGATCTCCAGTCTGAATTCTTCTGCCACAACCGCTCCTTTTCTTTTTAGTCTCTTACGAGCATATTCTTCGCTATCCTGGCCTGCATCCTGCCGAGTCCCCTGGCCATATGAAGGGTCAGAAAAAACCATAATATTCCAAGAGCAACCGCCACCGGCATCAGATAACCGGGAGTCCAGTAACTCCAGTCATTATTCTGTATCATCGGAAGATGAAAAACGTATTCCAGTACCGGCCTGAGTATCAAAGTAAGCGATATTGAGATACTCGTGATCGTCAGTGTGAAATAGAGGATGCTCAGCGGGAGCATCATTATATTATAGACGACCGTCTTCCATACGAGAGGATCTGTGAAGAGAAAGATCAGCCTGTCGCGCCAGTTCTCAGGTCTTTTCGAGTATATAGGCCTTCGCGGCATCCGCTCGCCTAGAAGCGCCTCGATGATCCTTCCGTCGACCAGGGCGATCCCTCTCACCGACATAAGGAAAAAGCCGAAAAACGGCAGCCCGATGATCAATATCATGACTCCGATCGAGATCGAGAGCCCGCTCACCGTCCAGGTAAAATAAAAGATCCCAAGAAATAACGAAAAGAACATGTAGAAGAGAGCACCGTAGGCCCTTGGATCGGTAAAGACTCCGAAGAACCTCGCCGAAGCAGATTTTTTCACTGTCCCGGACTGGACATTCATCGCCGGACGGATTCTCGACTCTATCTCCATGTAAGCCGAAGCGATCTCCCCGGGAGGACCAAACTTTTCGATCTCTGCAGCAATCACTTCCTGCTCGCTTATGTCAGGCGACTCTTCCCTTGCCTGGTTAAGAGCGGTCCAGAAATGTTCCTCGGCGTCGGAAAGGGCATCCTGTACCGTCGCGGGGTCGCAGCCTGCCAGAGCTTTCTTAAGACTTGCCAGGTATTCATTTATCAGATCAGACATCATCTTTTCCTTTCAGAATGGAATCGACAAAATCCCTTGTCTCTATCCATGTACCGGTCCAGTCGCCGAGCGTCTCTCGCCCCGCCCCGGTGATTTGGTAGTATCGCCTCGGAGGCCCCGAGACGGAAGGTTCAACCCTGCTGCTTAGAAGGCCACTCTTCTCAAGAGACCTGAGCACCGGGTAGAGAGCCCCCTGGCCAGTACCGGAGGCTCCGGTCAGCCCCGAATCGAATTTTTTCGCTATTTCGTAGCCATAGAGCGGAACGCTCGACCTGTTGAGGATGCCCAGCAATGCCAGAGAGACAGTACCTGACTTCAGTTCCTTCCTGAATTTCTTGTTCGCCGCGTTTTCTTCACTCAATCTCATCACCTTCCATTTTCGATCTTCCGGAAAGAACCCCCTGGATACTCCCTCTTTCCAGACTGTTCGAACAACCCGTCTTTTCCCGTAACTTGCTGTAAATCATCATCTTCTACCCTAAACTCGCTATTATCAATTTACATGTGCTGCCTGCTTATTATTAGTATTAACTTAATACTAATACTAAATACGCGATAGTCAAGAAAAATGTTTCAATATCTTTTAAAAAAATCCTGGCAGGCATTTCCCGGGCGATTCTCATCCACCGCGTAGATGTTGACATCATCACAAAAGCTGATACGATGGAAAATGTTACAGGCCTGCCATCTTCCAGGCCGACCGATAAATTCCTCTCTGCTCTACCTGAAAAAAGGATGATGAGATGAATAAACAGGGACCTACAGATCGAAGGGAATTTCTCAAGACGAGCCTGGCCGGCCTTGCCGGTATAACGGTATTATCCTGTTCCTCATCGAAAACGGAAGATATATCGTCGACCGGTAAAGACCTCGTATGCAGGAAACTCGGCAAAACGGGGATAGAACTTCCGATCATCAGCATGGGAACGGGTGATACGAACGATCCGGGCCTTGTAAGGGCGGCTCTCGACGCGGGGGTCAAGCTTCTAGCTACTTCTCAGTACTACGGAAACGGCCAGAACGAGAAAATGGTCGCAGACGTCGTAAAAGAGCGTGGCAGAGACTCAGCACTTATAATGACCAGTACCAACCCGGAAAACTTCAATCACAAGGAAGGCGTATTCAATGATGGGGCGAGAGTCGAGCCGTTCATAAACAGGTTTGAGGAAAGCCTGGCGCGTATCGGCAGCCCGATCGATATATTTCTTCTACCCTTTATGGCCAAAAGAGAATCGGTATTCTACGAGCCATACCTCAACGCGATGGAGAACTTCAAAAAACAGGGCAAGACGCGGTTCATAGGGATCGCCACGCACAGCCATGAAGATGAAGCGGTAAGAGCGGCTGTCGACGCGAAGATCTACGACGTCGCTCTCGTCGCGTACAACTTCAGAAAGAACAACCGGGCTGAGATCGACGAGTCCATAGCATACGCGTCAAAGAAGGGCCTTGGTATCATAGCGATGAAGACGATGGCAGGAGCCTACTGGGACGAAAAGAGGAAGGAACCGATAAACTCCGACGCTGCGCTGAAATGGGTGCTGCAGAACGAGAATATCCACACATCTGTCCCTGGCGTGATGACTTTTGAGGAGCTCCGGAAGGATATCGCCCTGATGTCCGATCTGTCGATGAGCGAAAGCGAGAAGGCTGACCTTAAACTGAGCCTTCACGAAAACCAGGACGGCCCTTTCTGTCAGCAGTGCGGAAGTTGCGTGTCCCAGTGCAGAAAATCTCTCGATATACCGACTCTGATGCGAAGCCATATGTACGCGTACGGATATCGCAACCTTTCTCACGCCAGGCAGACTCTGGAACCGGCATTGAAAACAGCGGACCCATGCGCGGGATGCTCCGATTGTCCGGTCTCGTGCGTGATTGGTCACGATGTCAGGAGCAAGATCACCAGGATAGCCCGGCTGGGCGCCGTGCCGCTTGAATTTCTCGCTTGACGCGGAAAAAGCTTGCGCGGTTAATTTTTTGCGCGTCAGACTATCCGGCAGACCCCGAAGATCAACCTGTCTGCTGAGCCGGCCTGTTTTTCTCGAATATCGCCGGTTCGATCTCCACGTCGAAACTGATCTTGTCCCACTTCCATTCACTCGCCAGCGTGCCGTTCTGGTACTGCCTTATATGGAAAGGTACTTTCCGGCCGGAGACATCCCTGTAGTCATCCATAAGCATCTGAGTCTCCCCGCCCTGCCCTTTCTCGATCTTTCTCACCGGAAGTCTTGTTTCTTTGGAAAAATCGAACAGGATCGTATCTTCCGCGCCGAGACAGGCGACTCTCGTAAGTTCAGCCCCGGTGAAAAGCGAGTCGTCTTCGACGGCGGGGACAATATAGAAAGAATCGCAGCTTGAAAGAAAATACGCTATCCCGTCGACCTCACGCATCCTCTTTTTCATCATATCTGTATACCTCTGGTTCTGCCTGATCCCGAGGTTGACTTCGGCCCATACATCCTCCCCATTGAGGGTGTAGACGAAATAGAAAGGATGGTCGTTGGCGCTGTAATCCTGATCGAGAAGCATCTTGTCCGGTTTGCTCGTATAATGGGAACATTCGGCGGTCAGCGTCCCCCAGCCCGGCCAGATCGAGGTAAGCGTGCCTTTTTCGACCATCGTATTCCATCCGGTAAGCTTCGATTCCCCACCCATCACCTTCACCGCGTCGACAAGGACCTTTTTCGCCGGATCTTTCTCCTGCCCGGAACAGGATACGATCGCTGTCAGAATAACGGCGGCAAGAAGAACCACGCTCCACATTCCGATATAAGATCTTTTCATTTTTTCCTCCTTCGCGCCTAAACGGTGAGTTCCCTGTGCGCCATTGCCAGTTTTGATCTTATCTTCAGCCCGAAGGGACAGGCTCCCTCGCAATTTCCGGCGCAGTCGCCGCATCTCGAAGCTTTCTTTTCCTCGGGAAGCGAGGAGTAGAGATTCATCGCGTATTTTTCCCTGCCGTAATTATTGAAATACAGCCTGTAGCGGAGTATGTCATATATCGGGACATTATTAGGACAGGCGCCAACGCAGCCGTCGCATCCCGGCCTGCAATAGTCGGCGCTCAGGAGAGCGGCATACCCGTCGAGGACCTTTCGTTCTCTCACGCTTAGTTTCGGATTTCCCGAGGCGGCGATGAACTCGTCGACTTCCTCGAAACTTCTCATCGATATCGAGATCGTATCGATATTCGGCCTGGAGAGCATCCATTTTATCAGTCCCTGCCTCGCGGTCCGCCCTTCCTTCATGAACTCCGAATAGTCGATCTTTTTCGCCGCCGACATCGATTTCATAGCTACTACCGCGATATTCTTCTTTTTCGCTTTTGCCAGAACCGGTTCGAGTCCCTTAGTGAGGAGGTTCATCCCCGGCATGATAATGTCGATGTCCGTGTTGTCGATAAGCCAGTTGAACTCTTCCACCATCTTCGGACCATGGGAGCTGGCTCCCCAGAATCTTATCTTGCCCGCTTTCTTCGCTTTCTCGAAAGCCTTGATGATCTCTGGATTCTCTATCCGGTCGAGTCCGCCGAGGTTCGGATCGCCGATCGAATGGATCAGGCATCCATCCACATAATCCGTGTTAAGCCTCGTGAGGCTTTCCTCGATCGCGGTCCTGATCTGTTCCTCGGTCGTCAGGGGAGTGAACAGTTCGGGCTCAAGCTTCGTCGTCACAAAGAGTTTATCTCTCTTCTGAGGGAATATCTGTCCGATCACCTTCTCCATATCGTAATACTGGCGCGCGGTGTCGACATAGTTGATCCCTCTTTCTATCGCGTACTCTAGAAGGGAACAATCCTGCATCCCGGCGTTTCCAAATGATATGTCGGAGACGTTATAGCCGGTCCTGCCGAATTTCCTGTATTCCCTTATTGACGCCGCTTTCTCTACAACCGCGGCTTCTTCCTCGCCCGAGGCTCTCGCCGTGGCGGTCAATCCCAGGCCCGCGCCGATTATCCCGGCAGCCGACCGGCCGATAAAAGATCTTCTCGAAATATTCTTCTTTGAATCCTCCATCTCTCACCTCGCTTTTTCATACCTCAATCTCAAACCGGTTACGAGCCGGCGCGTCCTGCCTGGTGCTATCTGGTGAACTGTTCCCTTCGAGATGAAATATCAGCGCGCCTTTGTACGATTATTAGCCGAATAGAGACCGGTGGTCAAGGATTCTAAATCGATAACCGGGGAGAACCGGCTGATGTTGACATATTGATATTTGGTGTTATCATTGAACGATGAAAATATTCCATCGATATTCCGCCACGTGCCTCATTACCCTTTGCTGCCTTACCGTCAACGCTGAAGGCTCGGTAAAGAAGCGTTACTGCGACATTCTCTCTCCTCAATTCGTCATGGAGGATCTTATCGACCTCGGCAGGGAAGGATACTCGGAGGCGCTTATACTTCGCGAGAAGGGCGATTCGACGGGCTGCAGGCTCGAGATCATCAAGTCACTACTCGGCGAAAGGGCACCGCGAGGTTTCGATGTATGGCTTGTCCGCCCCGACGCCCTTCTCAGAGCGGACATGCTCCTTGACAATAATTATATTCTAGGCATTCACGGGGGGTTCAAGCTTCCCGATGACCTGCGTTGGTCGGAAGACCCCGCCGCTTCCAACAACTGGCAGTTCAACCTTCTCGCGATGGACTTCCTGGCGAACTCGACAGAAGCTTTCCGGCAGACCGGCGAGAGAAAGTACCTCGACAAAGGGAAAAAGGCCATCCTCGATTTCATGGAGGATAATCTCGATTGCGCGAACCTGCCGAGCAGATATTCATGGTACGATCACAGCGTGGCGAACAGGACGATCCACGCTATCGATTTCTGGCACGAATGGTCCGGGCTCGGAGAGCAAGACATCGCTTTCACTGCCGTTTTCCTCGAATTTATATGGCGCCACGCGAAATATCTCGAAAAGAAGAGATACTATCCATCCAAGACCAACCACGGCATCTATGCCAATATCGCCCAGCTGAGACTCGCCCTGACATTCCCGCAATTCATTGAAGCTTCTTCGTGGAGGGATACAGCTCTGGCAAGGATGGAAAAACAGCTGGATGACAACTTTACCGATGAAATGATCCACAAGGAATACTCCCCTTCGTATCATATACTGACGACGAGGCTCCTTTACAGGTTCTGCGCCGATTGTTCGGCGGCGGGCGAGCTTATGCTTTCGACTGATTTCAAGACGCGGATAGAAAAAGCCCGCGGAAACATCGCCTGGCTCTTCCATCCTGATGGCAGGCTGTCGCTGATAGGAGATTCAAGCCTCAATTCCTCTATTGAATCGCTGATAGGCCACTGGAGGAGCGAGGAACCTTTCCTTCAATGGCTCCTGACTTCTGGGGAGAAGGGAAAAACGCCAGCGGCATCCTCGATCGGATTTATCGGCGCGCAGCTGTACGTTATGAGAAGCGGATGGGGCAAGACCCGGCCTTTCGGAGAGGAAAGCTACCTGATCGCTGATTTCTGCCCCTATGGAAAAGCTCATCAACAGGATGATTTTCTTTCCTTCGAGTTCTCATCCCTGGGCGTGAGGTGGTTCACCGATCTCGGCGTATTCAATTATAACGATAACGACACTGAGAGAAAATTTGTCATCTCTGCGCTGGCGCATAACGTGATAGTCCCCATAGTCAACTCGCGGAAAATAAGCATAGGAAAGGACGACAGGGTCTCAGATGCCGGGAAGGACCCTCCTGAGACACAGCTCGAGTCGATGCTCGTCCATATAGAGACTATACCTCAGCCTTCGGCCCGAATAGAGGCGCTTCAGCAGTTAAAGGGACTTGGATCCGGCAGGATAAAAGCGCGCGTACTGCTCATGCTGGCTTTGAGTTACGAAGAACTGGGGAACAACCGGGGCAAAGCGAAAGAGTGTCTGGAAGAGATCATCGCGATGGAAAGCGAAACTGACTACGGCGAAATAGCCACGCAGCTTCTAGCCACCCTCGACACAGACATAGAAGAGATCGATTTCGAGGAAAGTCCCGAGTTGGAAGGGGCCGCCGCTGACGGGATAAAAAAAGACAGACGGGTCCTTGCCGAAAAGACGCCCGGCGCGTCGATAAGGCAAGGCGAATCGTTCGAAAAAGAGGAGAAAAAAGCGAATATAAAAGTCTCTTCAAAACCGTGGGCTGTAAATCCAGGCCACGGAGAGGCTCCGGAAGTAAACTACTGGATCGAGGATGATGACTACTGTTATCTCGAGGGAAGCTTCAGATATCACAGGGATTTTCAACACGCGAGAGCGTTTCTTTTCATAAGACCGCGCACCTTGATCCTCATCGACAGGATAAAGACCAAGGGGGATTATTCTTTCAGGCAGCTCTTTCATCTGTCTCCTGAAGTTACGGCTGAAAGGTCTGACAATGGTTACATCCTTTCGGGGCCTGCCGGTAAAAAATGCCTCTTCTCGCGCATCACATCCCCGGAAGGTACAAGCGGCGAAATCGTCAGGGGCCAGAGAAACCCGGAGCTTCAGGGCTGGTTTTCGGGAGTTTTCGACAATTTCGAACCTTCCGACGTAGTCGAGTATTCGTTCTATCCCGCGTCTCACGGTGAATACTATTTCGCGCATATTATCATGCCGGCAAAAAAAGATGAGATAGACCGTTGCTTGTTCAGGACGGGCGACGCGTCTGATAATGTGGAATGGAATCCCGGAGGGACTGAGCCTCTTAAACTCGTCATCGAAAGCCCGGAAAAGATAACTACGGTATCCTTTTCACCCTCTTCTCTTTTTTCAGAAGTACCGGCCGGCGACGAGGTTAAAACGCCAGAGATCATTGTGAAGAACGCTCCTCGCTAGCGAAGAAGGACCATTTTTTTCGTGAAGACCTTTTTCCCGGAGACGAGCCTGTAATAATAGACCCCCGATCCCACGGGATCTCCCCCGCGATCTTTCCCGTCCCACATTGCCGAATGCATGCCCGGGTCTTCGACACGATCGGCCGCGACCGCGATCAACTGTCCCCGCACGTCATAGACAGAGAGTTTCGTCGGTCCGCTTTCGGCCTTATAATAGCGGATAGTCGTTTCAGGATTGAAAGGATTCGGATAGTTCTGGAAGAGCACCGACGCCCTGGGCGGGACAGCTATGGAGACCAGTACCGAAGTGTACTCCTTTTCTCCCTCGATCACTTCGAGCCTGTAATAGAATCTTCTCCCGGGGGTCACTGTCTCATCGAGATAACTCGACCTGAACCCGGCCGAAATGGCCGTCTCGTTTACCCTGTCGAATGGACCGCCCGGATCGTCGGACCTGAAGATATTGATCTCCGCCGGACCACCCGACAAAGAGAGTTCCCAGTTCAGAAGAACAGAGTATCCCGAGAGCACGCAATCGAACGATGAAATGGTCACTTCGACGGTAGAGGTGATGAAAGCCTGGTGCCAGAAACCCGACCTGATCATATTCGATCCGTCCGCGCTGACACCTATTATTCCCTGCCCCGATGTATGATACAACCTGTGCGATCCCTCAACCTGTCCACCAGTGCTCACGAAAGTGCTGTGCAGCACCCCGTACTGTCCAAAGACGCTCGAAGCCGCGAGAAGGGCCACCGCACTCATTATAACAATTATTCCTGTTTTTTTCATCACGACTCCCGAACAGAATTATCCCAGAGACCGGACCGGTCTTTTCGCCCCGGCAGTGATACTTTATCTGGCAAGCGATTCCCTTATCACCTGGTACGACTGATGTCCTTTTCTGACCGCCGTAACAAGGTAATCGAACCGATATTCACCGATTCCCCCTCCGAGTTCGACGATCACGATCCTGCCCATACCCTTTTCGATAACGGCGAGTCCCTTTGATCCGGCCGAGAGAGGAGTAAGCTGAACTGTCATACCCTCGGAGACGATCACCTGCGAAAAATGATCGGGAAATTCCACTACTGCCCGTCCACCTTTCAGATCTGCCGTTCCCCGGATATAAGCGGCCGCCTCTGGACCCTCTATGCAGGCATAGCAGATATCGGTGCCAGGCCGGGATGGATTGGCGACCCTGAAATTCTTTATATCGGCTGTTATGACGCCCATCCCGGACGCGCCCTCGACATAGACCGCCGCTTTCTTGCTTCCGTTTTCGTCGCAGACAGAAATATATCCAGAGTCTTCAAACCCCGCCATCGCCGAGAGGGCGCAGTTAAGGTTTCCGTTCGGGCCGTACGTGTTGATGATCCCGGCGTCTTCGTCATGGACGAAGATCCTGTTCCTTATCTGCCCGAGCGTATTTGTCACCGCGATGCCATCCCTGACATCGAGCTTCGACACCGGATCTGTCGTACCGATCCCGGTGTTTCCGATCTCATCGACATAGACAGCCTGGACCGGGCTGCCGTCGACTGCGTCGAGGGAATAGACTGAAGTCAGTCCGGCATCGTCAACACCGTCCGAGAATCCCGAAGGGACATTCTTAAGCATAGACCAGTCGACAGGATTGTCCGGACCGTTTATCGATCCTGACGACGAGAGCTCATCCCGCTGGCAATAGATATCGTCATGGTTATGGGCCGAATCGGCGAAAGCGTCAGCCTGGAACCCCTCGAGAGATTCGGAGTATGCCGATCTGATACTGTACGGAAGAGCGCTCATCTGGACACGCGGCGCGAGTTCCTCCCCTCCCTCGATCGAGATCCCGAGATAATACTGCTCGTCGAACGGAAGTTCTATCGCAGTGACTGATCCCAGGATCATGCTGAATGTCGATTTGAAGACATTCACGGGCCGCGTCTCCTGCCACAGCGGGACCCCACCCTCGGCAGTATCATAAATAGCTGTCGTGATGCTGTACGTTCCGTCCGAGACCGGTTCACCCGCGCCGTCTGTCAGGACTCCCTGATAATCTATCGTTCTCGGGACCTGGGCCGAAGCTGCCTGCATCCAGACGCAGGAGATAAAGATAATTGTAAATATTCTTTTTAACACTGTCGTTTCCTCCTCTGGCAGGCTTATCGCCTCCGGAACGGGAGTGAGATAATACCTGTCTACTTAAGAAGGACCATCTTTTTCGTCTCAATATATTCACCGGCATCAAGCCTGTAATAATACACTCCGCTCGCGACGGCGAAGCCGTCGTTGCCTCGCCCGTCCCAGATCACTTCGTGGATACCTCCGGCTTTTCTCTCATCTACGAGCAGACGCACAAGCCTTCCGGCACAGTCATAGATCTTCAGAAGAACATCCCGTGGTTCCGATATCCCATAGACTATCGTTGTCAGCGGGTTGAATGGATTCGGATAATTCTGGCCGAGAAATGAGGCGGACGGAGTCTCCCCCGGCTCTGTGCCGGTAACATCATCCGGAGACAGCAGGCAGGAAAGGCTCTCGTTTCCATGAGTATCGACGACTCTGAGCTTGTAGAAGTATCCCGCGCCGTTTCTCCACTCTCCGTCGAAATAGACCGTGTCGGGAAGAAAAGCTACAAGATTCTCTTCCCCCGTTTCGAAGCTGGCATTTAATCCCCTGAAAACCGAGAAATGGTCGAAATCTGTTTCACGCTCATATTTCCACGTTATGACAAGTCCCTCGGGATCGAAACTTTCAGTCCCCTGGAGGTCCAGAGGGAAGGAAGGCGCGATATTATCGACAGAATATCCACTGTCGGGAAGGGAAGCCCAGAAGACGTCGGGAACCGCCGTATGGGCTATGACCTGAAAATAGTGGTATTCGTCGCACGCGGCAGTCGAATCAAAGAACGTCGCTACAGGCCTTCCGTACCCTTCCATATAGTACGCGTCGACCGTCTCTATAAGCTCCCAGTAATATTTTGCCGAAGATGAAAGGGCGATCCTTATCAGCTCCCTGGAATCTCCGGCGGAGAGTTCCGGAACCTGATCGGTCGACTCCGCGCCTCGCTCGATGGCTGAAATGGCGGCAAGTGGATCAATTGCTCTCCATATCGAATAATGCGTTATATCCCCCGTCATATTTATATCAGCCCGGGCGCCAGTCCATGAGAGATAGACCTTACCCCCCTGGTCGCCGGGGATGTCACGCGCCGAATATATCGCCGGCGGAGTCTGATTAAAAAAGACTGAGAGATCTCTCGACGTCCTGCAGACGACGGCAAAATCTTTCATCCTGTCGCCGTTGAGATCTGAAATGGTAACCGATCTCGGTTGGTCCGCCGCCTGGAAATCCACTGCAGTGGCGAATGTCCCATCTCCTACGCCGAAAAGGACCGAAACATCGTCAGTGGCGGAATTCGCCGTGACAAGATCACTGTGGCCGTCCCCGTCGAAATCGGCAGTCTCGATCCACCAGGGACTCCCTCCGACTGTATAGCTGACTGAGGCGGCGAATGTCCCGTCACCGTCATTGATCACGATGGCGATCGTCTCACCGGAAAAATTAGTCACGGCCAGGTCTGCGTACCCGTCATGATCGAAATCAGCCGCGCATATCCCCATCGGGCCTCCTCCCGCAGAGTAATAGACGACGGGATCCAGGGTGCCGTCTCCATTGTTCATCATCACGCCGATATTGCTTATCATATAGTTCGAAAAAGCTATATCGAGATCGCCATCGAGATCGAAATCGGCCTGGCAGATCGCGTTGGCGCCATTACCGGCTGTGTATGTCACCGCCGCGGCAAAAGCGCCGGCGCCGTCATTTATCAGGACTGAAACATCGTCAGAGATATAATTGACGACGATCAGATCGGGGCTTCCGTCACCATTGAAATCGGCCACAGCGCCTGAACGAGGATTCGTTCCAACAGGGTAGATCGCATATATATAGAAGTTGCCGCTGCCGTCGTTCTGAAGGACCATAACGTTACCATCCGTCTCGTTCACCACGAGAAGATCGTCATCACCGTCGAGATCTATATCGCTGGCGTACATCATGGTTGGACCGTCTCCGACCGCGACATCTACAGGACTGGCGTATGATCCACTTCCGTTATTCATGAATATCGAGATCAGATCTACAGAATAGAGAGCTACCGCTATATCGATATCACCATCCCCATCGAGATCCGAGGAACAGACCCCTATCGGATTCATTCCGAGATCATAATTGACCGGCGCTCCGACGATCGGCTGATCGGCGATCGATGAGCCGGGAAATGAGAAAACGATAATTACTGCAAAGACTATGGCAAACCTGTTCATACGACCTGTCTCCCTGTTAGAGTCTTGATCATTGCTACAATCTTAAACCGGCCATGGTCAATGGATGTTGATTGAAACCGGATGTACACTCTGTTTATCCACCTTGCCGACATGAAAGCTATCGTCAGTGGAGAAAGGTTTCTTAAGATAAATCGGTTGGGACAATTCAGGCTGGTAATGCCATAAAATATATCCGTACAGGTATATCGTTATTCAACAGATCGAGTAGTCGCTATGTGGATCTCATGTCATCCTGTGTGCGTCAAGAGCCTTATCGAGAGCTTTCTTGAATGCTTCAGGATCTTCCGGAGTAAGCAGGATACGTTTTACGAGTCCTTCGCTCTTGTCGATCACCACGTGCTCGACAAAATTCGCCCAATCGACTTTTATCGCCGGGCGAAATCCCTCAAGGTGAAGATCCCCCCTGAGAAGTCCCTTCACCTCTGATTCCGACACTTCGATAGATTCTATATGATCAAAGGGGATCACCATCATCCCCATATGCGTATCTATCTCGACCCTGTCAGCGTAGACGCGATATTCCTGCCATAGACTTTTGACCGTGCTTTTTGATATATAAACAGGACCTTTCATGATCAGGCACTCCTTTTTTAAAAAATTCCTTGATCGCTTTCTTGAGTACTATCTTGATATCCCTGAAATCCATTTCAACAGATAGACCGGACCCGTATTTACCGAGAATAGGCCACCTTGGTGGTATTTGCAAATGTATAAAAAGGATCCGCGTAAAATTTATGTTAAATTTTTAACATAAAATGGAACATATTAACGATTTTCTCCGTATAATACCCATACCGGCCGGTAGGCGGCCGGAGATTTAGACCCCGCATCACATTTTTGACCGGGAGTGAGTGGATGAAAAGTTTTTTCGGTTCACGTAACCACCTTGATATTATAATGTTAACCGGGTTTTTCCTTGCGGGGATATTATTATCAGGAAATGCTCAGTCAAAGACCCCAACTGACGATTACCCCCCGATCTATCATCCTGAACTGACCATCCGCAAAGCAACGGGCGCTATCAAGGTCGACGGTTTCATCGAGGATGCCGGGTGGAAGGATGCTGCAAGGATAAATAAATTCTTCGAGCATAATCCAGGCGATCAGACGAGACCTGAAGTCGACACCGAAGTCCTGGTAACATACGATGAGACAAACTTTTATGTCGCTTGGATCTGCTACGACGATCCCGACCAGGTCAGAGCTTTCATGTGCGAGAGGGACAATATATTTGAAGGCGACTATGTCATTCTGGCCATAGATACATATGGAGAAGCTTCGCTAGCATACGAGATAGCGGCCAATCCCTACGGGATTCCAGGTGATCTCCTTTACTCATCCAACTATGGAGAGGATATCAGCTACGACATGATATTCCAATCCGAGGGGCGGATAACCGATTTCGGGTGGGTCGTCGAAATGGCGATACCATTTGAGAGTATGCGCTTTCCAGATAAAGAAGAACAAATCTGGAAAATCGATTTTTGGAGAAACCGCCCAAGGGGATCGAGGTTCCAGTATTCAATCGCCGCTTACGACAGGGACGAAGCCTGCTGGCCCTGCCAGTGGGGGACGATGAAGGGGATATCCGGTATAAAACCTGGCAAGGGACTCGAACTTCTCCCATCAATCGTTGCCTACCAGTCAGGCAGTTATGACGACAAGACGGGAAAACTCGACAACATCGATCCGGATGGAGATATCGCTCTCGGCATCTCGTATGATATATCTTCAGAACTTACAGCCGAAGTGACGCTCAACCCCGACTTCAGCCAGATCGAATCGGACGCGGCGCAGATAGACGTCAACTCGACATTCGCCCTCTCCTATGCTGAACGCAGACCGTTTTTCCAGGAAGGAAGCGATCTGTTCAAGACATATTTCAGCGCCGTCTATACGCGCTCCATCAATGATCCTTTACTCGCCGGCAAGATCACGTGGCGAGAGGGGTCGAACTCCGTAGCGGTACTTTCAGCCCACGACGAACACTCCATTATCATGATCCCGTCGGAGGAGTACAGCAGAGATGTCGAGAACGGCAAGAGCTATTCCAACATCATCCGGGCAAAACATGATTTCGGCGAGCAGTGTCACCTTGGCATCGTCGCCACCGACAGGCGTTTCGAGGGAGGCGGCTCGGGGTCTCTCGCAGGACTGGACGCGAAGGTACGATTTCTCGGATCGAACAGTATCGCCATCCAGGGCCTCGTATCTCGCACCGAAGAAGTCGACAATCCCGATCTTGTCAAGAAATGGGTCGACAGTCTCGGGGTCTACGTGACCGACACTGAATATAATGAGTCGACCTTCGATGGTGGCAAGTACACCAGAGGGCTCGACGGTGAAACCTTCTGGGGGAACGCTCTTTTTACCAATATCGCCAGGGAGACAAGTAAATACTGGACTGGTGCCTCATACGTTGAACGCAACAAGACATTCAGGGCCGATAACGGATTCGAACCGCGCAACAACCGCCGCCAGGCCGAAGTCTGGCTCGGAGGGGTCAAGAGGTTTGACGAAAGCAAGATACTCGAAAATATCAACGGAACCGTCAGCCTGGACAGGGTATGGAATATGGACGGAGTGAGGAAGGATGAATGGGCCGACTTCAACGGAGAAATACATTTCCGCGCGGCGCAGACGGGGATTCACAGCCGCTACATGCGCAGCAACGAACTTTATAACGGGATCGAATACGATGATATATGGAACGCCCATACATGCTTTAATACTCACCCCACAGCGGCACTTGAATTCGGCGGTAATGTCGATTACGGCCACAGGATAGCCCGAAGGGACGACACGATGGGCAAGGAACTCAACTGGGGTTTCTGGAGCGAGATACAACCGATCGACAGGCTCTATCTTTTCGGTCAGTTCAGCTACAGCCAGAGCGACAACCTCTACAACGACGAGCGGCTTTTCGACCAGAGGATCTTCCGGTCGCGGGTGACATTCCAGTTCTCGAGGGAATTCTCCGCCAGACTTATCAGCCAGTACAATTCCAGATACGACTGCTGGGATTTCGATCCGCTGCTCGTTTACAGGCTTAACTCATTCTCGGTGTTCTACCTTGGTTCCTCATATAATTACAGCTATATGACACTTGAAAAGGGTGAGGGAAGCGAAGTCGAGGAATGGAGGCTTGCCAACAGGCAGTTCTTCCTGAAGTTCCAGTACCTGTTCCAGATCTGATCGTATATACAGCGATCGCACCGACAAAAAGGGCAGCTCCAAAGCGGGCTGCCCTTTTTGGTATTATTTTTCAGATCTTTTGTCGGGTTATTGCCTTTATCCCCGGGTTTCACCGGCCGGACAATATCATCCATCAGGATCATCTTGCGGGTCATGCTCTCCTTGCCCGCCTGGAGCCTGCAGAAATAAATCCCGCTTGCCATTCGGTTCCCCCTGGAATCTATCCCTTCCCATACGATGTTGTTTTCTCCCGCGTCGCATACGCGGTCGAGAAGCTAAACGACGCGTTTTCCCGAAACGTAGAAGATATCGAGCGACGCTTTGGTCCTGGCCGGAAGGTAAAATGTGATCTTGGTTGACGGATTGAACGGATTTGGAACATTCTGGAAAAGCCCCAAGACGCCTGAAGGGATCGAAACAGGGCCGGTCTCAAAAAGGACCCTTGCTTCATCACCTTCGACCGCCTCAACGCGGTAAATATATTCTACTCCTGGAATGACTGCCTCATCTGTAAATCCGATGCTCAGCCCTTTCTGCTCGACGAAAAGGTGGTCAGTTATCTTCGAGCACCGGGGCACCTGGCCTCATACCGCAATAGACCGTCGCGACGCCGAACGTCATAGGAAAGGATCTCAGGTCTTCAAATCCCGCCTTTTTTAATTGGCCGAGAAATTCCTCACCGGAAGGAAATCCCTCGACAGAATCAGGCAGATACGAATATGCCGACCTGTCTCTTGAGATCATCCGTCCCACCAGAGGAAGGATCTTTTTAAAGTACAGGTAGTACAGCGACGTCGCGAAGTGTGATCGGGGTTTTGACAACTCGAGGATCCAGATCCGGCCACCTGTTTTCAACACCCTCCGCGTCTCCGAAAGGCCGAGCATGAGATCATCGAAATTCCTGACTCCAAAAGCGACCATGACAGCGTCAAATTCAAGATCGCTGAATGGAAGAGCCTCGCTGTCGCCGGGGATAAGAACGATCAGGCGCCCAAGGTCTCTGCTGATGATTTTTTTCCGGGCGATCCTCAGCATCCTTTCGGCGATATCGACACCGATGATCTTTTCAGGGCCAAGCCTTCGCGCCTCGATCGCCAGGTCGCCCGTTCCTGTCGCAACGTCGAGGATTTTCCGGGGAGAGGAGCGGCGCATTTTATCGATCATCCTTTTACGCCAAAAGATATCGATACCGAGTGAAAGGAAGTGATTGAGAAAATCATACCGCCGTGAAATATCGTTGAACATATTCCGGATATGATCTTTATTTTTTTCGGCTTGCCGCTGCATCGGTCGGGTTGCTTATCTTTCTTTTCATGTGAAAAAAGCACTTTTCATCAGTCAAAAATATCCTTTCTTAACCATCTTATTTCAGTACCAGCCCGACTATCGCCGTCACAAGGGCGAGATTCATCGAGATTATATACAAATAGAACCAGAACCCAGGTTTTCCATTCTCCGCCGTAGTGATCTTTGAATATTGATGAATATATTTCATGATGAATAACCTGAAAAACAATATGCTGACCTTATGGCCCCGGTTGGAAAGATAGGCCGCCATCACAATCGCCGACACTATGCCGGTGATCAAGCTGACAAGGGCTATCCCTATAAATACGCTACTCATCAAGTACCTCCGCTTCTGTCATTATTCCTTTTATCATCCCACGCTTCGTGAAGATAATACACCCGGCGGTTTGTTCTTATTCAAAACCGGTAATGCACTGCTGACGACTCTATGAGAGATCCTTTTCCGGTCGCATCCGCCAGGCCACCGCCATACCAGTCAGTGTCCATGCCAGGATATGATAACCGGCGACGGTAAGAGCCTCTTTCAGCGGATATTCCCCTATGCCATACCTTGTCATATCGCCGAAGACAGCGAACAAAAGCCCGATACCGACAAAAAAGAGTACCTTGCGCCAGTAGCTGGACAGTACGCGCTCTGATGCCTGGGAAAGCATCGAAGCTGCGATCATCGGCGCCAGGAGAAAAAGAACAAGCCCGAAAATCATCATCCTTCCAGCCGCTTCATGTCCAAACCCGCTGTAGAGGATGCTGAATACCGGTTCACCCGGGGGAAACCCGGTCTGCGGGTTTCCGGCAGGATTACAGATATACCTGCCCGGCTCGGTTATCTCTTCCTTAAGCAGTTCGTATACCAGCCGTTCATTCTGAATCGGTCTCATATCCAACCTGCTCTTCAGCCCGAATATACCGTTAACGAGAACTGTCAAAATTATCAACGCCAGAGTCCCAAGCAGACCGGAAACTATCACTCTCTTGATCACTTCAGCCTCCTTCGATCAAAGCAATATTTGCCGTAATTTATTCGGATTTCACCCTTCAAATACCTCTGCCTCTCTTCCTCGTCAAACTTCTCGATCGCGTACCTGAGCATCGTCCGCGGCATTTTCCTGTAATGTTTTTTCAGGAATTTCCGCTCAGTGGCAATATCTCTCTTCCCCACCTCCCGGAGCATCCAGCCGACCGCTTTGTGGATCAGGTCCTCCACGTCACCGATCAATATTTCTGATATCTCCATCGTCTCATCATACCTGTCCCGTTTGATGAACCAGTATGTCGAGATGATGGCGATCCTGCGTTCCCAGATAGATCTCGATTTCGCGAGCCTGCGCAAAACAGCCTTGTCTCTCTCTTCAAGCCAGGCTCCGACTATGTGATATGCTGACAGATCGACGAGATCCCAGTTGTTTATATGCCTGGTGTTGTTCAAATAGAGCCGGTAGATCTTTTCCTGCTCGCCGGCACCAGCCCTGGAAAACCGATCGACCATAAGAAGCAGGGCGAAGAGCCGCACTTCATGATATTTCGACCGGAGAAGTCTTTCCACCAGGGAAAGTGAAGCGGACCTGTACCTTTTCGCCGCCTGGCGTACTACCGGGACCCTGATGCCCAGGAAGATATCGCCATGGCCATACTCACCCTCGCCTGTTTTGAAAAACCGCTGCGAATGGGCCGCTATCTCCGGATCGGCCAGGTCAAGCAGATGCTCCATCATCTCCTTATATGACATTCAAGTGACCTCTCTGTCTTATGGATTCGATCCTTGCTCACTATCAGGCATTCTCCCGGTTCACCCTATCGCAAACGGCCATAGAATTTTTTGTGGTCCTCCATATAACTTTTGCATCCAGCATTCAACTGTTCAACCGAGAATTCGCGCCATAGAGGATTCATCGCGACAGCATGCGCCCTTTCAAGATTACTGTCGTTTATCCAGCCTTCGATGTAGGTGACAGGTTCATACCTGCTGACCGGTTTAGTATATATATATCCGTCGCAGAAAGTCGAGAGGGTGAACGGATCATATCCATGGCCATACACGGCGTTTCCTATCGGCAGATCGCCGAGTGGCGAACCGGCAACATCGAATCCCATTTCGAACGGTCCACCCCCGCGCGACAGCATGAATGCATCGATCCGCCCGTTGGCTGGATGAACATATTCGGAATTATACCCGGCAGCGCTGCTCCATGGCGCGTGAAGAGCTACCGTCACCGCTCTCTCTCCGATCGCTTCGCGAATATGATTTCCGAAACGACCCTGGCTGAACCTCTCGAATCTGCCATCGACCACGACCGGCTGGCGAAAACCAGTGAAGGCGTGGTGAATGCCGCAATGGACGAGCACCTTTTCTCCGCTCCTGACAGCTTCAATGACCGGCAAGGCCCAGTCGGCTTCCGTCTGATCACCGGCGACCAGTTTCCATACCTCTGGATCGTTCCAGTCGGCCTCGGATTTAAAATGTTCATATTTGAGGGTATTATTCACACCTATTACCCTGAACGGAGGCCTTCCGGCGGGCCGCTCACTGTTTACCTTCCACGCAGTCCTGAAAATATCAAGATACTCGCGAAATCCCCAGGGCATAAAACCCTCAAAGAGTATCTCGCGTCCGAGATCCTCGTCCCACCTGGAAGCAAGCACAAGCGAGTCGAGGAGCGCCTGATCAGTCCGGCGCGCGAACTCCGTCGCGAGAAGATTCACTCCTTCGGCGTGAAGGCGGGGTATAAGCTTTTGAACAAAGAGCTCGTCATGCTTGAACCGGTGCATCTCTCCAAGGAGCACCACGTCGTGGTCATTGAAAAGCCCGGAGACATAATCGCCCGGCGCTCTGCCGTTCGCGGCGAACCAGTTTTCCATCTCTTTCTGAAGCTCGGCCGATATCGCCGGCGGATCTATAAGATCATCTCCCCCGCACCCGGAAAACAGCAGAACAGCAGCCAGCAGAATAGTGCCAGCAAGAAATGATTTTTCCAGAACCACGATTGCTCTCCTTCAGACCAGATGGTGGAAAGGATCGATTCCATCTTCATTCTTATTAAAACTCGGCAGCCTCCTGAAGCGTTTTACCATTTTCAGTATTTTAAGGCTGGCATGCAAGATAAAATGCCGATAATTTATCGAGGCGCTACTGGATTATCCACTATACATTCATCGAGCCAGAGCGATTCGAGGCTAAAAAGTTGAAATATCTTTTTCCCAGTGATACAATCACGCGGCGGCGCATCAGCAAGGGAATGGAGGGGCAAGCTGATGAACAGATCTGTATGGCCGGAGCACAGGACGGCGTTTCTCGTATTCCACGGTGTAGGCAACCAGTATCCACTTGCGACAATCGACCGGTTTGCCAGGTCTCTTGTCGAACTGCTCGAAAAGCGGCATCCGGGTATGATCGCCATGGAACACAAAGTCGCTGGCAGAGACGACGGAGGCCGCAGGAGATGGTATGATAATTACATAACCATAAAATACCATGATAGCGGATCGACGATCGATATATATGAATATTACTGGGCCAACCTCACTGAAAACGTCATGAAGCTGAGCGATCTCCAGCGCTGGGTCTGGCAGGTCGCGAGCGGCGCTGAAAAGTTCTACGAAAGAAACTCTGATATCGGGAAAAAATACGGTGATGAAAGCGTCTTCTTCACCAGGGATGGAAGGTTCAAAAAAGGAAACTATCGTTCCTTTCTTCTCGGCGCTGTCGGGATACTCCCGATTTATAAGGCTTTCTGGATATGGCTCTCTTCCCTCGTATCAAGGATCCCCGTCGCCGGTGGTCTTGTGAAATGGATCGTCGATCTGGCGAACAGGATGACTACCGATTCGCTGACGAACGTGATTGCCGATGTCGCTGTTTATAACTCGATAGATCCTAAATCGTCCTTTTACGCTATCCGGCGCGATATACTCGGTGGAGCGGTCGATGCGCTAAGACACCTGGTCGAACTTCCAGGCGAGATGACTTCCCGCGGAAGGAAAGAAGCCTGGTCGCCGTATTACGGAAGGATAATCCTCGCCGGACATTCCCTCGGAAGCCAGATCGCTTTCGACGCGGTCAACCGGCTGACGCAGATGATCTCGATGGGCGAGATCGATGGAGTCGCGGGCAGCGGGGAATATATAGGTCGCGATGGCGAACCATACATGATGAATTCAGGCGCAGAGCGGCATCGAAGAATACAGGAAGTCCTCTGCGGCCTCGTGACCTTCGGGAGCCCCCTTGACAAGATAGCTTTTTTCCTCAGGGAACAGGCGCCGGAAGAGCAATTCCTGAGGGGACAGATGCTTGAGAACTTTCACAGCTTCAAGCAGAAAAAGTGGTTCGACGATTCGAATGCCCCGTACCTCCTCGATTCGCCGTTCAAAAGGATCTTCGATGATATAAGATGGTACAACTTCCATGACGAGGGCGACCCGATCAGCGGGCATCTCGATTATTACGACAAAGTAAGGAATATCCGCTGCTCCTACAGGCGTAAAGGCCGAAGGTTCACTCATGGAGAATACTGGAGCGACCCGATGATGTTCGAGCTTATAGCAGATGATTTCATATATCCTGAGAGAGCGCTGAAGCATTCGGAGTGATTTTGAGCAGGAACGGGAGAACGATATTTCCGTTATTAAAAAAATAAAATGTCTTTTTATCCCACTCATTTCAGTCCTGGCGGCAATTCTGTTCTGCCCGGATACCGGGGGCGCGAACGCGACAGAGGGCATCGAATGGTGGAACAGCGACTGGAGATTCAGGATACCACTGACGATAGAGAGCTCACCGGAAGCGATCATCACCGGACATTTCGACCTGATCCTCGGAGAAGATATACTAGGCCTTAACAGGGTATCAATAGATGGCAGCGACATCCGTTTTATTTATACCGTCGGTGGCACGCACCGCGTGCTTCCCTGCTGGATAGATGACAAAAGGATCACAAATGGAGCCTGGTACGCCTGCTGCGAACTGAGCGATTGGGAACAGTATCACGGTCCGGCAGCCACTTTTTACACCAATACCAGGCCGAACGCTATCAGGTATACCGGGCTGCATGACAGGACTTATTTCGTATATGGAGATTTCGGAAGGGATCCCGCGATACAGTACTACGACCATGAGACAAAAAGACTCTCTCCCCCTGTTATCTGTGGACGGACCCGGATCCCTGACGATGCCCACGGAAACCCGTCGATCCTGATAGACGACGATGGTTATATCTACGTCTTTTTCGGTTGCCATCACCATCCGATCCAGATGGTCCGATCGGAATTTCCCGAGTCGATAGAAAGCTGGTCGCCAGGACCGCTCATTTCCGAAGAAGCTACTTATCCTGAACCATACATGCTCTCCCCGGGAAGGATCATCCTCTCTTTCAGGCAGAAGACCGCCCAGGACAGGACTGCGAGCTGGGTATATACGATATCGGAAGATCGCGGCGAGAACTGGACAGACGCGGGACAGCTCATACATGAGACAGGAAAATATATCTACGCCATAACCGAGACAGGTTCCGAAACGCCTGTGAGAAGTTTTCACATAGCGTTCAACCCATTCGACTATGGCACAAACCTCTATTCCAATATCTACTATATCTACTCCGACAACGATCTTGTCACTCTTAAACACAGGGACGGATCGATCGCCGCAGTGCCGCCCTGCGGCCTTGATGCCTGTGATCTTGTCTACGACAGCGAAAATAATTCAAGCCACGTCAGCGACATGATACTTGACGATGATAACGCTCCATATATCCTCTTCAACACGGGTCCGTGGGACAAGACAGGCGAACCGGGCGATGGAGAGTGGCGGGTGGCGAGGTTTGACGAGGAAATATGGAAAAGTTCCCGCTTGGCGCCATGCGATCACCTCTTCGACAGGGGCTGCCTGGCGCTGACCGACGACGGCGCGATACTTGCCTACCTTCCCATCGCGGATGACGGAATGGACGGAGGGGAGATCATCCTGTACCGTAGCGACAACCTGGGAATCACCTGGCAGGAATCTCGTGAAATTACTACCGGTTCTGAATATTCGCATAACTACGCTGTCAGGGTCCGGGGCGCCGATCCGGAATTTCGGGCGTTATGGAGTTATGGGTCGTCGGAGATGACATCGTGCTGCTGGATGGACAAGCCTTCCGAACTGTTTCTTCACGGTGACGGAGGTTTCATCAACGCGGGGCTCGGACAGACGATCGACATCTCGGTGAAAGTCGAAGGTGTGACCTCTGAAGGGACTCTTTATATGTACTGCGGCAATCCAGGGGCGGCTTCGGCCAGTGATCCGGGAACTTGCCTCATTAACAGCTACGCCGCTGCCAGTCAAGACCCTCCCGATCCAGAACTGCTCCTCGAGTGGCTGATCGATCCATGCGCCGATTCAGTTATAGATTATTCCGGAAACGGGAACAGCGGCTTCGGTCTCTTCGCTTCAGTTCCAGGAGGAAGCTGCCCGGGACGCCGCTATGACATGTCGATGCCTGGCAATGTCGCCCGATTCTCTCCCGGCGGTTATATTCAGCCTTCTGAATGGAACGGTCCAACGACAGCCGACAGTTTTTCAATTGAAGTATGGTTTCGATGCGAGAGCGTCGACACGATCCAGCCGCTTGCCTGCAGATGGAGCGGATCGCAAGGGTTCGGCCTCTATATAGATAACGGTACGCCGAATTTCTCAGTCGGAGCCGGCGGAATAAACGGAGGAGCTTTCGAAACAGCTCACGTCACCGGGAAAATCTGGCATCATATCGCAGCAGTATATGACGGGACAAATATCGACCTCTATCTCGATGGCCAGAAAAGCAATACAAGATATAACCAGGTCGGCCCGGTCGAGATCGATCCCGCCTCTCTTCTTCTTGGAAGTCTCGATGACGTCTCGTTCAGCGGAGATATTGACGAATTCCGTTTCTACTCAAGAGCGATGCGTGGAGACGAAGTCAGAAGTCATTACATGAAAAAGATATTCACCTCTCTCGAGTGGACGCCGGGCGATATAGAACCTTTCAATACGTGGACCGAAACAGCGAACCTCTTCATCACGAGAGTCTGGCCCAACCCGTTCTGCGAGCAGGTGAATATAGAATATCATCTCGATACAAGCGGCAGGATATCTATCGAACTGTTCGACGCCGCGGGAAGACGCGTGAGGACTCTGGCGCGCGACCTGTTCGTCAGTGACGGGTATCAGACGGCGCAATGGGATGGAAACAGCGACACTGGACAAAAGGCTGCGAGCGGAGTATATTTCTTAAGAATCAGCGGAAAAAGCGGCAAAGCTCACGCCAAGATCGTCATAATAAGATGATTGGAACCTTTCTCTTTATCCATAGATTCTCAATCACCAGCTACTTCCCGGAAGATATCCTCCGGTCGAGGCGCGTGATATTTACGGCACCTCGTAGACGTAGATATCGGAGTTACCTGTCCTGTGCCCCTTGTAGGCTATCATCGAACAATCGGGCGACCATTTCGCCTCGCTTTCGTATATCCCATGATGAGCAATAAGAGGTTGAGCGTTGGAGCCATCCGCCTCCATTACGAATATCGCCGGATATCCGTTATAGTACCTGGTGAAGACGATCCTGTTGTTCGCTCTTCCCCAGTCCGGATTGAAATCGCTCTGGCCGCGCGTAAGGACGATCGGCATAACAGTCCCTATCTGCTTCTTTCTTATCTGATAGTTATTGTCCTGATAGACGACCCATTGTCCATCTCCCGAGAAACAGCCTGCCATCCCCGCGCCGATCGAATCTGTGCCTGAAACAGAGTACATGAAGACGATCGGGACGGTAGTGCCGTCATCTTCCGGATCGTAAAACTGGGTATAGAGAAGCGAATACCCGCCATGGACTGATGGCGACCAGGCGGGGGTATTATTATTGTCGTTGTCGTTCGTAAACATCACCATCGTGCATATCGCTCCGGCCCCGCATGAGAATCCGGTGAAGATCTCGTAGTCGCCGTCAGGATTGTTACCAAGGTGATTCCGGTTGGAAACCCAGGCGACCTCTCCGCTGGAAGGGTTCACCGCAGGCATCGCGTCGAAATCGGGGCTGCTGGCAACCTGTTGCAGTACGGTACCATCGATAGAGATGCGCCAGATATCCCAGTTCCCCGTGCGAGCGGATGCGAAATAAACATACGTGCCGTCAGCGCTCCAGCACGGCTGCATCTCTTCGGCGACATTATTGGTCAACCTGATGATTCCCGAAGAGGTGACATCGACGCTGCTCTGCACTCTCCATCTGCAGTCGATCAGAAGTTCCATCGACACGATCGTCTCTTCCGGAACCAGTCCTGGCATTACGAAAGTAACAGTCGTGTCGGTCCAGTCGTTCACGACCGCGTCATATCCGAAGACCGAGACTGTGCCGGTGTTCGTTCCGAAACCAGACCCGATAGCCATTATCTCACGGCCTCCATATACAGCGTGGGGAAAGAACCCCGTTATCTCCGCTGTAATAATTCCTTTTACCACTGTGACACAGGTCCAATCAGAGATATTTCCTTCATCGTCTTTCGCGGCCATACAGACGCGGTAGTTCCCATCCTGGGCCGCGGCAGCGTCCCAAACAACTCCGTACGGCGATGTCGCGTCGGTGTCAGACCACAGGGTAACGCCACATAGATCCGTCACTTCAAAATATACCGTATCCACACCTGTACCATCAGTCGCCGTGCCTGATATATTCACTATCGAAAGGATATCCTCTCCCTCGAGAGGGGAAGTTATACTGACAAGAGGCGGATCGGTATCACCATCGCCTCCACCTCCGCCGGCCGGGCTGTCGCCGCAGCCGATCAACGCCATTGCCGACGCAAGTACGAATACGAGCATGGTAACGATCGCTACCGATCTCATGATGACACTCCTGTTTTAAATTTAAGATGTCCCTTAAGTCGCGTTTCGCTTTAACCTGGATCGTCACAGTAATATCAACTGCCACTTTTCCAAGCCACTCTGATTTTATCGGGAAACCCACCGGATTTCAAGAACGATTCATTGAGATATTACTTGCCATGGTGTAGTATCTCCCGGTCGATCGATCAGAAAGAAAGCGCTCGTGATGAAAGCTGTCTCATTACAATCGGGAAGCAACGGCAACTGCATATACGTCGAGACCGATGACCTCAGGATCCTCTTCGACGCGGGGATCAGCGGCATACAGGCGGAGCAGCGCCTCAGGTCGATCGGCCGGGATATCCGAGACGTCGACTGCGTCCTGATATCGCACGACCATTCGGACCATACCCGCTGCGCAGGTGTATTCAGCAGAAAATTCGGACATGACCTCTGGATGACCGAGAAAACGCGAGAAAAGATAGCCTCGTTCGGTTCAATTGGCAGGCTCGGCCGCGTTTGTAATTTCACCGCGGGAGAGATACTCTCTTTCAACGATACGACGATCGAGACGATCCCTACGCCCCACGACGGAGTCGACGGCGCCATCTTTATAGTCAGCGACGGGCGCGCCAGGCTCGGTATAATGACTGACCTTGGCCACCTGTTCAGCGGCCTGCACGAACTTGTCGCCAGCCTCGACGGTGTTTTCCTCGAAAGCAATTACGACGTCTCGATGCTGGAGAATGGACCATATCCCCACTTTTTGAAAAAGAGGATCAGTGGCAGCGGCGGGCATATCTCCAACATCGAGGCGGCGGAGCTTCTGGCACCGGCATTCAGGGGAAAGCTCAGGTGGGCATGCCTTTCGCATCTCTCCGAACAGAACAACACTCCCCGGGTCGCCATTGCCACGCACAGGGCGGTTCTCGGCGGTGAAGTGGATCTGACTGTCGCCAGCCGGTACCAGATTTCTTCCGTTCTATCTCTCTGAACCTGCTATTCAGAAAATACGGTAGTTGACAAAACAGCAAAACAGGAGTAGAATATTACCAGCATGAAGAGACAGAAAGGGCATTTAGACGGCTGTTGTACCCCGCTCAAATAGCGGTGGTGGTTTCCTCTGCCCTGATATAGTCTTTTCATGACTCATTCATATTTTTCAAGGCGCCACGGATTCTCAGACCACAAGAGATTCCGTGGCGTTTTTTTGTTCGGGACCCTGACGAGGCGACAAAAGGGAGATGACGCGCGATGTTCTGGTTGAATACGTTTAAAAGGATCAGAGAAGACTATTCTGTAGCTTTCAAAAGGGACCCGGCCGCGACAGGCTGGCTCGTCATCCTGTTCTGCTACCCTGGGTTACACGCCGTGTTCCATCACCGGCTCACGAACTTTCTGTGGCGAAAGGGCATGCTCTTTCCCGCCCGTTTCATCTCCCATTTTTCCCGTCTCATCACCGGAATCGAGATACATCCAGGCGCCAGGATAGGAAAAAGACTCTTTATCGATCACGGCGCCGGAGTAGTGATCGGTGAGACTGCCGAGATCGGTGACGACGTCGTCATCTACCAGGGAGTCACGCTCGGAGGAGTGAGTCTCAGCAGAGGGAAACGGCATCCGACGATCGAATCGGGAGTCGTCATAGGAGCGGGAGCAAAGATCCTCGGTCCGGTCGTCATCGGAGAAAACGCGCGGATAGGAGCGGGATCAGTAGTAGTCAAGGGCGTCCCTGGCAATTGCGTCGCAGTAGGAGTACCGGCGAAAGTGATCTCTCACAGGGACAACAGCGATGGAGATCTCAGACACGACAGAATATCCGACCCCCTGCTCGGAGTGATCAGAAGGCTTGAGGAAAGGATGTATCACCTCGAGCGGATTATCGAGGGAGAAGGAACTGAAAACGCGGGAGGATCGCCATTATGAGGAACCTCGTGGAAACGGTCGGAAAAACGCCGCTTGTCCTGACGTCAAATCTCGCGCCGGGATCGACTGCCTCAATAGCTGTAAAACTCGAGAAGTACAACCCCGGTGGCAGCATCAAGGATCGGATAGCTCTTTCAATGATAAGGGACGCGGAAAGGTCCGGCAGGCTTGAACCTGGAGGAACTATCGTCGAGGCGACCAGCGGAAACACTGGGATAGGGCTGGCTGTCATAGCTGCGGCGCTTGGATATGGCATGAAAACGGTCATGCCCGAATCGGTGAGCGCTGAACGTCGGCAGATACTTGCTTCTTTGGGAGCTGAGATCGTGCTAACAAAAAAGGATGTCGGGATGTCCGGAGCGGTGGACAGGGCGATGGAACTTGCCCACGCGACGGATAAGGCGTTTATACCGATGCAGTTTGAAAATCCGGCGAACCCGGAAGCGCACAGAAAGACGACAGGCCCGGAGATCTGGGAAGATACTGGCGGAAAGGTCGACGGGATCATCTGCGGCGTAGGTACGGGGGGAACTATAACCGGCCTCGGTGAGTTTCTCAAATCGAGAAAAAACACCATCGAGGTCTACGCTGTAGAACCGGCAGCTTCAGCGGTGCTCAGCGGAAAAGCGGCGCGGCCACATTCGATAGAAGGGATCGGAGCAGGTTTCATCCCGAAGATCCTCAACCGCGATATTATCAGCGAAGTGATCCCAGTGACGGAAGGGGAGGCGATCGCCGGAGCCAGGCTGCTCGCGTCGAGAGAAGGGATATTCTGCGGCATCTCATCCGGAGCGGCGATCGAAGCGGCGATAAGAATAGCAAAGCGAGGATCAAGCGCGGGCAAGCTATATGTCGTCATCCTGCCTGACGGCGGAGAAAAATATCTGAGTACGGGGTTGTGGGGCAACAGGCCGATCGGGATCAGGTAAAACCTAGTTGACGCAGCCGGGAAATCCAATTCTCCGGCAGAGATCACTGTAGCGCGGATCATCACGCAATGCGGCCCAGTTCTCTCCCGCATATATCTGCACAAGAAACTGGTCGCGATTTTCGTAAGCTTTTTCCAGCCAGACAAACGCGGAATCGAGATTCCCGAACTGCAGATACGTCATCGAGAGATAGCCACGGAGCATCTCATCTTCGGGAAGCTCCAACATATCTTCCAGAAGTTCTCCCGCCTTTTCGTCCTCTCCCGTCCTCGCGTAAAATATCGCCAGGCGAAAACTGTCGAGAGGAGCCGGTGAAAGAGCGATCCCTTCGTGGAGTACGCTCAGCGCCTCATCCAATCTCGACTGCTTCAAACATATCTCGCTTAGAAGATAATAGGAATGGACGAATTCGGGGAACAGGTCGATCGCTTCCCTGCATTCCTTTTCAGCCTTTTCGTTCATCCCCAGCCGGTCGTAGACCCCCGCCAGATTGAGAAGCACTCCAGGATCGTTCGGACCGAGCCTGTCTCCCAGCTCAATGAGTTTTTGCGCTTCTTCGTCGCGGCCGAGAAAAATCAGGTAATTCCCGTACCACAGAAGCCCCGTGACCGATCCCGGACTGAGTTCAAGGCAGCGCCGGTAATATTCCTCCGCTTCCACCCAATCCCACTCGTAGAGGGCTTTGACATCGGCGATCATCAGGTACGCTTCGCCGAGGGAATCATCTATCTCGAGCGCACGCTCGGCCCACTTCTTCGATTCCTGCCAACCTTCCGTCGAGCTGAGTCCATCAAGAACGATAAGATTGTTATATGCCTCGGCAATGCCGACATAAGCAAGCCCGTAATCAGGAGATCTATCTATGGTCTGCTTCATCAACTCGATCCCCCGCCTCTGATCTTTTACCGTCAACCTCCCGATGTGGTAACGGCCCCTGAGATACAGCTTCTGGATTTCCGGATCGACCGTTTCAGCGGTGGCGAGAACAGCTTCCTCCTCGGGCGTAAGAACCGCCCTGACCTGCCTTGCGACCGATATCGCCACCTCCTTCTGCAGCGACAGGACATCCCTGAATTCCCGGTCGAAATCCCTCGCCCAGAGATGGCGGTCTGTCTTCGCATCGATAAGCTGCGTGGTGATCCTTATCTTGTCGCCGACAAGTATCGCGGAACCCTCAATGACCGCGTCGACTCCGAGTTCGCGTGCGATCTGGGGAAGGGATTTTTCCGAGTCCTTGTACTGCATCACCGACGTTCTCGATATGATCCTCAGAGAACTGATCTGTGAAAGTTCGGTAATGAGAGATTCCGTCATCCCATCTGAGATATATTCCTGGTCCGGGTCTCCGGAGAGGTTCTCGAGCGGGAGAACCGCGATCGATTCTATAGAGCTTCCTCCATCGCGAGGACAGAATTTTACGATAACGAAAACTGCCGCGAAGACGACCATCAACGCTCCCCTGATGAAGCGCCTTGTCGGATTGAAAAAACCAGCTCTTCGACCGGAGGATTTTACTCCCATATCAACAGGATTCTTGCCAGAGCCCAGATCGTTGATCAGCGCGCCGAACTCCTGATAACGTTCCTCCGGATCCTTCTTCAGCGCTTTATCAACGATCGCCTCCAGTCCCGCTGGCATCTTTACGCCGTATTCAGAGAGCGGTCTTGGATTTTCATTGAGGATCGAATAGATTATCGCCTGATCGTAATCGCCGCGAAAAGGGAGTTCTCCGCATAGCATCTGGTACAGGATCACGCCGAACGCCCATATATCAGCCCTGTGATCGACCGGCGATCCATGTGTCTGTTCGGGCGACATATAGGCGACTGTACCAAGCGTCGTGCCCTCCTTTGTCAACTTCGATCCGCCCGGAGCGCTCGCGAGGCCGAAGTCCATTATCTTCACCCTTCCGCTCGCAGTGATCATTATATTTGCAGGTTTGATGTCGCGGTGTACTATCCCATGACGGTGTGCTTCTCTCAACCCTTCAGCGATCTGGCTGGCGATCTCAAGCGTATCACCTGTGGAGAGTTTTCCCTTTTTTATTCGGCTCTCGAGAGCCTCCCCCTCGAGATATTCCATTACGATAAAAGACTGGCCGTCGGCTTCCGCAATCTCATGAATCGTGCAGATATTGGGGTGATTGAGAGACGCGGCGGCCCTCGCCTCGTTCATGAACCGGGTTCTCTCGTCTTCTGTCCCAAGAGCGCGAGAGGCGAGAAACTTAAGCGCCACAACACGCTTCAGATTCATGTCCTCGGCCTTGTAGACGACGCCCATTCCTCCCTGGCCGATCTTCCCTGTGATCCTGTAATGAGATATCGTTTTGCCTATCAAGAACCTTCTCCACAATCAATATTTAAAGGGTGCCCTCTTTGTTATGCCGCCCTGCCCCGGACAATACTAACCAGATAAGATTGCAGTGTCCATCTTAATCCAAACGATCTGATCAGTGATTTTCACAGACATCAGAGCCCCTTGACATATTCATCGATTCCGATTATCATTTTATCAGCGATAACCCATCATTAATGTCATGAATCAAGCGGGTGGAACATTCACATTGGCCAGGGCTTTCGTGTGCCTGTCTGGAAGGAGTGGAATATGAGACTTGCTATTGTTTTGATCTTTATATCTGTCTTTCTCCTCCCCGGCGCGGCGGCGCAATCAGGTGGAACGATCAGTCTCTGGTCAGATACTGATCGATGCCATATGTACGCCGAGCCTTCATCTCCTTTTGAACTTTTCAGTTGCTGGATATTCATCTATCCAGACGCCGAGGGCGCAATGTGTCTCGAATTCCAGATCGACCTGCCTGACAATGTCGTTCTGATCGACTACGAACTGAATCCGATATTCGGTATCACGATCGATCCGATCACGCCATGGGTAGCGCCGGGAGCCTCATGGTGTTTTGATCCATGCCAGACAGACTGGTTCTGGACGCACAGAACAGATCTTCTGGCGATGAATTCCAATCCATCGCAGATCACCGTGATCCCGCACGGCGACACAGAGTCGATAGCGGCGACGACATGCCTTGGCGTCGAAACAGAGATGCAGGTGGATAACATGTTCTGCGTAAATCAATACTGCGGAATAATAACACCATATATACCGAGGCTTACCGGGATAGGGCTTGCTACCGGTACGATCCTTGTCGCGCGTTTCGAGCCGCTCATTGACAGCGCGGAAAACCGTTTCATCTCCGGGTATGTTCAGGCAATAGAACATCCAGAGGATATGATTGAAGTGATCGAATCAATGCCTAACCCCATTGGTGATGGATCTCTGGTTCTTACACTCGCGTCTCCCATGACAGACGCGAGGTATTACCTGCTTAACGCGAACACGTGCGGAAGGTGCGACTGCGGCCTGACAAGCAAGCCTTTCTACTTTGATGATGATATTGCCGCTGATGAATCATCGTGGGGGGCGATAAAAAAACTTGGCAGATAGAGCTGTCTGCTCAATCTTTGCCGTCAAGGAGCATCACTGTTCGGCAGCGGGCCCGACAGCGACTTTCGCCGTGGCGTCCATAACAACGTAGATCCGGTTGTTATTGCTCTTCGGGTCGATCGGTATGACGAAGAACCCCTTCTTATGCTTGTTGTACCCAAGCGACATGCCGCGTATCACTTCGCCGTCCTTAAAATCCACTTTTATCTTGATCCCATGGTATGTCGTGCTTTCGCGCTGCTCGAAGCTCTTCTTCTCCTTGTAACTTTTGTTCCCCTCGAAGGTCTTTGTAAAAAAGACCGCCTTGAGATCGGCGACCTTGATATCCCTGACGTCTGACGCCTGTCCCTCGAGTGCGACATTCAGGTGGAAAAGAGGCCTTTCGGGAAGAAAATCATGCGTGAATCCCTTAAGGACCCTTCCATCTTTGAAATGGACCACAACGTTATTGCGTTCGCCAAGCATGCCGACAGCCTTTCGATGAGCCTGTGGAACCTGTCTTTCTCCACGCCATACCCCACCCGATATATCAATCTTTGAACAAAAAGATCACATGGCGTGAGGATAGTACAACCCATTCGAAAACCGCAACTGCTTTATGCGCCTTGTGACACCGGGAATAAATCTTCGCGGCAGATACTTACATTTCGGAACCAACTCATGTACTTTTCGTATTAAATTAATAAGCAGCTAATTAACCGTCACTCGGGAGGCCCCTGTTGAAAAAAACCATCCGTTATGCCGTGGCTGTACTAATCCTGACAACAGCTTTAGCCGCGATTCCACCCTTCGGACAAGCGTACGCGCTCAACGCGGGAAAGGGAAGTCAGGACGATCCTTTCAAGGTCCCCCATAGCGCCGCAAAGATGAAGATCGATGCTGTTCTCAATGAAGCGGCCTGGAAAGACGCTCTTGAACTGATGGTCAATACGGAGGTCGAGCCGGGCGAGAATATCCCCGCGCCGGTCGACATGAAAGTCTATCTCATCTACGATGAATCGAATCTCTACGTCGCGTTCGTGGCGCTCGATCCAGATCCTTCGCAGATACGGGCCCGTTACTGCGACCGCGACGACCTTTGGGACGACGACTGGGTGGCGATATTCATCGACACTTTCAACGACGGCAGGCGCGACTACGGATACCTCGGAAATCCGTTCGGCGTGCAATGCGATATGATCGAAAGCGAGATGGGAGGAAACAACGCGTGGGACGCGATCTGGGACTCGGCCGGACGGATAACAGCCGACGGCTATATTGTGGAAATGGCAATACCGTTCAACAGCCTCAGTTTCCAGCGCACAGACTTCGACCAGGTCTGGGGCCTCGACCTTGTCCGTTCATACCCCCGCGACGTGAGACATCACATAGGCCTCTGGGCGCGCGACAGGAATAACAACTGCTATATGTGCCAGGCTCAGAAGATATCGGGATTCGCCAGGGTCAACCCCGGCAACAACATCGAGATAGCACCGACTGTTTCGGGGATATTCGCCCAGGAACGAGAGGCTCATACTTCCGGTGATTTCATTGAGAAGGAAAAATCCTTCTCCCCCGGTATAACAGCCAGATGGGGCTTTACTCCCAGCATGACGCTCAGCGCGACTGGTAACCCCGATTTTTCACAGGTGGAATCTGACGCGATGCAGCTCGATATCAATACCCAGTTCGCTCTCGATTATTCGGAAAAACGCCCCTTCTTCCTCGAAGGCGCGGATTTTTTCAACACGCATATGCGGACTGTCCATACAAGAAACTTCAGCGATCCAGACTGGGGGATCAAGCTCACAGGCAAAGAGGGCCGCGGTGCTATAGGCTTTCTCGCAGTTCAGGATAAGATTACGAACCTTACCTTTCCCGCCCAGGAATTCTCCGACGGCACCTCTCTCGACCAGAAGTCTATCGGCACAGTCCTGAGATACAGGCGAGACGTAAGATCTTCTTCGAATATCGGGTTCCTCATATCAGACCGTGAAGGCAAGGACTATTACAACCGTGTCGGCGTGGTAGACGGGAAACTTAAATTCACCAAGACTGACCAGGTCGCTATCATGTTCATGGGTTCGAGCACGAGCTACCCGGAGCAGGTCGCCACTGATTTCGGACAGCCCGTGGAAACCCTTGAGGGTGGAGCTGGCGAGATATACTACCTCCACGGTACCCGCAGCCTCGACTGGTACTCGATCACCAGGGCTTTCAGCCCTCAGTTCCGTACCGATATAGGATTCTTTCCGCGTGTAGACTACATCTATACGGAGAATGGGTGGGGGTACACATGGAATAACGATCCAGATCACTGGTGGAACATGCTCAACTTTGGCGCCTGTCACGAGACTGAACATAATTTCTCAGGGCAGAGGCTTCTTACCGGTTATTCATGGTGGGCCAACTACCGCGGAAAGAAGCAGTCGATGATCGACCTTATCGGTTTCGGACGCGTGCAGAGATACGGGAGTGAGGATTTTTATCTCAAGGGGTTGCATTATACAATGGGGTTTTATCCATTCGGAGCGATGAGCATATACTTAAACGGCATCATACGCGAAGCGATCGATTACTCAAACGAGCGGGATGGCGTCCGTATGATGCTAAATCCTGTGATCGACTACAAGATAGGAAGACACCTCGCCCTCGGCATAGACCACACCTACGAGCTGTTCAACGTCGATGAGGGCCGCCTTTATGACGCTAATATCAGCCGGGTGAACATGGTGTACCAGTTCAACCGCAGGACATTTTTCAGGTGGATCGGCCAGTACAGGCACTACAAGAGGAATGCCGGTCTCTATATCGATGATGTCGACCAGGTCACGGAGAATTTCTTCAACCAGCTTCTTTTCTCGTACAAGATCAACCCGCAGACTGTGCTTTTCCTCGGATACTCTGACACCTTCTATGGAGGGCGTGAATATGTTCCGGATCACGACCCCAGAGAGATCGATCTCACGCAGACAGACCGTACTTTCTTCATGAAGATCGGATATGCATGGACTCAATAGGGATTTACGGATAAAATAGATTCCTGTCCAAAGGGTTTCAAAAACTTACAAAAAACAGGAGGTACGGTTATCCTGATCCGCCTCCTGCTTCCCGGCAGCCTGTCCCATCGATGAAGATAAGGCAAAACCCGGCCGCCGGACCTTCTTCTGCCCGGCGCCGGGTTCACCGACCCCTTCCCCCGGATCAAAAATCGTGATCTATCGAAGCAGGATCATCTTCTTCGTGCTGGTAAAGGCGCCCGCTTCAAGCCGGTAAAAATAGACGCCGCTTGCCACATGGTTACCCAGGCGGTCCTGGCCGTTCCACATTACCGATCTGTATCCGATCTCCTGCGTCTCGTCGACGAGGACAGCCACCTTCCTGCCTGCAACGTCATAGACGCTGAGCCTTACGTGGCAACGCTCGTCGAGAGCATACTGTATCCGGGTCGCCGGGTTGAACGGATTGGGATAGTTCTGGAAAAGAGCGCTCGCTGCCGGCAACTGGTCGTCGTCACCGGTAATGCTCTCCGAACCGGTAAAGCCCCAGACAGAGAACTCTGTCACGCCGCCGCAGAATACGGAATTTTCATCGACGTCGAAATATCCGTACTGGACCTGCCACTCCGTCTCCAATTCGTCATACCTGTAGGGATGAAGAAGCGATTCATCGGCGAGTCCGGAAGCGTCGAACTCCTCCTGATCATAGAAAAGCGTGATATCCGCTTCGAACGTCGCCCCGGAAGGATAGGGCGTGATCTCGTAATACCTGTGGACCCAGTTGCTGAATCTTGGAATGTGCGGCGGGATATCGTTCATGTGAGCGACGATCCTCAGGCTGTCGAGAGTCTCTGACGCGAAGTTGATCACGGCGAGGGTGTGCGGCCCGTAGATGAACGGTATATCTATCCCCGTGGTATTGATGGGAAGTGTCACGAAATAGGTATTCTGATTGAGGAGTATCGAGACATCCCCCGAAGAGTAGTTCATTACGGCTAGGTCGAGGTCCCTGTCACCGTCAAGATCAGCGGCAAAGATACCGTACGGTCCGCTGCCGGCAGAATAATCCGCCTGGTGAGTAAAGGTGCCCGAACCATCGTTAAGATAAAGGGTGGCATCGTGAGAAGAATTATTCGAGGTAGCAAGATCGAGATCGCCGTCGCCATCGAGGTCAGCGGCTGTGACCGCTGTGGGGCCGCTTCCGGTTGGAATGGTCACCTGTGGGGCGAATGATCCGTTTCCATTGTTAAAGAGGATCGAGAGATCATTGTCCGCGCGGTTTACCGCGACAAGATCAAGATCGCTGTCATCGTCGAGATCGGCCGAGACGATAAAGCTCGGCGCGTCGCCGACGGCGAGCGTCGCCGGAGAGCTTAGAACACCATGACCGTTATTAAACAGAAGCGAGACTGTGTCGGAGTTGTAATTCGTCACGGCGATATCGAGATCGCCGTCGCCATCGAGATCTGACGCGTCGATCGAACTAGGGTAGGTCCCCGAGGGATAAGCTGCCTGCGGTCCGAACGTTCCGTTACCGTTGTTATTCAGGACCGAGACATCGACAAGGTTCGCCGTCGCCAGATCGATATCTCCGTCGCCGTCGAGATCGGCGGCAAAGACCGCAACCGGATTATTGGCTGTCGAATATGTGGCATGCGAAGCGAAGGTGCCGTTTCCGTTATTGAGCAGGACGGAGACGTTGTCCGTCCCGGTGTTCGCTGTCACAAGATCTATATCTTCGTCTCCGTCAAGATCGGCGGCGAAGATGAAGACCGGATAATCGCCGACAGGATAGAGGACCTGCGTAGCGTACGTGCCGTCGCCGTCGCCGAGCAGGACCGAGACGTTATGGGAATTCCGGTTCGCCACAGCCAGATCGATGTCGCCGTCGCCATCGAGATCAGCCCCCTGGATCGATCTTGGGGCATTGTCCAGATCATAATTGGAATCGAGAGCGAAAATCGCTGAACCGCTGCCGGCTACGGCGGTGAAAGTCCATATATAGCTGCTTTCCATGAACGCGCCTTCGGACGATTTTACCCCGGCGGTAACGCATACAGTGACCACTTCTCCATCGTCGAAATCTTCAGCGGGATAGAACGTCGCCGTTTTTGAAGGGTTGTCATAACTGACAGTTCCCGCGTGCAGTCCCGTCGATCTTGAGTTTACGATGAATGTGCCGGCGTTTATGGTAGAACCGTCCATATCGATATCGAAAGTCGCGGTAATGTCCGTGCCGAGCGCGGCATTGAGTTCGTTTCTCGATGGCGTCGTCGAAACGACATGCGGCGGGTCGACGCTCATGAGCACCGAGACCTCCCATGAAGTATGATTCGCTGTCGCAAGATCGAGCTTACCATCGCCGTTGAAATCAGCGGCACAGACAGCAAGCGGCCCTGCCCCGGTAGCGCAGGTACGCTGCAGCGAAAAAGTGCCGTTTCCATAGTTCGGCAGAATGGAGACTCTCGATCCGAGATAACTCGCCGCCACGAGGTCCTGGTCGCCGTCGCCGTCAAGATCGCCGGCGCACACGAAACTCGGCCCGTTATAAACGGGATAGACCGCGTCAGTGGCGAAAGTGCCGTCTCCGTTGTTGGTCAGAACGGAGACGTTGTCATCTGTATGGTTCGCCGTAACTATTTCCAGGTCGCCGTCGCCGTCAAGATCCGCGATGCTGAGAGAATAGGCGTTGGTACCCACCCCGTATTCCGCGTGGGATCCGTAAGTGCCATCCCCGTTGTTTAAAATCACCGATACTTCGGCGGAGGTGTTACTCAGCGTGGCAATATCGATATCCCCGTCGCGATCGAGATCACCTGCTGAAATCGCCTTCGGATAGGCCGCTACCGCGTAAACTACCTGCGCGGCGAATGTGCCGTTTCCATTATTGATCAGGATCGAGACGTCATCTGAATATTCGTTAGGGACGGCGATATCGAGATGGCCGTCACCGTCGAAATCGGAGACAAAGACCGAACTCGGCCCGGTTCCCGCCCCGTAGGAGACCTGCGATCCGAAGGCACCGCTTCCATTGTTCTTAAGGATCGATACACTGTACGAGCCATAGTTGGCCACGGCGAGATCAAGGTCGCCGTCCTCGTCGAAATCGGCGGCGCTGGCGGCGCGGGGATTGATGCCGGTGGCGTATGCCGACTGCGAACCGAAGGTGCCGCCGCCGCTGTTGAGAAGGATCGAGATATCATTTGATGTCGAGTTCACCGACGCTAAATCGTCATAACCGTCGCCGTTCAGATCAGCGGCCATGACAAAGACGGGATACTCATCAACGCCGTAATTTACAGGGGTGGCGAAAATTCCCGAACCGCCTGCCGTCTCGATCGTGAACGACCAGACGTAACCGGCCAGGGGAAACCCTTCCGAAGACTCTATTCCACCTGTAAGCGAAACGGTAACGAGCTCTCCTTCTTCAAAGCCCTCGGCCGGATTGAATGTCGCCGTCTTCGTCATACTGCTGTAGGATATAGCCCCGGAATGCTTCCCTGACGATCTTCCGTTGACGACAAAGGTCGAAGCGTTGATCGTCGAGCCGTTCATATCGACATCGAAGGTCGCCGATATATCCGTGCCGGCGGTAACATTGAGCTCGTTCAACCCCGGCGATGTTGAAATTACGCGCGGGTCGTTCTCGTTCAGCAGTATCGTCACGTCATCGGAATCGCGGTTCACCATCATCAGATCCATGTCGCCGTCGCCATCGATATCGGCGATATATATATCGAGGGGATTGTAGCCGACTGGATAATCTGCACTGGAGGTCAGCGCCCCGGACCCGTTGTTTAAAAGGATCACTATCTCGTCGCCGCCAGAGGTCGCTGTCGTCAGGTCGAGATCCCCGTCGCTGTCGATATCAGCGGCGAAGACCCTGTCGGGAGTCGATGGCGTGGTAAATGTCGTGTAGGAAGGGCCGAACGTCCCGTCACCATTATTCATCATCACCGCCGGATCGGGATGAGTCGAATACCCGACGATCATATCAAGATACCCGTCCTCGTCCAGGTCGGCCATATAGATGTCGGACAGGTAATAATCGAAATCGTACTCGATCTTCGTCGCGAAGGTACCGTTTCCGTTGTTCTTCAGAACAGCGACGTATCCGGAAGTATAATGCGATATGGCAAGATCGAGATCGCCGTCGTTATCGACATCGGCGCCGAAGACCGTCGTAATGTTGGTCCCGCTGTGGTACCAGACCTGCGAAGCGAAGGTGCCGTTGCCGTTGTTAAGCAGGACCGAGACGCCGTTACCTGTCCAGGTCCCCACCACGAGATCGTTATACCCGTCTCCGTTGAAATCGGCGATGAATATGCTGTTACCATAACTGGGAAGGGTGTAATTGACCGCGGTGGCGAAGGTGCCGTTTCCGTTGTTCATCAGGACCGAAGCGTTAATACCACCGTAATTGGCGGTCGCGATGTCGAGATCGCCGTCGTTGTCGAGGTCGGCGGCGAAAAGAGCTTTTGGATATGAACCGACGGCGTATGTCACCTGGTCGGCAAAAGTATCGTCGCCGTTATTTATCAGGACCGAGATATTGTCATCGTTATAATTCGTAGTCGCGATATCGAGATCGCCGTCGTTGTCAAAATCGGCAGCAAAAAGTTGAGTGGGATTATCCCCCACATCGAGACTTGTAGTGGCCTGGAAAGTGCCACGGCATTCTCCAGTCGCCGTAGTAAAAGACCAGACGAATTCATCCGCCATCGGGATGCCGACAGACGACTGTATCGTGGCGGCTAGGGAGACAGTCACCACTTCTCCCTCGATAAAGTCGGAGGCGGGATCGAAGGTCGCCGTCCTTGTCGAACCGTTATAGGTGATCGTCCCGGCATGCTTTCCCGTCGATCTCGCGTGGACGACGAATGAATTGCTGTTGATGGTCGAAGCGTTCATATCGATATCGAACGTCACCGATATATCACTGAAGACCATCGCGTTCAGGGCGTTCTGGCCAGGCACGACCGAAACGACGTTCGGCGCGGGCTGGGCGAGGACACCTGTGGAAACAACCATCATCAATACAATTAACAGAACGGCAACCTTTTTCATGACACTCCTCCTCGTCGTGGTTCAAGTACTGACGATATATATGACAAACGTGGAAGGTGAAAATCACAGGGAATCATTTGAGGATGAATTATTTTTGAGATTTTTTGTGAGGCACGGGTCCAAGCGCGGCAGGTGGCGAAATGGCGATCTCATCGCCATGGTCGAGAGCTTTTACCATCCAGAGAAGTTTCTCCGGCGCTCCGGAAGGAACCATCGAGTGCTCCAGAAGAAAAGTCACACCAGGTATTGCTTCGAAACAGGTTATCTCCGACAGATCGGCGTTGTAGAGGCATACCTTGTAGCTGTCAGCGCCACGCTGAGGCGACCAGGCAAGCAGAAGGCTCCCGTCCTCCATGGCGACCGGTTCGGCCAGCTCGAGGCGGCTCCCCTGCTCTTCTTCTGTCGATATGCCCCTGAGGACAGGCTGCCGACTCGTCCAGGGAGACCACCACACCAGTCCGCCGGCTATCACCACCAGGGCAGCGGTCATCCAGACAGGCCTCGCGAAGAGAGCGCCCGCCACTGCCGCGAGAAATCCACGGTCCGGGGAAGACTCCTCCTCGATGAACCTGCCCGAAACGATATCTTCATCCAGGTCTTCACCGGAAGTCTCTACGGCATCGCCTTCCGACATAGCGCCCGAAGAGACGGGATTTATATTAGAACGGATAAAGGCGCCAAGACGCTCTTCGGCCCCGGCCGGATCAGATCCCTCGGCCGGTTCCGCTTTCATAAAAGCCTGGTAAGCTACCAGGATCGAAGCGCACCGGGGACACTCGCCGAGGTGGAGGCGCCTCGGATCGTCATCAGGCAGTTCCAGAACCGATGCTATCATTTCTATATCAACGCATTTTCCAGCCATTACTTCATCCCTCCTCCAGCACGGCCCTGAGTTTCCTCCGCGCTGTCTGCAGCATCCCCCTCGCCCCCGAACTGGTCTCTATGCCAAGAAGCTTCGTTATTTCATCTACAGGCAACCGCTCATAGCATCTAAGCCAGATCGCCTTCTTTTCCATCGGCTCGAGCGCCGTATTCAGGAGGCTGAGGACCCGCGCTTCTCCCTCGCGCTCCTCCAGCTCCCTGTCCGGCCCGGCAAACCTTCCGGGAAGGTGCTCTACATCGAGTCCCTCCCCGTCGCCCAGGAGATCGACTCGCCGAACCTCGTTAAGACACCGGTTCCTCGTGATCGAAAAGAGCCAGGAAGAAAACTTCGATTTTCCCGCGAAGGAATCGAGCCCTTCAATCGCGCGCAGAAAAACGTCCTGACTTAAATCCAGCGCCTTCTCGTGGTCGCTGACGTACCTGAAGCACCACAGGTAGACAGCCTTCTGGTATCTTCCCAGCAGTTCGGCCGTTGCATCACCTCCCCGGCCTTTGTCGCGGCCGGATCTGGCGAGACCGACCAGTTCAGAGTCAGTCAGTCCACCGTATTCTTCTTCATTAGACATCTCAGATTCAGTAAATCACATTTTCCCGTTAGATTTCATGATATTTTTTCGTTTTGCCGCCGCGATGGCGATCGCGAACCCCGCCACAAGAACCATTAAAAGAACGATATATTGTAAATACCTAATCACTCCCTTCTCTTCGAGATCGACAGTGATATTCCCGTTCCCGATGACTACAAAGCCTGCCCAGTAAAAAGGGGGCTCCGTCTTTTTTCTGCCGCGGACAGTCATTTGCGAGCGCTGAAGAGCTGCGGCGACAGTCTTTCCCTTTGCCAGTTCCTTGTAGAACTCTCTCATCAGATCGGCGGTCGCGGCATCATCGACAGGCCAGAGAGTCGCCACGACGGCAGAGGCGCCGGAGCTAATAAAAGCCGCCGGTAGGCCGAACATCCCTTCACCGACAGCGATCTTCCCCCTCGCCGATTCGCATCCGGAGAGGACCACGAGACGGGCCGGTATACTTCCACCGGCAATATCCCCCGCTCTGAGATATGTGTCAGGTTCGAATTCAAGCGTCGAAGTTTCGTTGTCATTTTCCGGTCCCAGGAGAAACCCCGAGTGCCAGATCTTCTCATCATCTATCTTCACGTGAGTCGCGATATGTATCACTTCTGTAGAATTATCCATATCGAAGAATTCTTTTTCCCCTCCATCGAAAATGTCGACACCGGCAATCCTGCCGCGCAGAAAGTCGACTTCCTCTTCGGCACCTTTCAATCTCGCTCCGCCTCCAGGAGCGACAGCAAGTATCCGGGCCGGGGTGTCAATTTTCTTGCCGGTGCCGGATCTCACCCTCAGCCACTTGAGCATCGTAGCTGAGGGGATCTGCTGGTTCTCCTTTGACTCGCAAAGCTGCCGCTCTTCGCTTTCGGGATCGCCTGGATCGGAAATAATGAGTGCGCCAAACGGAACAGAGCTGAAGTAATTATCGGGCGCGATCAGGAGGCGCCTGGCTCCTCGTACAAGATCACCGACCTGGCCCAGTATCAGGTCGCCGAACTGCCGGTTCATACCGGCAAGATCGATCTCAGCTTCCCCCCGATCGCCGCTTTGCGGCCTCTTACTCACAGCTTCGCGGTAAAGACCGACCCTCGCGGCGAAATCGGATTTCCTGCCGGGAAGAACAGCCATCCTAACAGCTTTGGCCGTTACGGCGAAGAGGTACGACTCACGATCACCGACTACAAAATCGAGGAAGAGCTCACCCGGGCCAAGGACTTCATGTCGCAGTTCAGAGAGGGAGATCGGAGATATTTTCGAAAGATCAGATTGAGGGCCATCCTGCCGCCGAGGCTCTGTCAACCTCTCAGTGAGGGTTCTCGCCTTGTATCGTTGAAATATGTTGAACATCTCTTCCACACGCTCTGCTTCAAGCCGATCTGGCGGATACTCAAGGACGATTCCCGCGCAGCTTACAGTGCTCCAGTTCCCTGTTTGCACTTCCCTCCACTCGTGTGAGCCGGTCATTTCACGCCTTTCGTCGATCAGGTCAAGGGCGCGATGGAACCATTCGTAAGCTTCGGCTGGCCTGCCCGCCGCGCGGAGAGACGCGCTCAGCTCAAAAGCCGCCTCAAGCTTCTGCTGAATATCGGCGGCTTGACCGATCTGTCTTTCCATCTTCTCCAGCCTGGCGAGCGCTTCTCCGGGTCGGCCTTCCCGGCGGATGTATCCGGCGAGCATGATATTCATTTTCGTTTCGTACTCTTCGACGTACGGCGACGCGAGCCCAACCTCGAGGACTTCGATTGCGGCGGCAGTACTGTCCATTCGATTCAAAGCATCAGCCAGCCCCGTGACCGCTTCGAACCTCTGCTTGTTATTCAGCATGCTTCCCATTCCAAGGACCTGCCGGTAAAGCCGGGCCGCGGCGTTCATTCTTTTTTGAAGAACGCGTACCTCGCCGAGCCTGTTTCTCACTGTTCCGAGAAGGTCCAGATAATTCAATTCTTCGCAGGTCGTGATCGCCGATGAAAGGATATCTGCCGCATCTTCGTAATTTCCCAGGTAGGTCATCGCCAGGGCGGTGTTCGAGGCTGGTGTTATCATACCGCGCGCGTTCCCCATTGCTTCACTCAACTCAGTCGCCCTCTGGTAGTACTGGACGGCGAGGCTCATATCGCCGTAGACGTACTCGAGGGTCCCGAGGTTGTTGACAGCATGCGACTCCTGGACGAGGTCACCGAGTTCCCTGGCGGCTACAAGGACTTTCTGGTAACAATCCCTCGCCGATTCTTCATTCTGCATCGTGTTATATACCCTGCCGAGACCTATCATCGGGGTGAGACCGGCCTGTTTCATCCCTTCAGCGGTGAAGATCTCCGTCGCGAGAGTATATTCTTCGCGCGCCTGATCGAGCTTCCCCTGCTGGAGATAGACGTATCCGAGAGCCGTTCGGGCCCACGCCTCACCCGGTCGGTTACCGGTCAGTCTCGAAAGGGAGAGTTTCTTCAGGCTGAGTTCCACGCACTCGTCGTAGCGCCCCTGCCAGGTCACGGCGAAAGCCTTGAACCCGAGAGCCTCCGCCCAGTTCAGCGTGTCTGCGCATGCCTCTGAGATACGGATCGCCAGATCAAGCGACGCCATTCCATCGACGTACTTTCTCGCCGAAAGCTCCGCCCTGCCGCGTATGAGAATGAGCCTGCCGATCGCCATGGAATCATCCTCAGCTTGCGCCTGGTCGAGAACGAGCGGCACGAGCGATAGTACCGAATCGAAATTACCTGCCGAAAAAAGGGAATCTAGCACCGCGCGCTGATCACTGATCGACGCATTGCTTTGCTCGTCAAAATCATCCTGCCCCGATACAGATACGCCAGGCGCAAGGATCAGGCAGACTGCTGAAACAGCAGCGGCGAACAAAACCGCAAAGAGTCTGCTGGCAGATGGATATCGTGATAAAGCCATATCACGATTTTATCATAAATTACAGGCCTTTGCACGGGGAAACCATGGGACTCCAATCCTCTCGTTCGGAACATGAGAATCTTGATTCGACAAGTTGGTTTTCATTCGATAGTTCATTTTCCCGGCATTAATAACTTCTTGATGATTTATTGAGGATTCCAGGTATTCATTTCCATCAAGTTGGATCGACTCAATATACATTCGCTCCGAACTATAATTATTCACCTCTACTACAAACTCCCTCCCATCGCCCAGATCGATCTTCGCTCCTGCAATACATGGTGTGCCGATGATATATTCTGCTGAACCGGGGCAGACGGGGTAGAAGCCGAGGCAGCTGAGGATATACCAGGCGGACATCTGGCCGCAGTCGTCGTTGCCGCAGAGACCGTCCGGGACGGGGCGGTACATTGTGTTGACTATCTCGTGAACACGCTGCTGCGTTTTTTCAGGGGCGCCGACGTATGAACAGAGATATGCGATGTGGTGGCTCGGTTCGTTCCCGTGCACGTAATTGCCGATTATCCCGACCCTGGCGACATCTTCGCTGTGGGCGATATCATCGTCGGAGACTTTCATCACAAAGAGTGAATCGAGCCATTCGATCATGCGGGCTGGGCCGCCGACCAACTCTATCAATCCCGGAACATCATGCGGAACATAAAGCGAGTAGTTCCAGGCGTTACCTTCGATATATCCCTGCCCCGCTACGCTTAGCGGGTCGAAAGGTTCTTTCCATGAGCCGTCGGAGTTTCTTGCCCGGATGAATCCGGTCTCCTTGTCAAAGATATTTCTGTAATTCTGAGAGCGCTGGCGGAATTCCCTGGCTATCTCCTTCCTGCCAAGCGACTCCGCGAGCTGAGAGATGCACCAGTCGTCGTATGCATATTCGAGGGTCTTCGATGCCGAGTTGCTGCTTATATCCTCGGGGACATAACCGTACTTTCTGTACGCTTCGATGCCGTCGTAGGCGCCGAAGTTTGCCGACCTGACGCAGGCGGCAAGGGCGCGCTCGCCGTCGAAACCACGAATCCCTTTTATCCAGGCGTCTGCGATAACAGAGACGGCATGATATCCGATCATGCACCAGTTCTCGTCGCCATGATGCGACCATACAGGAAGGGCGCCGTGAACGCTCTGCTCGCTGTGGGCAAGTATCGACTTAACCATATCGGTCGTTCTCTCAGGTTCTATGATGGTAAGCAGTGGATGCAGCGCCCTGTAGGTGTCCCAGAGCGAGAAGATACTGTAATTTGTAAAGCCAGGGTCGCGGTGGATCTCCTGATCGAGGCCGCGGTAACTGCCATCGACATCGCAGAAGACGACCGGCGACATGCATGCATGATAAAGAGCGGTGTAGAAATTGATCTTTCGATCGCGATCTGCATCGATCCGGATCTTCGAAAGCTGCTTGTCCCAGGCGGCGCGGGCCTCGCTTCGAACGCGGGCAAAATTGAAATGAGGGAGTTCGGCGCAAAGATTCTTCAGGGCGCCGGCGGAGCTTACCGGCGAAAGGGCGAATTTCACGAGGATCTCATCGCCATCCTCGATCTCAAAATCGAAATGGGCCTTTATAGCGCGACCGGCTCGTTCGGGGAAGTTGTCGTCCTCATCGAACTTTCTCCACCATCCGTTGTAGACAATATCTTCCCCATTGTGGAGCCCGTACGAACTGATCGGCTTTGATAAGACCATCGCGAAGAAAAGGGTCCTTGTCCTTGCCCACCCTCTGGTCTGCCTCATCCCTGTCACAAGGGTATCGTTCTCGACGCGGATCGACGACCAGATGACTTTGCCGTCATAGTTGTAGATGCCGTGCGTCAGGTCGAGAATTATATGGGCAACTGAATCTTCACCATCCCCTCTCTCCTTGCCGGTACCCGCGCCAGTAAATCTATACTTGTGAAAACCTACCCTCGTAGAAGCAGTCAGTTCGACATCTATCCCGTAATCATCAAGGGTGACTGCGTAGTATCCCGGGCTTCCCGTCTCTGTCTCCTTGGTGTAGCTAGAGCGGTAGCCGGAGCCGGGGTCGCCGGCAGTGCCGGGATTCAGGTGAAGGGGGCCGGTCGTCGGCATCAGCAGAAAGTCGCCGAGGTCGGAATGGCCGGTCCCGTTAAAATGTGTATGGCTGAATCCGACGATGGTCGGATCGTCATACTGATACCCGGCGCAATACCTGTAGACATCGGGGTTGTATCCATCCCCATAGGTGAATAGAAGAGTGTCGGTGTCAGGGCTCAGCTGCACCATCCCGAACGGCACAGTCGCGCCAGGAAAGGTGTGACCCATATCGCGCGTACCGATGAAAGGATTCACATATGAGCAGAGGTCCTTTTTCTCGATGGTGGGAAGATCCGGAGCCGATTCGACAGCATTACTATATGCATCTCCGTTATTAATTATAATCGTTATCAGCACGGCAATAGCCAATCGAAGAATTTTCATTTATAAACCCCTTTATATCTCACCTGGTTTTTGGCGGCGGCGAATATCCGCCACGAACCTGCTCATCGTACAACTTTTACCCGGCAGGTACAAGACCGGGGTCCGGCCCGTCCCGTGCATCTTGATTCAACGAGATAGATGTATTATATTTAATAGGAAGAACGATCCGCCACAGCCACTTCCAATATCGACCAGTCACCATCCTCTGATTCTGCCAACCTGTACCTGCAAGACGCGTTGCTCCATCTGCTCGTTTCCACGCGAGCATAGCCTGTGGTAAGGAGGTGTCCGATGCAGCGGCTGCTTGTAGTAGAAGCCGGTATGCTTGCCGCGTGTTTCTGGCCGGGTGCGGCGCGACCGGGCTGAACGAATGCCAGATCGAAGAGGAACTGGAGATCTCTGTAAATGCCGCCTCACTTGAGTGCTACAGCCACAGCGTTCTTCGTGGAAAGGGATCGATCCGGATCGAATGGACCCTCTCAAAGAGCACCGCGGGAGCGGTCTTTTCCGTCCAGCGCGCCCCGGCTTCGAGAAGATGTTTCAGGGAGATCAGGCAGATCGAAGCAGGCCCGGAAGATCTGACCTTCATATATCTCGATATGAGCTGCCAGCCTGGAAAAACATATCGCTACCGAGTCGTATATCGTCCTTTATTCGGAAAATCATGCATCCTATTCGAGACTGGAGAGTATCTGGCAGTCGCTGTTCCGACGATCCTGCATCCGAACCACCCCAATCCTTTCAGCACCGTCACAGAACTGCGATTCTCACTCGGCGAAACGGTGGAGACCTCCATCGCCATTTACGACGTGGGGGGAAAACTGGTGCGTCTCATTGTGAATTCCATTCTCGAACCAGGATCGTACCTTGCCGCCTGGAACGGGCGCGACGACACAGGCCGGCCGGTGGCCGCAGGAGTCTACTTCTGCTACCTCCGGGCAGGCAAGGCGACCCTTTCGAGGAAATTAATCCTTATCCGGTAGCTGGAAATATGTTATAATGATCATATTCTACATGGGGAAATAGTACGCCTCGAAGCGAAACCAGGAGTTGATCAAAACAGAAATAGATCTCAAGAAAAATCTCAATGATACTTTTTAAACACGATACGACCCACTGGGGAGAGATCATGAAAAACACCATATTGCTTGCTTTAATCTGTCTGATTGTTCTGTCCGTATCGATCGCCGCTGAACCGGTGATCGTTGAAGAAGACTGGACGCTGATCCGTACAATTTCGTTCGATAATCCGATCGCGGCACATTTCAATCCCATGGACGGCTGCATATACGCGGCCCGGCGTAATTCCGACGCCGATGGACTGTATCGTATAGACGCGGCGGGATACACAGTCCAGATCGCGAGCATGGCCTATCTTGCCGGCGTGGTTGTAGACTCTCAGACGGGGAACATCTTCTTTTCCGAGAGTTACTATGGCTTTATCTACCGCTCGCCCTTTGGTACGATAAGCCATCAGACCTGGGTTGGCGGCTTTCATACCGGAGATGACGACCCGATGGGTCTGGCGATCGCGCCGATGAATTACTCGGGCGACGTTCTCTCGCCTGGTGAAGCTCTGGTAGTCGACGGTGGATATGGCGGCCCCGATGAGATATGGCTATGGTCCCCTGCCTCGTCCGAGGGAGAGGTCCTGCTGCATGCCGACGACGAGACTCTTGTGGATGCGGTGGATATAGCGATTGGAGATTCAACGGTCCACCTCGTTGACACCGGCGAGACTGCACCAGGCGTGGTCTACCTTGTCACAAGCGGGGGCGTTCTGACCCCTCTTTCGACATCCCAGCCTCTGGCCGATCCTTGCGGTATTACGTACGACCCGGAAAATGGCGACCTGCTGGTCCTGGACCAGGGCGATGACCGGGTGGTACGGATCGACCCGTTAACAGGCGATGCAAGCATCGTGTTCACGGGTATCACCGCGGACTTCGGCTGGGCCGGGATAGATATCACATCAGACGGACGACAGATGGCAGTCTCCGCCTATGACGATGACGCGATCTATCTTTTCGCCCGCTGCGACGCGAGCTCTCACCCCGAGTTCGATTGCGACGGCAACGGTATCTATGACGGCTGCGATATCGCCGGTGGGGCTTCCGACTGCAATCGCAACGGACTTCCGGATGAATGCGACCTTGTGGATAACGACTGCAATCTAGACGGCATCCCGGATGATTGCCCCAATTGCCCTCCGGTCGAGATCATATTTATCCTGGACACTTCAACCTCCATGGACGACGAAGCGGCTGTTCTCTGCAACAACATGAGCCATGTAATTACAATTCTCGAGGGTGTCGATCTCGATGTAATGCCCCTCTTGCTTGGAATCTGCGACCTGCCAGGCGGAGCGTACAGCTGCCTGGAAGACCACATAACCAACCTGCTCGGCACCACAGTTCCAGGATCACCACCACCCGGCCTGGAATTGCTTGGTGACTGCACCGGTTATCTGGAAGGGTGTCAGGAAGACTGGGGGCTTGCGGCCGCTGTTGTCTCCGGCTCTTATTCCTGGCTGCCCGAGGGAGAATCGGTACGATTGATCATTCCAGTCGCCGATGAAGGCCCCGGCTGCGGCGACCCGGTCGACTCTTTCGATGAGGCGACTATAGCTCACGCGATCTCCGTAGCGCAATCTGCCGGCGTCATCGTCTCTCCGATCACCGGGACCGGCTCTTCAACCACCGTAAAATCATTGGCCCAGGCTCTCGCCGATTCTACCGGCGGCATGCATTTCAACTCGACCGAACCGGCGCTTGACATCGCCGACGCTATAGTCGATCTCGTATTGACCGCCTGCTCGAGTTACACCGACTGTAACGGAAATGGCATCCTTGACGAATGCGATATCACAAGCGGTACAAGCGAAGATGATAACAGCAACGGCATACCGGACGAGTGCGAGGATATAACAGACGTGGGCCCGTTGCCAGAAAGCAAGGTTTTGCTGCTGGAACAGAACAGGCCCAACCCGTTCAACCCTTCGACTACTATCTCGTTTATACTTCCACATGACTCGCATGTTGAACTGACGATATTCACCCCTGGCGGCCGGCGCGTGGCCACGATCGCGAGTCGGTGGTTCGCCGCGGGCCGAAATGAAGTCTTCTGGAACGGCCTCGATGACGCTGGCAAACCGGTCGCTTCAGGCGTCTACTTCTACCGTCTTGAAGCAGGCGAATTATCACAGACGAAGAAGATGGTGCTGCTTCGCTGATATGGATCCGGCTATCGATCCGCAACGAGTTGACCCTCACAAAAGTGCCGCAGGAACGGTCTTTTCCATCCAGCGCGCCCCGGCTTCGAGAATATGTTTCAGAGAGCCGAAAAAGATCGAAGCGGGCCCGGAAGATCTGCCCTTCATATATCTCGACATGAGCTGCCAGCCTGGGAAGACGTATCGCTACCGCGTTGTATATCGGCCGGCGTTCGGGGCCGCGTGCATCCTCTCCGAGACCGGAGAGCATCTGGCAGTCGCTGTCCCGACGACCCTGCGCTCGAACCACCCGAATCCCTTCAGTACAGTCACAGCGCTGCGATTCTCAGTGGATAATTTAGAGGAAATTGATTTTGATTCGATATGTTGTGGTGATTACCGTTACTGTACTATTCTACAAATTAAATACTAAGTTTGCTGGAATCTCCTGGAGGAATAAAAACTTCTTGTATTTTCTCACATTTTCGATCCTTACCTATACATTCAACTAATGATTGAAGCAAATAAATACCCTGCAAATATAGTATGAGTGATTTTATTGGTGATGGAGACTTTGATGCAATGAAAATAAGACGATCTGCCAGATAATAGGAAAAACGTCTGATTCCAGAATGTTTTTCATGAAACTCCAATTCTTCCTTCATTCCATTAATTAAAATATCCCACACAACGGATAACCCCCTCCTCCTTTCAGGATATAAAATATTAAATTCCCCCAATCCCTCTTTTAATCCAAATTGTTCTATAAACCATGTTAGTTCTTCATTACTATATTGTTCGAGATTCATCGAGATACAAACATGCGCAACGAGATGGGAATAGTCGATCAAATAGTCATCGACATGAATATTCCCAATATCAATAAATCGAGATGACGTACCATCGTTATTAATCATTATATTGTTCCCATGGCAGTCTCCATGCACAATAACATTTCTTGATTTATCTTCAGGATATCTCCCGGTCAACGGAATATTATGATACATATTCAATAATTTGACTATATTATAGCGGGCGGTATTTATCCTGATTTTCCTGCCGTCTATCTTTATGAAGATTCCTCTGTTGATAGCTACGTCTAAGTATGATTGCTTTCTGGCTAAACCATCAAGTCTCTCTAAAAGTTTTCCAATTCTATATTCGAATGCAGGTGGTTCTTTAACATCTCTAATAGATTTCGGAGTAATTGAATGTAGTCTTTTTATAAGCGATAACGAGGCTTTCGAATACATAACAAGCTTTTGATTCTGTGATGCCTGAGTACCATCGCTGGGGAGGCAATTTTTTACCAGCGATGCATACTCATCATATTCCTCAAGATATTCTATTACTCCATAACCTTGTTCTCCGGATCCTATTGTTCCAGCATTAATCTTTTGATCATGAAATGCTACAAGTTTTTTCCCTTCTTCTGGAAGGGTATCATAAATAACTGAGGATCGTTTTAATACTTCCGGCGGTCCAATTTTAATAATATATTTTGATTTGGTTCTCGATATATTTTCTAATGTTAAAGGAGCATGTATTTTTGCATTTACGCTATATACATGTGCTGAACTCCACCCACCAGTCAGCCTCCTTACATCATCGAGTTCAACATTTGTAGAATTTCTCAGAACATCTTCAAGCATGTTCATTTCGCTTGCTGATATATTCGAATTATCGATTCTTTTCTCTATTAATGCAGAAACCCCACAATTCATAAATCGAACAAAAAATTCTTCTTTATCAATTGCCAATATCAGTTTTAAAAACAACCCCGCGTGATAACCGTCAAAATTGCCGATTAAATGCTTTGCGCAAATTGACAACCAATTCAGAAAATGCTCTTGTTCTTTAACTTTACGCCCGCGTTTGCGCTCAATAAAATATAGGAATATATGAGGATAAACAATTCTTGAAAAATCGCCTTGATGGTATTTCTGCAATCTTTCAATAGTCGCAATGGAAACAATGCGTCCTTCCAGATAATTCAAATGCCTTTCCAGCGATTGATTTCTTTGATACCCGTCGTAATATCCACTAAGGAAGAGCAGCCACATAGCGTAGCTAAAGTCTCTAGGTATTATGTTTTTTCTTTCTCTCCGATTTATTATTAAATGCCAATGACTTTCGAGAAATAGTTTGTGCAGTCTATCCGCATCTTTAATGATTTTAATATTTTTAGGAAAATTTTCAGGTAATTTATCTTTTTTAGCATAATGAACCAAAGTGCCCATAAAATCAGTGTAAGCCAATCTGACAAGTGTCTTGTCATCAAGATAATCGCTATAATGTTCAATAAGATAAACTATTGAATTCTCAAAACTATCAAAATCAAATTCGGAAATTTGAAGTAATGACCTTAAACGGCTTGGATGAGCATACATTTGCACTTGATCAAGTGCCGTCTGACTTTGAAGATATTCAGAAAGACCTTTAAGCCGTTCTTTTATTATCGGTAATATGCGCAGCCAGGAACAAATTTCTATTAATTGAGCTGAAGCTCTTGCTATATCGCCAGATTTTATTTTATTGGCAGTTTCGATTTCGAAGAACTTGTTATTCGATGACTCTGCAGAACTTAGAAGTTTTGTGAACAGAGTGATCGAATCCCGCATTAAAGTTTCTGATATTTTCATTATTATACCAACCCCAAAGTAAATGAGGAAAAAACATAACATATAATTCAACAATAATCAATATATTCATATATTATTGATTCATGCGAGTTTATCATAGCAGACACTGATAAAGCAGCCTATCCCGGGCAACCTGTCCGGAGCCTCCTTGCCAAAACAGGCTATTTTGTGCTATCATACGTCCGTTTTATTACCTGACTCCCGGGCTTATCCCCGGAGTTGTTGATTCGGCGGTTGGTCCCACCCCGGCAGAAAGGTAACATCGATGCGTAACGCCTTGCTTTCGATTTCAGTCATTTCATTACTGCTTATTTCTTTATTCGTTATCTTCAATTGCGGCGGCGACAGCGGCACTTCCGTGACTACGCCCTCCGCGGAAATAGGGCCGGAAGGCGGCACAGTTACTGATAAAGGAGGCGCCTCGGTATATATACCACCTGGAGCGTTGAATGCGGTGACCACGATATCGGTGGAAACAGTCGCAAGTGATGACGATCTCCCCTCTGATCTTGACTTTTTCTTCATGGAATGCAGCGGGGGAGGAATCTTCGAGCCGCACGGGCTGGTCTTCAACGACTCGGTCACGATCACCCTGCCCCTTGTCACATCGTTGCCGCCAGGTGATACGCTCACCCTCTTCACCTGGTCCGAGGCCGATACAGCGTGGGACTGCTCACAGTTTCCAGCGATAGTCGATCCCGGCGGCCTGAGCGTCAGCGCGAAGGTGACGCACTTCTCCTATTTCGTTGTGGATATATCGTTCGGCAACGCGGACATGTTCGACCTGCTCAACTCCGAGACTTCTCCCGAGAACGCGTTCAGCAATTTCTGCAGTGATTTCCAGAATGAATTTTACGGCGTGGGAACAAGAAGCCTCCCTCCCCAAGTCGGATGTTGTTTCGAGGCGAAGTACATCGAGTTCTACATGGAATACTGCGACGGAGAGGCTGTCAGTACGTTCAACCATACTGCAGGCATTCCCACTTCCTGCCCGAGGCACGAGCGCATCACGGCGACGAAAGCAGGCGCGGCAGCTGGCGCCTATACGACACTCAGCGTTGTCATTCATCTCGATTACTGTGTTCCGACACTACACATCTCTAATTATGACAACTTCCTGGACCTCGACAAAGGAGAGACAGGCACGATGATATCGGGCACATTCAACTGTTCCGACAAGTTTCCGAATACCGGCGGGACTATTGAATTCTCGGTGGAAGGCCCGGGATCAGTCGCTCCAAACAGGATAATGACGAACGATACCTGGCAAGTGCATTTTGAATCGACAGAAGAGGGCACAGCAGTGGTAACCGCGACTCTGGCGTCGTGCATGAACCCATCAGGAAGAGTCACTGATAACGTGATGATTCATTGCGCAAAGAAAGGCGACTGGGCTGCCGTGATCGAGATAGATTTCACTCACTCCGGCGAGGGCGTTGACTGGACCTTCCAGGATCATGTGGGGATACTGGCCGACCTTACCATAGACGATGAAGCAGACTCGGCGATAACAGGGACCACTATCTCGGGATCTCAGGAAATGGACGTCGCACCGGAGAGCTGCGACCTGACCGCGGTGCTGGCTCCGGAATTCGCCGGAGGATACCTCAAGGGAACAAAGATCGGCGAGGTGATCCAGTTCCGATACGCACCAGATCCGGGTTCATTCTTCGTGATGTTCGGCCTTCACTGCGAGCGCGAACCGGACCCCCCGTTCGATATAATGATCACCGCCTATACCAACATGCTGGCCACGATCATCGGCGATATCATTTTCACTACACCATTGGTCGAAGCATTCCCGGTCACCGTAAGCGGCTCGCAGTCTTTCGGCAGCGACCCTCCAATCGAGTATACATATACGCTGACGATGGCGAGAAGGTGAGGGAGGGAGACAGGTTCTGACAATATTGTGTCAGAGATCTCATTGCATTTTCAATCAACTATCTCCCAGACGACCTCAACATTGTCTGTCTTTTCGATATCTTCAGGCTCAAAATCAGGCTGAGCTTCGATATCGACCATAGCCTCGCAGCAGAGATTTTCCGTCATTCGACTGTGAAAATGAACTTCGCTCCAGCTGTAATTTATCCTGAGGATCTTTCCCAGTTTCACGCCGGCAGCTTTTGTCATCAGATCCGCTTTTCGCCTTGCGTTTTTGACCGCATCCTCGACAAGTCTGTCCTTCAGCGCCTGAGGGTCGGAAACGGTGAAGTAGATATCGAAATCGGCGCTCGACACCTTTTCGGCAATCGCCTTGAGAAGTCTGTTCGACTTTTCAGTATCCCTCGGAAACTCCAGCTTCAGCTTGTGAGTAGCGATATATCCGTTGAAATTATATTCTTCCGTTTTCTTGTCATAAACCGTATCGGCTTTGATCCTGAACGAGGTGGTTTTAAGCGCTTTTCTGTCCACCCCCGCCTCCTCAACGGCCAGACGCACCTCTTCGACCTTCCTGTTGAGCGATTTAAGCGAATCGGTGTAATCCATTTCATGGCCCCTGACATCGAAACTTATTCCGAAAACATCCGGCGACTGGCTGACAGTTCCGCTTCCCTTGACGACAATGGTCCTTGTATCTGCCATGGAGACTCCCCTCATGATCGAATGAATATGTTATGGATTACCAAAATCATCTCAAAAGAGAAAGTAGTAAGCCATATAAAAACCTTTCGGGTCATGCTGTATTGGATTTATACCATCGCCTGAGAGAAGCGGCAGCGTCTCACCATTCGCAACGGCTTCAAGATCGACAGATTTGCCAAAAATATAACCGACCTCGAAACGATGGTACCTCTTATCGTTCCTGGTATAAAATTCACGTGATGTTATTCCTATACCCATTTTTATTAACCAACCGTCAATTTCAGTTTCATATGTCGTTGTTTCCATACCGTCATACATCGAAAAAGATTCATAACGAGAATAGTGAACAGCTCCAGTTACTGCATGGAGCCGCCATCCATATTTCCAGAACTGCAAACGTATCGGGATCTGATATCTGACCTCAAGAGAATACCTATCCGGCCTGATATCACCAGATTCTTCAAAAGTGATTCCGGGCCCCTTCACCAGGTCATCAAAGCCATAACTTATCGGTGACCATATTAGATCCAAAGAAGTCTCTTTTGTAAGGTTGTACGAACCAAGAACTCCAATGGAAAAAGATGAATAATCCCCTATTACAATATCCGAATTAGCACCAAGCCGCCAATTTCTGCCCATTCGAACTGGCTCTTTTTCCAGTTTTCGCTGCCAGCGAAATGTTCCTGTAAGCCACGTTTTGCCATCATTCTTTAATGAAATATAGGATTTCACAACAGCGGAATCCGCAACACCTCTTTTTAGGGCAATATCGATGATCTGATCCGCTTTCTCAGACTTGCCGTTGGCTACAAGATTATCAGCCTCAAGCAGATAAGGTTCTTTCCACAAGCTGTCTATAGCGATGGCTTTGTTAATATGTTTCGACGCTCTCTCGTCACGCTCTTTCTGAACTGCATTTTCCCGGTCCGTACCAATATGGAGTATTCTTTTTTCGCCCAGGAGATATTCCTCTGCACGGCTTAGATGGTAAGAAGCCATGGAAAAATGATACATTCTTTCAGCATCACGCTCACTGATATCATATTTCTTTTCTTCTCCTTCATTCATAATATTCTCATAGGCTTTAGCAGTGCTTTTCCATTCTGTTTCGAGGCGAAATCCTGTAGGTGTTGGAGCCATATAATTGTCGAGCGGGTAATATGTCCTGCATAAAAAGAACACTTTCCCATCAAGGTCATAAAGATGTCCAGGCAGGACAGGAGGATTGATTGCGTACTGAGACTTTTTTATACGCAGATCTTCGTCAATGCTATTATCGAGGAATCCTTCCAGGATATTCTGCTTTTTTTTGAATAATGCAGTATCGATTTCGGGAATAGTCCCTTTAAGTAAATCGTCCCCACTATCTAGAGCAGACCGTTTCTTTGTCATATGAACGACCAGCAATTTATTCCCTTTATAATCGATCACATCTCCAGAAAGATTTGCGCTGAAGACATATACTTGTTTCGATTTTGGCAGGGTTCCCTTAAAAGCAAACAAAACATCGGTTTTATTGAAGCTGATACTAGCATTAGCCTTGGTTGTCGTCGTATACGTCCCCCCGGATGGGAGTGTATAAGTATTAACGCTATAATACCCTTCGTAATATTCCGGTTCAGCAAGCGCCAATACGGTATATTCCTGATTATTTTCAGCTGTATAAGCTTTAAAATACCCCTCGATGTTCAATGTGTCCCTGATGATCACAGACGAGCTGTCATACCGGAGCACCCTCTTCATCATCTCGACTTCTTTAGAAATATCACTATTTGGCAGGTTTCCATCATAACTTTGGCAACCGGAGTTTATGAGTGACACAAAGCCAAATAAAATAAATGATAATACCGGGAACAGGTTGTGCTTAACAAAACGCTCTTTCCATTTAATATGCTTCATGCATATAACCACCTTTTACAACATTATCTATCCCATCTGGAAAAAACCGCACAATACAAGGATAGAATATAATTTAGTTTTCAAAAGACACACGTACTAGATGTATGTGCTAATATAAATCTCAACAAATGACCCTCACTACATTTAACACTCCTAGCATATCTTAGAATATATCATCCAAGTATTTTGCCCTTAACAACACGTCCTTTTTTACATAAACCGGACTCTGTGGTGACTTGTTTTTATCCTCTATAGGGATTTTTTTGATTCTTTTAGCCTTTCCTTTAAAATACACAATATATTTCCCTGTATTTTTGTAGGGTTTAATATCCTGAATCTTGGCCATATGCGTAACAGCACTTACCGGCGAAGTCTGGTAGGCGGCAATATACTTTATCCGTTCCTTCATTGCTGCTCCGATCCTGATCTCGTACCAACAATCCTCTCCCAGGAATGTTTCCTTAAAACCATCCTCTCTTGCAGGTACGATTATTGTATCAGATTCAACCCTTCTCATTTGCCGCTTTTTCCGCCTTTCCCTTTGCTTGATTTTATCACCTTTCGGAATCTCGCCATAATCTTCTCCCACATCATACAGCGTATCATATTGATAAATCAGCGACCCTTTTGACGACATATATGCTTTTAGTTCAAGGACTGAAATATTCGCATTGATCTTTGCAAGCACATTGTGCAGTTCTGATCTGGCCTCGTCAATTAGCACAATCGCCTTAAATGGTTTATAGATGGCACTGTCGAGATAGTTGTCAATGTTTCTACTGGCCGAATTTGCCTGACCCGTTCTAAGCTTTTTCAACATTTCAGGATTTTTTGTTATCTTTTCCATAAGAAAATTTCGGATCGAATATTTTCCTTCCTCAAAATTTGTTGCAAATTTTAGAAGCTGGATCCCGACATGCTTAAAAGGATCATGTGATACTATCTCATTTTCAATAACGTAAAACTGTGGATCAGACGGTAAGGTCAGATCGATCAAATATGCATCAGGAATCGTTATAATATCATTTCCTCTAACTTGTTTTTTCACGTCGACATATATTGTAGCAGGACCGAATATTTTATCCGCCAAGTGTTTTACAGCTTTTTCGAATTCACCCTCATTTACAAACTGCAGATAACTGAATATTTCATCCTTTAACGAAATAAGCATGATTTACTCCCTGCTTCCTCAAATATGTTTTTCCAAACGTGGCGTTCGCACCTTAATGATATCCCATTGAAGGAATATTTATTAAGGCCATTTTTGCAGTAATAAGTTATCTCCGAAGTTATGCTTTGGTGGAAATGCAGCGAGACAGCCGGCAGACTATACCACGAGCCCATGGCGGATTTCAACAATTGTTTCGAAGTTAGCTGTCAACAAACAGTTAGAATCCCGGGGCTACTTCAGATTCATCGGCATAAACACCCGAACAAACCAGCCCCCATCACCTCATCAGCACCATCTTCTTCGAAATGGAGACCTTCCCCGCATCGAGGCGGCAGTAATAGACTCCCGAAGCGACGGCGTTGCCGCTGCTGTCCGTTCCGTTCCAGACTACGGACCTATCGCCCCGGTCCTCGCCCCTGTCGACGAGTCGGGTGACGCGCCTGCCTGAACTGTCGAAGATATCGATCGTGACGATCGACTTTTCGGGCAGGTAGTATCTTATCGTCGTGGCGGGATTGAAGGGGTTGGGGTAATTCCATACGAGCGCCGTCGCGCCCGGGCCCCCGTTCTCCGCGTCCGTTACTTCCGAAAGCGGGTATTTCCAGACGCCTCCCGCTGTCAGACCGGCGTATAGGTATGAGCCGGCGACATGAAGCGCGAGCACAGGCATCCCTGATTGTCTCTGGCCGATGACGATCCAGTTCGCTCCATGGTCGTAACTTACGAATATCCCCCCTGAGCCTGAACCCGCGTAGACAACAGAACCCGCGGCGGCAAGGCATCTTATGTCAGGATGGCCATCAAGTCCGTACAGCGCGCGCGACCATGAATCACCGCCGTCAGCGGATCTGTACAGGCCGCCCGAGGCCGTACCCGCGAGAAGGAATCCATCCGAGAAGAGAAGGGTGTTGATCGCGCCTTCCGGCAGGCCGCTACCAGCCAGTGTCCAGGAAGTGCCTTTGCCATCAAGCGACACGTAAACCCCTCCATCGGCAGTACCGGCGAAAACACTCGCGCCGTCGCTTGCCAGGGCGCTTACGTCGGCGCTTCCAATGCCGGGACCCGCTGCCGACCAGCTTGCGCCATCATCAGACGAGATGAAGACCCCTTCGCCCCGGCTGCCGGCGAATATCAATCCTGCGCATCTTGCGAAAGCCTGGACCCACATGCAGGTGAGACCGGTGTTGGACTGTGAGAAGCTGGCACCGCTGTTTACCGACCTGTATATCCCGAGCATATCGGTGCCGGCAAGAACCAGCGGACCGTCGGAGAAGACCGAGCGGATCTCGACAGTGTGAATCGTACTCGCCCTGGTCCAGCTGTCGCCGCCATTTATCGTCGTATAGAGGCCCGACCCGTGAGTGGCGGCGATAACAGTCGCTCCGCAGTCGGTGATCGATCCGGCCGAAGCCTTGAAGGTGTTCCCGGAGCTCAGCGACCAGCTAACGCCGCGATCCGTAGACCTGTAGACACGCCCGCTTCCCACCCCGGCGAAGAGGACCGAGTCCCCCGTCCCGACCGCCCAGAGGTCTTTCTCGTTAAGTCCCGAACCGGACGCTGTCCATGTGAGCCCCGAATCGCTCGACGCGTAGATACCGCTTCCGAATGACCCCGCGTAAAGATCGCTATCGAGACTGGTGAACCCTTTTACCATTGGGATGTTCGTTACCAGCGGCGCCCAGAGGCTGCCGCCGGTCGAGATGAAAACACCATTATAGAGCGTACTGGCGAAGATCTTACCGCCGAAAGGATATATCGACATGATGTTCGGTCCGCTGATCCCGGTGCCGGAGAGGCTCCAGCTCTCGCCGGAGTCCTGGCTCCTGTACATCCCGTCGAGATAGGTCCCCGCGAAGAGGTTGACGCCGTCCGTATCAAGCCAGTATACGTATTCGGCCGAGATGCCGCTGCTCGATTCTTCCCATGTCTCTCCCGCGTCTTCCGAGCGATATATGCCGCCCTGGTAAGTCCCGGCAAAAAGCACGCCATCCTTCGAGGTGAGAGTCTTGACGTATGTCCTGTACAGCAGGTCGCCCGCCCTCTCCCAGTTTATCCCGTGATCGCCCGAGCGGAAGACCCCTTCGTCGGTAGATACGAACAGATACCCCGCCATCACGCAGAGCGACTTGCAGTCGCAGCTGACCAGCCCGTCGTTTCGAAATTCCCAGGACGTTCCGAGATCATTGCTCGCGAGAACGCCCCCTCCCGTGGCGGCGAAGATCGCCGTCCCGTCGTAGGCGAACGACCTGACAAACCTTCCCATCGGCCCGCTGGTCTCCTCCCACTGCGCCATGAGTAAAGCCGGAAGGACTGATATAAGTGAAACGGCCAGGGCCAGCGCCCTGGCTGATATCCTGGAGAATGTCAATAAGCGATGCATCCGTCGCCAATCCTTTTCGGAAAGAAAAGCTGTCCGGCAACCATAAGGACAGCACGCGTCATTCAATAGCTCCATATTACCATATATTGCCTGCATTTGACAGGATCGATTCTTCCTGACCCCGGACACTCTCCTGTGCCGAAGAGAGGTCAGTTGGCTTCCTCCTCCGAAATCCTCCAAAAACTGTCGGAAATATGCTACAATATTATGTCATATAGAGATAAAGACAGTCTAACCTGTCAGAGCCTCGTAAAAATATTTAACGCGGGCTGATTTTCAGCCGCCTGTTGATCAAAAATTTCAGGAAGGAAATCCCATGAGCATGACAGCGAAAGTATCATCCCTTCTCCTTCTTCTTTCTCTCGTCATCGCCGCGCCTTCTCTGCAGGCGTTCTGGTGCGAGGACGGAGTCCCTGTATGCGCTGCTGTGGGAATACAGGACTGCCTCGATACCGCTTACGGCTATGCAGGTCATATGCTGCTCGCGTGGCAGGATTATCGAAACCTGTCCGACGCTGATATCTATGTACAGCGGATCGATGAGATCGGATCAGCCCAATGGACCACGGACGGCCTTGCAATATGCACAACTTCCGGAGACCAGGAAAATCCGCAGATCATCAATGACGGAGGAGGAGGCGCGATCGTCGCCTGGCAGGATAATCGTTCCGGTGATTACAATATCTATGCCCAACGGATAAAATCCGGGGGAACGATCCAATGGTCAGCTGGCGGAATACGCATATGCAAGGCGATCGGAACCCAGGAGTATCCCCGGATCGTGACAGATACTGCCGGTGGCGCGATCGTTGTATGGATAGATGAACGAAGCGGCGACGATGAGATCTACGCGCAGAGGATAAATTCAGAGGGAACCCCCCAGTGGACCACCGATGGCGTCCTGGTATGCGCGGCAAGCGATACCAAGTCATCGATGCAGGTTATTCCAGATGGCGCGGGTGGAGCGATCCTGACATGGCGCAACTATGACGGGGCCCCTTCCATGGCCGACATCTGTGCCCAGCGGATTGACGACTCGGGATCGATTCTCTGGACTGCGGGCGGAGTATCCATCTGCAACGCGTCATTCCACCAGAACGATCCTCAGCTCGTCACGGACGGAGCGGAGGGAGCGATCATTACATGGGCGGACAATCGAAGCGAAGTCTCGAATATCTATGCCCAGCGGATCAATCCCGCGGGGACTGCGCAATGGACTACCAATGGGGTGCTTGTCTGCCCTGAGTATTTTCCCAAGTACTCCCCTCAGATCTGTTCTGATAGTACGGGCGGAGCGGTTATAACATGGTCTGAGACACGCCACTACGATACCGGTTATGATGTCTACGCGCAGCGGATAAACAGCGCGGGCATCATCCTTTGGGATTTCGACGCCATCAATGTTACTCCCGTGGAAGAAGGCCAGGGGTATCCTCAGATCGTAAATGACGGAACAGGCGGAGTGATAATAACCTGGGTAGACGATCGTGAAGGCTCTTCCAGAATCTATTCGCAGAAGCTTGACGGTTCGGGGATATTCCAGTGGAGAACAGGCGGAGCCCCTTTGTGCCTTACAACGTCAGGCATGGAATGCCTCCAGATCACTGAGGATGGGACCGGAGGCGCCGTCGCAGCCTGGGTGGACTACCGCCTGACGATGGATCGTAACATCTACGCCCAGTGGGTCGACACCGGAGGGATGCCAGGTTACAGGCCGACTATCATCGCCTCGATCAGCGACATCCCCGGCGACGAGGGCGGCTGGGTCCGGCTGACGATAGAGAAGCATTCATACGACGACGAGGGGTGGTTCAGATACCCGATCTATATGTACAACATCTGGCGGCGTGTTGATGACCCCGTCATGCTCTCTGCCATTGATAGGGCGGCGCCAGGCCATTCCCTGGAGGAAACGTCTCTTTCTGACTGGCCAGTCGTCGAACTCGACGGCCGGCGATTCCTCGTCTCGACCGAGCTTCTTCCAGTGCAGGATTTTCCTCCCGGCACATGGGAAGTCCTCGGCTGCTTCAACGCCTTCCGGCAGGATCAGTATCTCTATGTCGCCAGCACTCCGGCAGATTCGACCGGAAGCAGCGTTCCGATGCCGGTCTTCTGCGTAAGCGCTCATACTCTCAATCCATCTCTCTGGTACGTCAGCGCGCCAGACAGTGGATATTCAGTCGACAACCTCGCCCCGGCACCTCCGAGCGGCCTTGCCGGAGAGGCTGCCGAAGGCCCTCCCGGTGTCCTTCTTGAATGGGATCAGAATATCGAAAGCGACTTTTCATATTATATCGTCCACAGGGGCTCTTATGCCGGGTTCATCCCGTCGAGGTTCTCAAAGCTTGGAGAGACCGTTGCCCCGGAGTTCACCGACGAATATCCTCTCTGGTACGATTCGTATTACAAGATCTGCTCCGTCGACCGCCACGGGAACGCCAGTATATACGCGGTGCTCGGCCCCGGCGATCTGACAGGGGACGATCCCGCCACCACTCCGGCGGTGACATACCTGTCGCGGAACTACCCCAACCCGTTCAACCCGTCGACGACGATCAAGTTCGGGTTGAGCGAGGCGGGGCCTGTTACGCTGAAAGTATATGATCCTTCGGGCAGACTGGTCAGGGTAGTCGCCGATGAGCCCCGTCCAGCCGGGCACTACGCCGAGCAGTGGGACGGCTTCACCACGAGCGGCCAGAGAGCCGCCAGCGGAGTCTATTTCTACAAGCTGTCTGCCGGCGAGTTTACCGAGACAAAAAAGATGGTGCTTCTGAAGTAGGGAACCGGGGTGAAAGTCTAAAATCGATATTCTTTGATGAGATCGTCACTCGACGGCCAGGCTTGAAGAAAATATGACGCTGCCCTCGGGGTCAATGACGCGGACTCTATATTCTCCCGGCTCGAGAGTCCCGCCCTGAAGAAAAAGACACAGGGTATAGTTATAGCTGAAAGCTCCGCCGCTGATCGATTTGGCGTAAACAGGTTCGGAGCCGCCTCCACCGATGATACGGACCTCGTACTGATCGTCGTCCGAAAGCTCTATATCAGGTCCGGTCAGCTCCAGCAGGAGAAATCCGGCAACTTCGGCCTCTATCGTCGTGACTCCCGGACTGGAACCGGCGCCGCGGACGACACCTGCCTCATCGGACAGGACCGATACTCCTCCGAGGACGCCGATCGCGTCGCTGGAACGGTCAACCCTGGAAATGAGCAGTCCGATCGCCGCGACGGCGACGATAAGATAAACGGCCGCCGCGGCCGGTCTCAGGACCAGACTCGAAAAGATCTCCCTCCACCTGCTCAATCGACTCGTCGCCTCTGCCGATCGGCTGGACGCGCTTCCGGACCTGGCCAACGAACCGTCATCTGCCCCGGCAGCAAGGTCGACGGCATGAAGCATTTCTATCTCGGCACGGCATTCGGAACACGCCTCGATATGCGTCTCGACTATCGCCCGCGCCGACGGCGTCATGATAGCGGGATCTTCGGCGAACTGAACAAGCGTTTCGGGATCGGGATGCCCGGAAAACGCCTCGACGAGGGTCTCGTGAAAACCGATGACAAACCCGAGAAGTTCCGCGCAGGAGGCGCACTCTGCCGCATGCCCCTCGACAAGACTCTTCTCTTCATCCGTAAGGGCCCGGGTCGGATACCAGACGGCAAGCTGCTCGCACTTTCGGCACTGCCCGGGTCTTTTATCATTTCCACTATTCATAACGCCTCAGTTACAGATCGCCGTTCATCAACGGACCTCTCAACAACTCCCGCGCGTTCTCGACGCAACGGAACAACCTCACGCGTGCCGCTTCCTCCGATATTCCAAGCCAGTCTCCGATCTCTTTCCGGCTGAAGCCCTCGACGTACGCGCGGAGGATCATCTCCCTGCACACCTGGTTGAGCCGATCAAGCATCCGCTCGAGCATTACGCGGCTTTCGATCCTTTCACCGTCATCCTGTTTCGACACCGGGTCGGAAACGCTGTCGAAGGAGACATGGTCTCCGCGGGACTTGAGTCTGCGATAGCTTGTTATACACATGTTTTTCGCGACTCTCCGTACGTAAGCCCGGAGGTCTCCTCCTTTGAAGCAGCCGTCCCGCAGGTTCTGGACTACGGCGAGGAGCGTCGCCTGGACTATATCTTCGGCTGTCTCGAAACCCCAGACATGGTGCTCGGCGACGTATCTCGCCCACGATTCCACCCGCCGCACGTGTTCGGGATGTCCCTCGATGAAGCCCTGAACGATCATGTCGGTGACGTCGTCGGATAACACGGACTTATATTCCGGGCTCCCCGATCCCGAACTCTTCCGGGCACCTGCCGGAATCCCGCCGGTCTTTCCCGCTCGATCCTGAGGAAACAACAGCCGCTCTCCCTTTCTAAACCCGGGAGAATGGTACTTTGCAGTTTCACTTCGAGTCAAGCAGTAACGCCCCGTCAGTATCTTCGCGCGTCAAGGGCTTCCGGTATTACAATCGTTCTACTGGACTAAACGTTACATCATCCACAAAACCGGTTGATAGATGCTTTAAAGCGGTATATGCTCTTTTATCGTGAAAGCATCCGTTGATAAATACTTCATACTGTTCGTCATCGCGTCGCTGGGATTTCTTGTATCCACCACAACGAGCCTGCTCTCGATGACCGCCGCGGTGGAAGAGACATCAAACGCGAGGGCGCTTTTCGATCTTGCCACCCGTCTTATCAGCGAAGACAGCCTCGAGGATGCCGACCGGATCCTCCTCCGCGCCGCCACACTTACCGAAAATGATACAATGAACAGCAGAAAGCTGTTGGCAGATATCCATACAGCCCGAGGCCGGATCGCCCTGCGCCTTGGCCGTCACGCCGAGGCCCGACCCCTGTTCGAAAAGGCTTTGCGTGTCGAAACGCCTGGCCGGGGCGCCGATCACGCGGAATATGTCCCTGCCATAAGCGGGCTTGCCGCGCTCGAATTGATCGAAGGTGATTTCAAGAGATCGGAAGACCTCTTCCGGCGCGCCCTGGAGATAGCCCGCCCGGCGTACGGCGACGCCGACCCTGTCATGATCGACGCCGTGATCGGGTACGCGACGGTCCTCGGCTACAAGGGAGAGTATATCGCGGCCGAGGAGATCCTTCGTCCACACTTCGAGACGGTCACGAACGAATACGGAGACACGGACGACCGGTCGATCCGCCTGATGCTATCACGCGCCGAGGTCCTCTCTACGCTTGGCAGAGACGTCGAATCGACGCTCCTCTATCGCCGGGCGGCCGCTGCTGCGGAAAAGGTCTACAAAGCCGATCACGCGACTAGGGCCCTTGCTCTCTCCGGCCTCGCTCACACGTACAGGAGAGCGGGACAGGGGCAGGAGGCTCGCTCGCTTTACCGGCAGTGCATCGAGATCGTGGTGAGAAAACATGGTTCCCCTCATCCGGATCTTGTCCATTACCGTAGCCGCCTGGGAATGTCGCTTTTCGAAGGCAATCGTTGGTCGGAGGAAGCTCTTGCCTCGATCGATCTCGCGATCTCTGAAGCAACACAGCTTTACGGCGAGGACAGCTACCAGGTCGCGATCGAGAAACGGCAGATGGTGCTCATTCGGATGGGACGGCTCGAATGGACGATGGCCGCCACCGTTTTCGAATCGTGCCTGCCGACTCTCACGCGTTACTTTGGCGCGGACCATCCGTTCCTGAGCAAGATACTCAAGGGAATCGCCTGGACCTATTTCAATATGGGCCGGTCAAACGCCGCGATTGCCAGTATCGGCAAGGCCGTATCACTGCATGAAACGACGAAAGGCGGCGACAGATTCGAACTCGCATATCTTCTCAGTATAAAGGCATCGATTGAAATAGACGCTGGAAGATACGACAGCGCTTTTGCCTCGGCCAGGCGTTCAGTCGAAACGGCGATCGGAGTCCAGGAGGAAAACCTTCAGATATCATCGTCGAGCGAAGTTATCCACTACGCTGTCCGACCGTACACCTCGGCGCGGGGACTCGTCACGGCCGCGGCGGCTCACCCCGCCCTTACCAGGGAAGATTGGGGAATAGCGTTCGCTCTGGTCGCCAGGACGCATGGCAGCGTACTCGACTGGCAAGCCGAGCGGCACCGGCTTCTCCGATCGTCCCAACGAGCCCGGCGGTCGAACGAGGCGGTCGAAAAAGCCTCTCAATATCTGGCAAATCTCGTTGTAAACGGGCCCGGGGTCGATACGGCGGCGTATCACGATGAACTCGAGCGGGCAGGCCGGAATGTCGAAGAGGCAGACCGGGCGGCTTCGGCAGCAACGGAGGAATTACGCGCGGGAAGCGATTTCACTCCGCTTCATCAACGGGTCTCGCTCTCGACGCTCTGCGGAGCGCTTGATCCCGGCGTAACTCTGATCCATTTCCTCACCTATGGGAAAATCGTCGGAAGACCGTCGGAAAAACCATCATGGCGTCTTCCATTCTACGCGGCTTTCAGGCTCTCGAAGGGAGACGAAGGGATCCCCGATCTCAGTTTTATCGACCTCGGATCGGTGAACTCCATCGATTCCCTCGTTGACGGATACCGGGACTCGATCGAGGCCATGGAGGCCGGAAGGCGTCCGTCGGCGCGCGACGAAGCTGAATACCGCAGGTACGCTCTCGCTCTGTATGAGCGGCTATGGGCGCCTCTGTTTTCTGATGAAGACGAAAGACCTGGTTCCGACCTGGCAGAGGCCGGGGCGCCGCTCATTCTCATAGTACCAGATTCCAGGCTACATGAGGTCGATTTCAATACCCTCCTCTCCCCCGGCGGGACGCTTGTGATCGAAAAATGGAAGACGCACATCCTCTCTTCGGCTGTAGATCTTTTAAAAACGCCAGTTACATACGAACGGGGCAGTGACCTGCTCGCCGTGGGAAATCCCGCCAGGGACACAACAGATCCCCTGACGATGGCACCGCCCGATCAGGACGCGGACCAGACGGACCGGTTGTTCTGCATGGATGCGGCGTCAGTCGCCACGCCTCTACCAGGGGCCGAAAGGGAGGCTGCCGCCGTGGCAAAACTCTTCTCCCGGGAGACTGGAGAATCGACAGTCCTGCTCTCTGGAGCCGAGGCTACCGAAAGCCGGGTTAAAAGGGAGATCGCGGGAAAACGGATAGTCCACTTTGCCACCCACGGATTTGTCTGCGACGAAGACGCGATGCGCGAACGAATGGCCGGTGAGACGCCGATCGATCCTCTCCTGATGTCAGGCCTCGTCCTGGCCCCCGGACACGAATCGGACGACGGCCTTCTTACTGCGCAGGAAGTGACCTGCCTCGATCTCAGGACGGTCGACTGGGTCGTCCTCTGCTCGTGCGGATCCGGCCTCGGCCGGGTAGTCAGCGGGGAAGGAATGTTCGGACTCCGCCGCGCGTTCGAGATCGCTGGCGCCCGGACGGTCATCATGGCGCTATGGAGGCTCGACGATAACGGCACGCGCCTGCTCACCGAGGAGATCTACGCCCGGAGAATCGCAGGCGCCTCGACCGTCGATGCCATCCGCGAGACCGAGCTGGCCCGCGTCGAAGAAAGCCGCCGCCGCTTCAACCGCATCCACCCTTCTCTCTGGGGCGGTATCATCTCTGAAGGCGACTGGCGCTGACCCCCTCTTTTTTTTCGATCCATCTGTAACGTTTTACCTGTTAAAGCGATGATCAGGGTAGAAACAACTTTTCAGGGGGAGACCGTAATGAAAACCTTTTTTTGCCTGATTTTTTCAATCGTTGCACTAATGAATTCCGGTACGCTTAACGCGGCGAAGGTCCAGATCGATGCGTCCGAAGACTCATATGTCCTGAGTACCACGCCGACTACGTCCTATGGCAGCGCATCTACGCTGCTGGTCAAACACGACGTGTCGCCTTCGGAGGTACTCGCCAGGGCTTTTATAAAATTCGATCTGTCGTCCATCCCCGCCGACGCGACTATACAGGCTGCCCTGTTATGCCTGTATGACCAGACAGCTGCTGGCGGAAACAGACTTCCCGTATACGCCGTCAGCTCTGGATGGTCGGAGATAGATATAAACTGGGACAACCAGCCCTCCTTCGACCCGGCCGAGATAGGAACACTACCCGGCTTCGCCGGAGCGCAGTGGTTCAGCGTCGATGTGACCTCTGTCGTTGAAGAGTGGCGGGGAGGTACCCGTTCGAACCACGGCCTTCTGGTCAAGGAGGGAAGCGGATACTGCCTTGCCGCAAGCCCCGAACCATTCGGACCGCGGACTTTCAGAAGCAGTGAATATTTCGGGTTCAAACCATATCTCATGGTGATCTATGGAGCCGAAACTCTGGAAATAACATCGGTGGCTGACGCGCATGTCAAGTCGGCAACACCGGACGTCAACTACGGTTCGAGCGAAGCGTTGCAGGTCATCAACACGGGATGCTGGAGTTACCTGAGATTTGACACTGGAAGTCTTCCCCTGGGAACATCGATCGAGTACGCCCGTATTCGTCTATACCAGTACTCCTTTGGCGGATTAGTGGGAGGTTCTTTCCCGATCAGCGCTCACAATGTCAACTCGTCATGGACCGAAGGAGCGATCACGTGGACGACGAAACCGGCATTCAATACCGTACCGGAATCGTTCTGTTTCGGAATCGCCGGGTCCTCACATGTCGGGTGGGTCGATCTCGACGTGACGGAGTCTTTGCAGGGATGGCTCGCCGGCGGCGATAATTACGGTATCGTTGTTAAAAATCCCTTTGAAATCACTTTTTCCATGCCCCAGGCAGGTAATTTCCGCAGCAGGGAATATGCGGGGACCGAATACCGGCCACAGATAGAAGTGTTCTACTCGTCGGAGCCGGAAAATCAGTTCATCCCCTCCCAGAGCCTCACCGGCGTCTATATGGGAGACGATTGCTGGGGTGATATAGACGGCGACGGCGACCTCGACCTGATCGTATGCGGCGACACGGGGTTCGGTGCGGTCACCAGCATCTATTTCAACTTTTCCGGGACGTTGACGGAATCATTCTCATCTTCCATTCCGGATATCCTCTGCAGCGCGAGCAGCGACAATATCGACCTGGGAGATTATGACAATGACGGCGACCTCGATCTCGCCATAGCAGGCGAGGCGTCTGCCGTCCCGATCACCGGGATCTATAAAAATAATGGCAGCGGAACCTTCACCCTCGACACAAGACAGTCGCTCACCCAGCTAAAGAACACCTCCCTTGCCTGGGGAGACTACGACGGCGACGGTGACCTTGATCTGTACGTCCAGGGATACACGGGGTCGGTTGTCAACTCGACGCTGTACAGAAACGATGGTACCGGACTCCTCTCTCCCGCTACAACCTCGCTGACCGGTCTGTTCGCTGGATCAGCAGACTGGATCGATTTCGATGGCGACGGCGATCTCGACCTCGCTGTCACCGGGTCTACGACCCTGGCAAGAATGACAATCTTTTACGAAAACATCGGAGGCACGCTTACTTCACTTGGAGATAAGGGACTCCCAGGCCTTGCCTATTCGGATATGGCATGGGGAGATTACGATAACGACGGCGACATGGACCTGGCTCTTACCGGTGAATCGTACAATCCCAACATCGAGTATGCCCGCGTCTACAACAACGACGGCGGTGGCGGCCTGACGCTCGCCTGGCAGACATCAGGCCTTCGGATGAGCTCCTGCGCGTGGGGCGACTTCACCAACGACGGGAAACTCGATCTGGCGTTCTGCGGAGACGACGCCATCGTCGGCCAGCAGACTTACCTTTTCTACAACGATGGTACCAATGATTTCGCGCGCCTGACGCAACCTGCCGTCGCAGACGTCTACCGCGGAACGGTGAGCTGGGCCGATGTCGACAATGACGCGGACCTCGACCTCTTCCTGACCGGAGACCCCACTTATTCCGGAACTCCCATCGCCATACTCTACGATAACACTTCCGGGCCGGCCAACACCCCCCCATCTCCTCCAAACCTGTTCGGCACGGTGCGTAAATCTGGATTTACGCCTTTCACCGCCGACACTCTCATCATGCGCTGGGACGGCGCTCAGGACGCTGAGACGTCGGAGCGGGGCCTCTACTACTGCGTGCGGGTGGGGACTGAAAGGTGGGGAGAGGATATCTTCTCGGGGACATATGGATCGCCTCTCATGGGAAACGTCCAGGCATCGAACGAGCTGAGAGTGACAATCCCTCCGTCGGGGCCCGACAACCACTTCTACTGGAGCGTAAAGGCTGTCGACGCGGGTCTTATGGCCTCCGGCTGGTCGGTGCAGCAGTGCAGCTGGGATCCCGACAGCCTATGGTCGTACGATGACGACCCGGTCGACGACGCGTTCGTCGATAACGCGTTACCCAATACTCCCTTGGGATCTACGCAAGAGCTTAACCTCATCGTCGGCGACGCGTGGAATTCAGGCAATATCGCCCGGACATATATCAAGTTCAATCCTCCCATCTCTCCCGAACCCGGCGCGGAGATCTCGCGGGCCGAGCTCCACGTGTACTGCCGGAGCGTCATATCGCCTGTTTCATACTACATATCAGCCTGGGATGAAAGTGATGATTTCTGGGATGAGTCTACCATAACATGGAATAACGCTCCCACTTGGCTCTATTACTACCCACGGGACGTAATCAGAGTCACTCCCGGATGGAATGTGTGGGACGTCACGAAGAGTCTGACCGCGATGGTGGACAATGAGGTCACATTCGTTCTTCGCGGATCGACTCCCCTCGAAGGGACATCAGGAGTATGGGCCGAATTTGACAGCAAGGAATTCGAGAACGCGCCATTTCTCAGGATCCATTACGTCTCGCTGGTCGGGGATGATGAAAACGGCGCTACTCCCGGATGCGTAGAACTCTCACAGAATATTCCAAACCCTTTCAACCCGGCAACGCGGATCAGCTTCACTATCCCCGGCCGATCGGAAAACGAACATGTGACGCTCAGGATCTACGATGTGGCAGGGAGGCTGATGCGAACGCTTCTCGACGAGTCCAGAAGCGCTGGGCTTCACACCGTCATCTGGGACGGAAAGGACCGGAACGGTTCACCGGTCGCCAGCGGTATCTATTTTTACCGTCTCCAGTGGAACGGAAAGACGCGGTCGAGAAAAATGGTACTGCTTCGCTAAAACAAGATTCAGGCGGGTACGGAGGGGGCAAGTGGCCCGGAGCGTATCGCTCCGGGCCTTCTCCGGAGATCCTCGTTATTTCGATTTCTTGTAATCTTTCGGAATATCATACGTCCCTGACGGCGCGGCCTTTTCAGAGATCTCGACGATCTCGATGGTCGATCTGACCTCGGCCCCCATCGCCTCGGATTTCGCCTCCTGGTACACTATTATCCCCTTCACCTTCTTCATTTCTTTCATGACCTCGGCGAATCCGTCATAATTCGCCATCATCGCGTTTGAGGCGGACCAGTAGAGCCCGGGGTCCACATTGATATCCTCCGTGGCCCAGGCTTCGGCGGTCGATTTTCCCATCGGCATCGCGAGGGTTATTATATATTTCCGGCAGTCCCAGTCCTTGATCTTTTTCGTCTCGGATGTCTCGGTGACCGAAGCATCGAACTTCATCATCGCGCCTGCCATCCCCTTCATCTTCTCAGCCATCGCTTTCGCGTCCTCATCGCCAGCAGTCTCATCTTCTACAGCCTTGTCTATCGCCTTATTCAAATCCATTGAAGTCTCGGCATATGTCTTTTCGGCGTGATTGAGGAAATAAAGAATATCTTTGGATGGAATGACGATCACGGAAGAACCATCGGCAAGATCGATCCTCGCGTGGTCCTTGCCTATCCATGTTACCGATGTCTCGTCTTTCGCCGGCTGAGTCTGCCCCATGATAGTGAACCCGTCAGTATGGCTGACCTGCTTCATCCAGGTGTCGGCATGGGACGATCCGCAGATGAAAAGAAGCGAAAGAACTGCAATAACGACCACTCGCGCGGTGCTGTTTCTCATTACTATCTCCTTCCTTGTTGAAACTGTTAATTGATATTCAGAATCGGATTATACATCCCCCCCGATCGTTATTGTCAAGCCGAAACAATGAAGGGAAATTTTTTCGCACGGACCGTATATCGCAATGTCATATAACAAGTTACAGGGCGCCATATCCCCCGGTGGGTCAGGCATTTGTCCCTCAAATCCGCAACACACCTTGATGCCCCGTGTGCTGCCAGCAATAAAGGGTTGCGCTCTTCCATCATTCAGGTGATTTTGACGTAGACATCTTTATTTTCACGGTCTCATTGAAGGCTCTTATGGGTTTTTTGATAAAATACAGTAATACTTCGAAAGCATTTCCAGCCAGGATGTGCCGGTGGTTGCTGATAGTTGCCGGCGTCCTGTCTGTCGGGTTAGCCACAGCAGGCATTTTCCTTCCGCTTTTGCCGACCACTCCTTTTCTGCTGCTGGCTGCCGCCTGTTTTTTCAGGGCATCAGACAGGCTCTATCAGTGGCTTATAGATCACAGATGGCTTGGCCCATACATCAAAAACTACCGTGAGCACAGGGCCATTACCAGGCGCGCAAGGATAGTTATCCTGCTGATGCTCTGGTGTACCCTTGGTTATGCCGCTTTAACGGCGACCCATTCCCTGGCGATACGGATTCTATTATCACTGATCGGTATCGGTGTCACAGTGCATGTTATGAGTATCAGGACTCTGCCCCTGGAGATCTTCTCCGATAAGGTCACAACCACAACGGAGGATGTTAATGAACAAGAGATGCATGAAGCAACAGCGCGTAATCGCTCGAAATCCACTTGAAAAAGACCCGCAGGCGTGATACAATTTCTCAAGCGGTAATTCGGTCATTAAAAACAAATATCACGATTGGGGGAAAAGGATGCGCGGTAGATCTCGCCAGCCGGTTCTTTTCGGTCTTTTGATCCTTTTCTGTTTCTCGCTATCCATTCAGGCGGCCTGGGAAGAAGACGGGACTCTTGTCGAGCCAGCTCCTGAATCTCCGGTGGAGGTTATTTTCAGGGATCTTAGAATGGCAGACAATGGTATGTGTGGCATCGGTCTCGGATGGTTCATCGCCGGATCAAGTAAATATTATTACCAGGGGCTGAATTGGGAGGGCAGTCTACTCTGGCCCTCTGATCCTGTCTCGTGGATCCTGCCGGGGGGATATTTAGCTGGAATTCCCCGGATCGCGTCTGACAATACAGGCGGGATGTACCTGACAAGTTCCGGGAGCACTCCCGATTTGCGCCATGCCTTTATCACAGCACGCCTTTATGCCGCCGCAGATACTGTAACTGATATCGATTTTTTTGACGGGTACTTGGGAGAAAAATCACTGCTCTACCCCTCCATAGTATCAGACGGATATACGGGAGCAATAGTCTGCTGGGGCGAGTATCCTGAAATCTTACCCTCGTACGGAATTATTAAAGCACAGAGAATAATGAACGATAACACTGTTCTGTGGGAAACGAACGGTACAGTGCTATGTAATATGGCAGGAACCCGCTATTCACCGGTGGCGGCTGCCGACGGATCGGGCGGAGCTATCATAGTCTGGATTGATTGCAGGGATCCCGGAAGGGAGATCTATGCGCAGCGGATCGATTTCGCGGGGGTCACCAAATGGACAACCAACGGGATACCTGTCTGCGCGGCGGGAGGAGAGCCGTCCAATTACGATATCTTCGCCCAGCCGCCCGGGGGCGCTATTGCCACCTGGGTCGACCAGCGCAATGGCGGCAAGGATATCTACATCCAGCACCTCGCCAGCGACGGATCGCTACTCTGGGCCGCTGAAGGAGCGCCTGTCTGTCTCGCCCCCGGCACCCAGGATTATCCGTTCGCCGTGACTGACGGAATCGGTGGAGCTCTCGTCATCTGGAAAGATTTTCGCTCGGGTGACTCTGATATTTATGCTCAGAGGATCAGCTCTCTCGGCGAAGCGCTCTGGGCAGAAAACGGAGTCCCCGTTGCCTGCGGTCCCGGCGACCAGAGGTGCCCGCGGATCTGCTCCAGTGGCGACGGCGGGGCGATAATCGCCTGGGTGGACGACTCGACCGGTGAATCAGATATCTATTGTCAGGCTGTGGACAGCGATGGTTCTTTCTGCTGGGGACCTGGCTTCGTTCCTGTCTGCACAGCCGCTGGCGACCAGGACGAAGTCGTGATCCAGAAGCACTGCCTCGGCGGCGCGTTCATTGCCTGGGTAGATTTCAGAAGCTCATCTTATGGGGAGATCCGCGCGACGCATATCCTGCCCACTACTACCGATGCCGATACGCCTGTCATGGGAGAGGAATTGATCCTCGGACAGAATTATCCCAACCCGTTCAATCCGGCGACGACGATTTCTTTCGACATGAAAAAAGCTGCCGGGATCACCCTGAAGATCTACGACCCGGCGGGACGCCTGGTAAGAACACTTGTAGATGAATATCGCGGGAGCGGTTCGTACAACGAGATATGGGACGGCCTGAGTGATACGGGAATGAAAGTCTCGAGCGGAACATATTTTTACCAGGTCACAAGCGGAACGGAAAAACGCTCCAGGAAGATGGTGCTTCTGCGCTGATATTTTGCCCTGATCGGAAAGCGCCCGAAATGAGAATCCGGCTGCCTGACAGGCCATCTGCCCGGCAGCCGGATTTTTTGCGCTTTTTTGACACCCCCCGCTCTATCTCAGGAGCAGAAGCTTTCCAGTCGCCTCTTTCCCTCCTACAGAGATCCGGTAGAAATAGACGCCGCTGGCGGCGATCTCGCCGTCCCGGGTGAGGCCGTTCCAGTATTTCTTGTGCCCTCCGGGGCCGAGATGCCCCTTGAAGACGGTCTTCTGGAAACGCCCGCTCACGTCGAAGATATCTATCCTTGTCATACCTCCCGGGGCCGGTATCACCATCTGGAAGGTCACTGCCGGATTGAAGGGGTTCGGGAAGACCTGGTGCTCTATCTCCGATGGAAGCGGCGTGTCGGTCCCCACTCCTATCGTGTCACCGACAGTGACCCTTACCGTATCGAAATCGACAGTCCCCGTGTCGATGATCGACCGGAATTCGTAGTAGATGGCGTTTTCCATCCCCTCATACGCCTCTCCGGGGATAACCGCCTGGGTCAGAAACACCGAATCGTCGGATGATTCAAGAAAGATCGTGTCGAGCGAGGTGATAATCTCCCACCCGAGGGAATCCTCCACCGTAACGATCCCGCTGTCGGCAAGCTCGCTCACATTCATAAGGAGCGACCAGACCTCTGTAGTATCGCCGGGAAAATCGTTCTCGATGTCGTACCATACAAGGCTGTTCTGCCTCAGCATATTCGTATCCTGGATCGCCACGTAGGTCATTTCGCTGTAGTTGACCATCGGATCGGTCAATGAAACGACATTTATCGAGACATGAACCGTGTCAACGTCTGGAACAGCCCATGGAGGTATATCCAGCGTGACCGTCACGATCGTATCCATCGGATCGATGGCGCTAAGCGCTACGGTGGCGTCGGAGACGACCTGTGGCCAACCGTGAGAATTGGCGACATTGATAGTGTATGTATCATCGACGTTCCCCATATTGGCTACTAGGAACTTTACTTCCACCGGCATTTTCGGATATCCCGTGCCGGAGGCAGAGACCGTAGCCGCAACGTCGTAGATCGGCCCGGAAGGCGCCATCAGCACCGGCCCAGGCCCGCATATACTCTCTATCATCGTCCCCGGATCGAGCAGGATATTATCGGCCAGAAGTTCGATCGGACCGTTGCATATGATGACCGGCCATCCCGGAGGGTTGTTTCTCATATCGATCGTCCCGCCGGGACCCGTACCGACCTTGCAGTAGAGCTGAGCGTCTATCGCCCAGGGGCTTGCCCTGAAATCGATCGTCGATCCGCTCATCCCGGTGATCCTGCAATCGTTGGATTTCTCAGCCGGTCTTCCATCGGTCTTTTCGCGAGTCGCGTGGATCGTGTCTATCTTGTCTTTCGTGTTAAGTTCTCCCTCGATCGAGCCGGTCGAATCGAGGACGGTGACACGGGCGTATTTCTTGATCGTCTTCGCCTTTATAGTCCCGCCAATATAAAGGGAGTCAGCTCTTATAACGACCTCGTTCGCCGCGATTACCGAATCTCCCTTTCCAATATATACGTCGCCGGCGGTTTTCGTCCGGCCGCCATTGATCTCCACATCCCCTTTTCGCGACTGGATCTTGCAATAGATCTTCGTCGGCTTGCCGGCTCCGGACTGGACCTTGACAGTCTTGTCCCCGGCGATTATCCCGTTTCCGGTCAGATTTACAGATCCTGTATTCGACAAAACCTGCGTCTCTTCCCCTATCGAATTGACCTTACCGGAGATCGTGACGTTTTTTTGCGCTGACAGCGAAACGCTGCCATTAGTCCCTTCAACCGTCCCATGAACGCCGATCGAATCCTTGGTAGAGAAAAGATGGATCGGCAGTTTTTTCACCTTGCCCCCCGCTTTAGGCGAGACACCCCCGATCACGCCTCCGGTTCCTACCATGATCGGTCCTTCAGTAGTAATTTGTATCGGTGTTTTAGCGCTTTTTGCCCTCAGTGTCCCGTTGACGATCAACTCCCCGAGGACCATCCATCCCTTGATCTCGTTCGTTCCATGTCCCTGAAAATCTACTGCTTTATTTGGCGGTATCTCAGCCTTGTCCTTGCGGCCCTTGACAGCTCCCGGCCACATGAATTTCCCATCCACACCCTGTGGATTCCACGTGGGAGGTCACTTCCAGTCATCCTCCCCCCCCGTGTTCTTCGTCTTCCAATGGTCTGACAGAGCGTTGGAAAATCCAAGGGTCAGGAAAAGGACGAGCACTGCCGCCACACCATAACGAGCTTTCATACGATCACCCCCGGCAATTATTATTAATCGGCCTGGAATCGCTGATGCCTTTCGGCAGGATTTATATATGAGATTGAGATGAATTTTATCAGAAAAATGCCGTTTCGGCAAGACAATCTTCAGAGATAAGGCATTAATTATTTACATGTCGAACTCTCTGTGATATACTGCGTGATCATCAATTATCTTGAAGCTATACGGGAAAATAGCAGCCGCTTATCACCTTGCGCATCTCACCGCTGCGGAATCCCTTTAAATAGATGCGAATCGATCAGAAGAGCTGTTATAAAGCAAAGAACTCAATTTGGCATAAAAAGGGGGCATAAGTTGAAAAAACTGCAGTTGTTGGAACGAATCGGCGGCCTTGATTGGTGGGAAAAAACGATCGCGTATTTTTTGGCCGTCTTTCTTCTGGCCGGCATCTTTTATACCGCACCGATCGCTGCTGACGATCTCGGCTGGGCATCAGGCGGAACAACGGACGACAGCGGCGGCTGCGATGCCGATGCCGATATTACAACGAACACTTTTTATACAAATCACAACGGCAACATAACGCTATATGTCGACTGGGACGCGTATGCAGTCGAATACGCCAAAGTCCGGTTCAGATGGTACAATGGAGATGTAGCAATAGTATCTCCTACTGACTGCATTTGCAACAGCGACTGCTTCAGATCGTTTCAGGAATCATACTCTTTCTACGTGGCGAGCGGGTCAAAGACTTACGACATGGGACTAGGTATCTTCGTCGATACAAGCGAGGGAGACGATTTCGATTGCCCCGCCAACATGATCCATCGCGAAAATATCACCATCACCCGGCCAAAATGCACATACGCGATCTATATGAATTCGATAAGCAACAAGACGATACTAGACACCTGGGTGACTGTATCGGGAAACGTTACCGACACCGATTGCTACGCGCCGATAACGGACACCGCCGGAAATCCCGTCCAGGTCATCATGTACAGACCGATAGGTTCGCCGGTGACTGCGAATACGACATTGAACAACGGCTCATATTCTGTCGTCTTAAACCTCGGGGGAAACACCGAGATAGGAACTTACACCGTCATGGCGACATATACTCCCAACTCGCCCCCACACCCTCTGACTCCGGCCAGCGCGAGCACAAGCAGGTCTTTCAGGCGGTATGTCGTCTCGCCGGTCGCCATAGATATTCCATCGAGGAAGACATTTCAGGACAATTTCCCTGGCCTGGCATACGATATCGAAAGCTTTATCCGGGCAGACATGGCAGGGGATGTTAATCCTCCATCGAGCTCGCTGATCATCCCGGGAGATTCGACGACTGTGAGCATCACTCCTCTTGAAGCCCCGCAGCTCGCCACTACTATGGACGGGCGCCCGAAAGCCTTCATGCATGTCAACTGTACATATATCGGCCCCGATTACAAGCCGCCCCTGGTCGGCCCTTCCCTTCAGGGAACTTACGGCACCTTCTACAGTGACGACGGCGACTGGACAGTGATCCAGGGAGATTCGGCCTGTATCGGATCTAACCCTCCCGTTCCCAACGAATATATGTTTGATCTGAATGATTCCCTTTTCACCAGGGGATACCGCATCGAGTATTACTTCGAGGCCGAGGACAGCTGGGGCAATGTAGTAAGATGCCCCGGCGGCACAGGCCCTGGAGACGAATATCTCGAATGGACATGTCTGCCGACATTCAACAGCGGTATTCTGTTTGTTGACGACTGTGATGGGATCTTGAACTTCGAGGAAGAGAACTATATGCAGCAGACGTTCGAAGCTGTCATCCCTTCCAGTAATATGCCTGACAGGTTCGATATCAACGCCGGCGATCAGGCATCGAACGGCCTGTCGAGCAGGGCGCACCTGGAACACCTCAAGAGCGTTTACCGGACTATAATCTGGGATTCAGGGAACCTTCGCGAGAACACGATTTCCGACAATCTATCCGAAGGTGAAAAGGATGACGATTGCGCCCTTCTGAAAAACTGGCTCGATACGTCAGACCGGGATGTACGCCTGCTTGTCATGGGATCGAATGTCGCTACTGATATCATGCATTCCCAAAGCGGGCAGGAACTGCTCCTCTCCTGCGGAGTCGAACTCGTCGACAGCAGCTACTACGAGATGACATCAGAAGCCGGCGGTATCGCGATTCCTTACGTTGAATCGTATTACGGCAGCTGTATGGGAGGTTATACTTTCTATCTATATCCTTCGTTCGGCTCGATCAACTGGTTCGACGTCCTTGACGCCGACTATTCAATAGGTTTTCCCGCGATTATTTATCCGGAATTTTATGGAAATTACTACTCCGCCGGTGTTCAAAGCCTCGGCCAAAACAGTCATGGTTACGACAAAAGGACGATGTGGCTCGGTTTCAGCCTCTCACAGGCAATCGAACCATGGCCCGACGGTAGAGTCGTCAGAAATAATATTCTGGGCGATATACTCCAGTATTTCGGAGAATGCGTTAATGCCGATATGACTGGTAACGAAGAGACCCCCCTGGCGAACCGGCTATCGCAATGCTACCCGAACCCTTTCAATCCCGCTACGACACTCGAATTCTCAATCGCGGAAAAAGGTCCCGTAACACTGTCAGTCTTCAATGTCGCCGGCCAGCTCGTAAAAACACTGGTCAACGACATCAGGGAAGCTGGCAGCCACAGGGTCATGTGGGATGGAAAGAATGAAGCGGGACGAGACGTGGCAAGCGGGATCTTCTTCTGCAAAATAGAGACCGCCGGTTTCAGTGACACGAAGAAGATGGTCCTTTTAAGATGACTGGCGTGACTTTGGCTGCAAAAACGATACGATTTACAGCAAATGTTTTTCTTGCTGTCACATTTTTCGCTTCGTCCGTCTGCATGGCCGGCCAGGCAGGGAGCGCCGAAAGTGAGAATGCCTCGGCAAGAGAGATCGAGCGGCTCTCCGAGGAGACAACCGCTTATTACGACGAGGGGATGTATGGCAAAGCTCTTGCGAGCGCCAGCCAGGCATTTTCGCTATCGGAAGAGCTTTATGGCCGCCGCCATATCGTGACGGCGCAATCACTCAACAATCTCGGACAGGTCCACGCCGCTCTTGGAAACAGCGCTGAAGCGGAGAGGATGCTTGTTGAATCTATCGATATCACCGAGGATCTTCGGGGCCGCGACAACCCTGAGATATCCCCCGCGCTGAAAAATCTCGCTGTTCTCTACACTGCTTCTTCGAGATTTTCCGAGGCTGAGAGAGCGTACAGGCGGCTGATTAAGATCGTGGAGCGCTCGGACGACAACGAAGATGCCGCGATGCCAGGCCTGCTCGAATCCCTTTCCAACGTTCTCGCGGCGACAGAGAGATTCGAGGAAGCGATAGAGCTGCGCGAACGAGCGCTCGGGATCAGGGAAAAGGCCGGAGCCGCGAAAAACTTATACAAACCTGGAGATAAGGGCCTCGCCGCGGCCCGCGAATCGCTTGCCGTGCTGAGAGATAACCATGCCGCCTTCCTCAACAACCGGGCGATCTCGCTTATCAGGGAAAACCGGTTCGACGAAGCGGAAGATGATCTTAAAAAAGCTCTGATCGTTAGAGAGAAATATCACGGCCCCGATGATCAACGGACTCTCTCCACCATGAAAAACCTGTCGATCCTGTACACCCGGCAGGAAAAATACAGCGAAGCGGAACCGCTTTGCGCGCGGCTGCTGAAGGTATCCGAAGATTCTCTCGGCGCGGGAAACGCCGCGCTGGCTCCTGAATATCTGAAAATGGTAAGGCTCTTTCAGAAACTCGGGCGTTCGACTGACGCGGCGGCGATGTACGAAAGGGTCATAAGGTCGATGGAAAACGACCGCCAGGTCAACGCCGGCGCCCTTGTGAGGCAGATCAACAACCTCGCGGCGCTTTATGTCGGGATGGAAAAACCTGATAAAGCTGCTCCTCTTTATTCAAAAGCCGTCTCGTTAATTACAGGTGGCGGTATCGCGGAAGAGCCGGAATCGGCAGTAATACTGAATAACGCCCTTCAATTTTTCAGAGAGACGGGCGATGAAGAACAGACAGCCAGGATCGAGAAACTACTCGGAATCGAACCTGGTCCCGAGGTGAAAAACAAAAACACCGATGATAACACTGGTACCAATTGAACCGATCCGCAGTATCTCCACCAAAAAGAAATCAATTTCAATCGGAAGCGGATCCTCCGCCGCGCGCGCCGACGACTTCATAAGAGATCGCCACGATAGTAACGACGGAAAGGTACTTTTTCTTCGACTTGCCAAGCCTCTCCCGCAATTTTTGCGAATCAACGAGTGATAGGGAATCGGCCTTTCCCGCCGCTTTCTGCTTTTCCACCCATTCCACCTGCAGGCACGGTTCGTGATCTATCGAACAGACGAGAGATCGATTTCTCTCTATCGCTTCGATATATCGCTCATCGATCCGTTTCTCATCGACCACACCTTTGACTCTTATTCTTTTCTGATAGAGGGAATCGGCGAAAGATTCCCCACATTCACCGGGCAGGATCCTGATCGTCTCTCCGCCATCTGTCCGAAACTTCAGCTTCTTTCCTCCAGCGCTGCACACATGGGTTATTTCCCCCTCGGTCTCTACTATCCTGCCGACGTAGTCGGCGCAGTACTTGACAAGGCTATCGGCGTCGACAAAAATCACATCGCCGTGGTTTTCCTTACTGCCGGCTACCTGGCCGGCAAAAGATTCGGGGGAAAGATAAAGCCCGCCGGTGGCGAAACACACAATAACCGCGGCGATGACAACAAGGCGGATCTTTCTTTCGCCTCTCGACCTCATTTTTTCTCCTTCCGATGCACGTAAACAGGAACCCCGCGATCCAGGGTCACTTTCGTGATATTCTTGATGGTCCACCAGTTATATGCCTGTCCGGTGAAAAAATCCCGATAAAAATGTGGAGACCCGGTCATGAAACTTCCTTTGCCAGAAATCGTATCTGTGATGTAGAATCAGGCAATCTGATATTTCAATTATATTTCAGAAAGGATCCGGGATGAAAAAGATCTCTATCGCCGCGTTGTTGATGGTTTTCGCATTTATATCGAACGCGCTCCTCGCGGAATCGGTCGATGAATATATCAGCAAAGCAAAGGAACTGCAGAAAACAGGACAATTCGATGAAGCGCTTGCTCTTCTTGAGAGAGGACATGCCGAATTTCCAGGCAACTCAGACCTCTATGCCTATTCAGGGCTCTACACCGGGATGAAAGCGGGACAGGCCGCAAATTTCTCGGAAGCGGGCCTTTTAAGCGCCAAATCCTTTGAACTTCTCGACAAGGCGGTTTCACTTGATCCTGCCAATCCGGTCGCCCTTCTGTTCAGGGGGCTTATGTCGGTCAAGGTGCCGGAGTTCCTCGGCAAGCTCGACGGCGGGATCACCGACCTCGAGATGACAACTGATATAATCGGTAAGTTTCCCGGGGCTTTGCCGGTTGAAAGCCAGATCCTCGCCTGGAACCTGCTCGGAGAAGGATACTCAAAGAAAAAAGCGGGGAATAAGGCCGCGGCGGCGTGGAAAAATATAATCAGGCTTGCCCCCGGATCGGATCAGGCGGCAAAGGCTGAAGAGAATATCAAAAATCTGGATATCCCCGCCGGTGGCGCCGCTGAACCGGTCAAAGCGAAGGCCGCGGCAGGGTCGGATAAACCGGCCGGCGACTCCAGCGCCCTTGAATCGAAAGGCAAAAAAGCCTTCGATATGGGAGAATTTCAAAAAGCGAGGGAACTCTTCGAAAAGGCTGTCGAGGTGAACCCGCAGAGCGCCTTCGCCTACAAATGGCTCGGCCTGTCGATCGCGAAGCTGGGAGAAGTCGGTTATGACGACCGGATCGCCACGAACACGGATCTCAGGACAAACCTCGTTTTCGCTTCGCTTAAAGCGCTCGACAGAGCGGTGGAACTTGCCCCCGGCGATATGGAACTGAGATTCATGCGAGGTTCGCTGGGAGTCTACTTTCCATTCTTTGCAGGCAAGCTCGAACAATCTATAGTCGATCTCGATATGGTGCTCAATAGTGAAGCGCCGGACTCACTGAAAGCCGAGGCGAAATATATGCTCGGCTACGCCTATCAGAAAAAAGGGATGAGCTACTGGATCGATGTGGCCGTCAGGCATTCGGAATCGGAGGCGGCGCGGACGGTCTACAAGTCGGAACGTCCCGAGATCAAAAGGCTGGATGAGGAAAAATGCGAAAAACCCTGCCTTGTCATCGATTTCGTCCTCGGATTCAGGGATGAACTCGCGCCCCAGACCGCAGTCTGGATCGAGGATGAAGAAGGCCGCTATATAAGCACTGTTTATGTTTCCGGATTCAGCGGATATGTAAAAGAAAAACAGGTCGTGCTCCCGATCTGGGCCGCTACGTCAGAGTTCAAGGATACCGACGCCGTTACGAGCGCGAGCATAGATATCGGCCATCATCTCTATATCTGGGACCTGAAAGACCTCGAGGGGAAAAAGATTAAAAAAGGCGATTATATAGTAAATGTCGAAGTGTCATACTGGCCAAGCATGAAATATCAGATGGTAAGGACGGAGATCTCAATCGGCGGGAAAGACGACAGGAAAGTGGTCGAAGAGGGCGACTTCATCCCCTATCTTGAGACCAGATTCCTTAAAGACTAGCGCGTATCGCCTGACAGCTTGAACTTCTATACCGTTTTAATACTTTATGTTGCGGCTGATCACCCCTCTCCGGCCAGCGATACCATCGCGCCGGTCACATAGTGGGATATACCTGTTTTTCCAATTGAAAATCTGTCTGATTTATGTTACACTTCTTGAGAGCGTTAATAAACTTACAGATCTAAATCGTACACCTTCGAGAAACTGATTCAATCAGACGGGGTTTCTTTACCCCTGAAAGCCTGTCAATCGGACAGAGAACATTCGATCTGGCTGGAGGGAATATGACATTCTTTTCAGTAGAAAAAAGATCCGGTCTAAAGATGAAACGCGCACCTCTTTTTTCTATCATGGTCATCCTCATACTGCTGACCGCCCCGGCGGCGGGCGCGCAGGATCCTGTTGAAGATTTTATTATAAAGGCAGATTCAATATCGAGGGCTTCGGGAGAGGGTGACAAGAATAAGGTTCACAATCCCCGAGACCAGTCATGTCGATCTGGTCATATACGATGTCGCCGGCCGCAGGGTCAAAAAACTGATTGACCGGCGCCTGGCGGCGGATCACTATGAAGTGCTATGGGACGGGACAAAGACCAACGGCAACAGGGTAGCCAGCGGAGTATATTTTTACCGGATAAAAGCGGGAAAATACGAGAAAACGCGCAAGATGGTATTGCTGCGAGAAATAAATAAATTAAAATAATCCGATGTTATATAAGGTTCAACCATAATGAACAAACAGATCAGACCGGTCGCCGTTTCATTGCTGATCGGCTTGCTTATGTGCTCGTACCTCATCGCGACCGAGATCGACCTGCTCAGCCCCTCGCAGATGGGGACACAGGCTGAAAAAGTCGTCAGGGGCAAAGTGGAGAGGATCGAATCGTTCTGGAATGAAAATCATTCGAAGGTATTCACCAGGGTGACCGTCGCGATCGACGAGATATACAAGGGACAACATCAGCAAAAAGTGGATATCCTTCAACTCGGCGGAGTTGTCGATGCCCGAAAGTAAAACGGGACGAGAGAAGATCGAGATCGAGCGTTTTGTCGCTGAATCACTGGGCGGTCAATAGATCCCCGTAAAGGTCAGCTCCCGAAGACACGCCGCAGAAGGTCTGTAGTACGAGCGACCGGATCCTTCCTTATCTTTACCTCTTCGGTGGCAAGAACGGTGAAAAGCCCCGAGAGCGCTTTGTCAGTGACGTATTCGTCCAGATCGACCAGCCGGTTTTCATCAGCTATCGGCAGGCTGTTGTACGTGTCGGAGATATTGCCATACAACCTGGAGAGTCCTATTTCCTCGATTTTTTTCGTAACGATCGGATGGAATCTCTTCTTAAGCTCTTCGCTGGTCCTGCCCCTGAAATATTCCGTCGCCGCGGTATCATGCCCCCTTAGTATTTCGAAGGCATCAGCGACAGTCATGCTCGTTATCGCCGTCCAGAAGACGTCCCTCGCCTCACCGGCGGCCAGCTCAGCGGCCCTGTTCATCCCCCGCTCAAGTTCATCGACCTGGCTGCCAAATCCGATCGTACGAAGGGTCGAGGCCATCGATTCGAACTGTTCCGGCAGCACGATCCTGATCAACTGATTGTCGAGGAATCCGTCGACTTTTGATGTGGAAAGAACGGCATTGCCCGAACCCACCCTTAGAGCTTCCTTGATGCCCGCAATAACAGTCGTTTCGTCGAGAGCCCCGTCATCGCCCGACCCAGTACCGAGAATCGCGCCAAGGTCTTCCTGCAGGACCTTGCAGCTTGTAATGGATAGAGAGAATATCAGAATCATTATCAGGCAAGAGCGTTTTAACATATCCATGGCGTTCCCTTCCGATATCTTATTGAATCAAACGATTGGAGTATATGACCCGTAATGAACGCTCGGCAAGATGTTTCGCTACTTCTGGAAAATTGCCAGGTACGCTCCTTCGGTATTCGTCGTCTTTATGACTGTGATCTGAAGTTCGAGTTTCGAATTACTCGCCGTGATAAAATAAGCCCTGTACGTCGTTGGGAGATTGAGGTCGCCGAATGCTCTTCTTTTTATAAAGTCGAGGATCATTTCCATCGAGTCTTCGTGACATAGATCGACTACAGGCAGATCATCGAACTCATCCTGTTCCCTCTCGAACAGCGCGGCTAAAAGCCTGTTTGCCCGGATAACGTGCTGGCCCCTGTAAAACAGGGCTGCCTCCCCGCAATCTGCCAGAGCATCCAGCAGATTTTCCATGCATTTCATTTCGACCCCCTGAAGATTCGCCTCTCCGGACATTTTTCCCTCAAAATGCCCGTCAACTGATCTTATAAACCCCTCTGCCGATAAAATCAACCGGTTTTACCGTCTTTTCGATGATACGAAGACTTTACTGAAGTGAATGATCCGGCTGACATATCTTTCAGGCTGTTTCGCTCAGCGTCCGCTCTGGCTGGTCTTTCCGCTTCCGCCTCGAGTCAATCTGCCACGGCCACGGCCACTCTGCCAGCGCCTGCCACTGCTCCGGCCGAATTTTTTGACAGTGCCCTGGCTTGACCGGAAGGCGAGGTCGCAGTGATAATCATGATCTGTTTCGGCAGGGACCGGTTTTCCGAGCAGGTTCTCAATTTCGCGCAGATATCCCCTGTCTTCGGCAGTGCAGAACGAAATCGCGTTGCCCCCCGCTCCAGCCCTGGCCGTGCGCCCTATACGATGAATATATGTTTCTGCTTCCATTGGAAGGTCGTAATTGATCACGTGAGTAATATCGTCCACGTCGAGACCTCTCGCGGCGACATCGGTAGCGACAAGGACGCGGAAACGGTCCCGCTTGAACCTGTCCAGAGTCCTGGTACGCGCCGACTGGCTCTTGTTGCCATGGATCGCGTCGCTTCGGATCCCCGCGTTGTAGAGCTTTCTCATCACCCTGTTTGCGGCATGCTTCATCTGCGTAAATATTATCGCTTTGCTTATCTGATCGCCCTGCAGCAGGGATACAAGCAGGGCATCTTTGTTCTTTTTCCCGACGAACAGTACTTTCTGAACGATACGCTCGACTGTCGGTTTATCCGGAGCAATGCTCACGCGCACCGGGTTTTTGACCATGGTATTGGCCAGCGCGACCATCTTTGGAGCCATAGTGGCAGAGAAGAAAAGTGTCTGCCTCTCGGACGGAAGGTATGACAGGATCTGCCTGATATCGGGAATAAACCCCATATCAAGCATCCGGTCCCCTTCATCGAGGATAAATACCTCCACCCTGTCCAGGTGGATTATTTTCTGCCTGATAAGGTCAAGAAGCCTGCCTGGAGTCGCCACGAGTATATCTACTCCGCGGTAGAGAGCCTTGACCTGGTGAAACTGGTTCACTCCGCCGAAGATCACCGTCTGCTTCAGCCGGAGAAATCGTCCGTATGTCTCGATGCTGTCCCTGATCTGCGCGGCGAGTTCCCGGGTCGGGGCAAGGATCAGGGCTCTTGGGGTCCCCTTGGCCAGTGGGGCGGGATTTCCCGCCAGACGCTGCAGGAGTGGCAGCGTAAAAGCTGCCGTCTTGCCGGTGCCGGTCTGCGCGCTTCCCAGCAGGTCTCTCCCGGCGAGAAGGTGCGGAATGCACTCTTCCTGGATCGGAGTCGGAGTATGATACCCCTGCGCGGCCACCGAGCGTTGAAGCTCAGGGATCAGCGTGCTGAATATTCCCTGATCGAACTTGGGTTGACTGGTGGATTTACTGGTGTGCGCGTTCCGCGCCTTCGAATCTTCAATCATCTTTTTCCTGGTCCGGCATGGTTCAAATCTCTACCTGCCGGACGCGAGGAAAAGAAAAGACCGCAAAACTATAGCGGCAAATTGTATCAGCCGCCACTTGCGGCTGCGTCAACGCCCTGGCCCGGCTGGAATACCGCTGGGCCGCGCTTCTGCAGTAAAAATACGGTAACTCCGCGTGGGGCGCAAGGGGAATCGGATAAACCGGCTGGTCGAAGGAGTCCAGGATAACGAAAGAATTGCTACGAAAGATGCGTGGGAAACAATCCGGCGCTCCCTTTCGATCCGCTTTTACCTCCCTTTTATCCCGAAGAGAAACCGGGTGGCACGAGTCCGTTTCACCAGATCACAGCTGATAATGCAACAGGCAAACGTCACGAGGCAGATAAGTAAAAATTCCCATACTATACCAAGCATCATATTCTTAACGAAATGCCCGGCGACCGAGATGACAACAAGGTGGAAGATGTAAAAGGGATAAGATATTCTGCTGAAATATCTGAGGAACCTGTTTTCAAAGGTCAGCGTCCTGCTGGCCAGGCCCAGGATCGCGATCGCCCAGGCCCAGGTGTTAAAGCCAGCCACCAGCGAGAAAAGAACGTACCGCGGAGTATATGCCGGCGTGGAAAACGAGCCGGCTTTATTCTCCATAAACAGCTTTGCTGCTGACAACGCCACCCCGAGGAAGATCGATATCACAGTGTGTCTTTTTATCGCATCAGCCCACTTGTGATCACCCGCGATAATAAATCCGAAAATAAAAGCTGCCATGTTATAGGTAAAATACCCCCAGTCAGAATAAAGATTATTCCGGAAAAAGGGCCAGACCGGAGAAAGTCCCGCGAAAATCATTGCTATCGGGATACCAGCCAGAAATATCGCGCCCTTTCGATCGGTGAAAAATCCCGTCACAGCTTCCAGCCGTGCTCTCCCCGTCGCGCGGATCCGAATAAAAAGAGGCAGCAATATTATCGAGAAAATAAAGAGGTAGGCCACAAACCACATATGGGCCCAGTTCGGCCCCCCTGTGATTTCCGAGTAAAAGGTGGTCATCAGGCACCACGGCCAGAACTGCGTGAAGTAATTAAATTCACTTGTCGCCAGATCGGAAGGCCAGAAATAACCAAGGAGAGGAAACAGAAATATCATAAAAGTAAAAAGAGGGACGAGCAGCCGTTTGACGCGTTCGATGATAAACCGGCGCGGCGAACGGCGCTCCAATGAGATAAAAACACTGCTGCCAGCCACTATAAACAGCATGAACATATGAAGGGGGCTTATGAAGTTCAGATACACATGAAGGATCCTCCATGTGATGGTCCCCTTCATGACAAAGGAAAACCCGTTCACGCTGGTGATCATCCAGGCAACGTGGAAGGGAACAAGGTTGATCGTCACGATAACTCTTACCCAGTCGAGATCGTGAAATCTCTGCGGCAGCCGTGACGCTGTATTTTCCATCCAGACCCTTTCGCAAACCGATGTTAAATTGCAAAGATGAAGGAATAATATATCAGGCGCGTAAATAATGTCATTACAAAAGGTTTAGCATGGATAACCGTCTGGACGTTAAATTAGCAATTGAATAAAATCGAAGATGGTGCGACGATTGAAAATCGTATGGAACGAAAGCTACAGGTTGAAAACTTTACGAAAGCGGGAACATATAATGATTAAAAAATCATTCCTTGACCGGGTGGCGATATCGTTTATTGTCACGTTTTTCCTCATGGCGCTTCCGGCCTGCTCGAGCGACAGCAAAAAGGTGACAGACTCAAACGGCGATGATCCACCGCCGGATGAAGCGAGCGTCATTTTCCTGCATCACAGCACCGGTGGGGTGATATGGAACGGAGGTGTGGCCTCGGCCATCGACGACTACAACACTCTGAACGGCAGAAGCTATGTCGTCACTGAAGAAGCCTATCCCAACAGCCCCTATCCATGGGCGAACTATCCATACGATTACTGGCATCTCTGGGTCGAGGACGGAGGCCAGGCAGACGAAGAGGGGATCCCCACGCTGGAATCCTACACATCCAGCTACGACGTGGTCGTCTTCAAACACTGCTATCCTGTAAGCGGAATGGACGACAATACCGGCAGCCCTGATATCGGTTCCTCAAGCAAGAGGATGGAAAACTATCAGCTGCAGTATGCCGCGCTGAAAACCCGCCTCCGCCAGTACCCGGAGACACAGTTTATCCTGTGGACCGGAGCCGCCCTGGCGGAAAGCGCGAGTTCGACGGAAGAAGGGCAGCTCGCCCGCGCGTTTTTTACATGGGTCAAGGAAGATTGGGACGAACCGGGGGACAATATCTTCCTCTGGGATTTCTTCGAATTGGAAACAGAGGGCGGCAATTTTCTCCTCGAGCAGTACTGCGCGAGCAGTGGAGACTCCCATCCCAGTTCCACCTTCGCGCGGACTGTGGCTCCCCTCTTCGCCCAGCGCATCATTGATGTCATCGAGGGCAATGGCGATTCCGGTTCCATCACGGGAGAGTGATCAGGATCTGGAAAGCTGGAAAAAGCTAAAGCGTATTATCGATCCATACAGCTGGCCGCTTATGCCGGCCCGCTCTTTATCGCAACAGAACTAACTTTTTTGTTGCGGTGAATTCACCGGCCTCAATGCGATAGAAATACATCCCGCTTGCCACCTGCCGGCCGGCATCGTCCCGGCCGTCCCATACCTCAGCGTACCGCGCCGCCGCTCGCCCTTCGTCCACGAGCTCCCGCACAAGCCGCCCCGCCGCATCATATATCTTCAGCGAAACATTCGCGGGAGCCGAGAGCCCGTATTCGATCCGCGTCACGGGATTGAACGGGTTAGGGAAGTTCTGAGCGAGATAATTAGTCGCGGGCACGCCCGGTATTTCACTCCCGGTCACATCATCGGGTCTCAGGATCGCAAACCCGCTCTCGTTTCCATGAACGTCGAGGGCCGAGATCTTGTAATAATAGTTACTGCTCCAGTGCCAATCGCTATCGAAGTATTCGGCGTTGACAGGCGTGGCGATTTTGTTCCCCGGCTCCGGAACAAAATCCTCGCTTGAGCCGCGATAGACCGCGTAATGCGAAAGATCGTTCTCCACATTCACATTCCACGTAAGCTTTAGACCCTCCGGCGCGGCGCTTTGATCAGCCATAAGCCCCTCCGGAGGTTCCGGCGGCAGATTGTCAACGGAGTAACCGCTATCGGGGATGCTCGTGTACCATACAGAGGGCATCACCGTGTGCGCGCTCACCATATAGACCGAGTACGCAATTCCACTCTCCGTGGAATCGGCGAGCGTGCTCGCCCGATAGATATACTGATCCTGCTGGCAGGCGGCGAAACTTCCGAGAAGTTCCCAGGTGCCTGCGGGAAGTTCTCCAGTTTCCAGGAAATCCCTCGAGTCGATAAACGATCGACCGTGAACCTCCCTGATTGGCCAGCATGAAACATCAGGCGCATCCACCGATTGTCCGGGCGGTGAATTGTCAACCGCCGCACCAGCCGCTTTCTCATCACTCACGAGATCGCAAACAGCAAGCAGCTCCGGATCATCGATACGCTGCCAGATGTTATATATGGAGACGGGATATTCAAACTCCAGTTCGTCATCGCCTGGAGATTTATCGATCGTGATCCTCACCCATCCGCCCTGATCGCCAGGCACATCCAGCACGGATATTATGCTTGGAGCGGGGCTGCCGATTCGGCCTTCTCCATCAACCAGCTGCGCATAAATATCATAACCCCCGCTTCGCATATCCTGCCACGTCACAATCGCTCCGCCAGGACCACAAGAGACCAGCATTGGGGAATCCTGGTCTGCCGGTGCCGCGCAGATGGCGACGCCATCTGTCGCCCACTGAACAGTGCCCGACGAGTCTACGCGCTGGGCGTATATGTCAATATTAAATTCCCCGTTACGAAAATCCTGCCAAACAATGATCGCTCCACCGGCGCCATCGGAGATAATAACCGGATATCTTTGTTCTTCGGCTGCAGCGCAGATGGCGATGCCATTGGCCGTCCATTGAACTGCTCCCGAAGCATCCAGGCGCTGGGCATAGATATCATAGTCCCCGTTTCGCAGATCCTGCCACGCGACAATCGCGCCGCCGACTCCATCGGAGCTGATTGCCGGATAGACCTGGCTATGCGTTTCCGTGACGAGCGCGACGCCATCGGCCGTCCATTGAACAGTACCAGATGCATTGATCCGCTGAGCATAGATGTCCCAGCCCCAGTCGCGATAGTCATACCACGTCACGATCGCGCCTGCCGCGCCGTCCGATACGATCCTTGGACCAAACTGCTCTTCCGCTGCCGCGCAGAGGGCGACTCCATCAATTGTCCACATGGTACTCCCAAAACAATTTACCCGCTGGGCATAAATATCATAGTCACCGCTCCGGTAATCCTCCCATGTGACAATCGACCAACCGGATTCATCAGATACGATTTCGGGATAATCCTGAGTGTTCGCCGCCGTGCAGAGGGCTTCCCCATCGGCTGTCCACTGAACGGTTCCCGAAGCATCCACCCGCTGGGCAAAGATGTCCAAATTCCCGCTGCGCCGGTCATGCCACGTGACGACAGCCCCTCCGGCTCCATCGGAGGCAATTTTTGGATACCTCTGATCCAGCGACGCCTGGCAAATAGCAACGCCATCTGCCAACCATTGAACGGTTCCGGAAGCATCCACCCGCTGGGCATAAATGTCATAGCCACCGCTACGGTAGTCGAACCACGCGACAATGGCTCCGCCAGTGCCGTCGGAGACTATTGTCGGAGCGATCTGAGTGTTTGCGGCAGCACTGAGAACGACGCCGTTCGGCGCCCATTGAATGTTGCCCATGTCGTCCAAGCGCTGGGCAACGATATTTCCATCATACCACGCGATAATCGCTCCATCCGCGCCGTCGGAAATAATCACCGGTTTCATCTGATCCTCCGCAGCGGTGCAGATCGGCAGCCCGTCTTCCACCCATGAGGCCCGGATCGACGGCACAGCGATGACAATAGAACAGAAAGTCATGACAAGCATGATCCGCATTCCCCCGCTCATAGCCATTCCTCCTTGTATGGGCATTCCTTCGCTACTATCGATTTTATATGAATGAAGAGGAATCGGGTCGAGGGAGGGCAACGGAGATACGCGGCGCCCTCTTCCCCTGAATGTCTTGTGATTACCAGTATGGCATGATTCTAACACAGTGTGGAAGGAGAAGGCAACGAAAAAAGCGGACACGGGATCGCCCGGAACAACTGGACCGTTCCGGCAGTCCCGGAACGATTCAATCAACGCAACAACAATTACCTGATTAATTCGACTCGCCGATTAAAACAAATGCCGACCAGAAATAAGGATGATCAAATGGCCTGTTTTGAACCTGATCGTTATAATTCCTTAGCCATTCCTTGGCTTCCTGAAGCGCCTCGGCTTTGGACATTGATTTTTTTCCGTGCCCATGATGTTTTTTGAGATTACCCTCCCAGAGGTTGCCGTAGAAACGCCTCATAAGAAGCGCGGTTGCCCGATCATCCACTTTCCACAAACTGACTATGAGACTCCTTGCGCCCGCACGAAAGAAAGCATGGGACAAACCTATATACCCCTCTCCCCCAACCCTTTTACCAAGACCCGTTTCACAGGCACTCAATGTCACCAGGTCGGCTTTCAATTTCCAATCCTGGATGATTTCCTTTGCAGTGACCAGACCATCATAAATTCGCGATCCTGTCAACGCGGCTTCAAGCGGATCCGGCAAATTGACCTGGGAAAGTACCAGTGCCGATCTTTCAAGGTATTCATCATCAACCAGCGCATGAGTCGCTATGTGGATTGTGGAGAACTCCTTGAGCGAATCCAGGTCCGCCAATTGCGCCAACTCCTGTTCTGTCGCGTCCGGTCCAATAAGAACCGTTGCTTCTGGAGCTATTGTCGCGATATCGATCACCTCCTGCCTGGAACCAGGAAGACGTGGTAAAGCGGCAAGAGCTTCCCCGTTACCGGCAACCGCGCCTCGCAAGACAGCAATTTCCGGTGCCGGTTCCTTGATACTATTGAAGTTCCCAGCCAATCCTGTTTCCATCTGCATCGCTGCTGCATGCGCTTCTGAGAAAGGAGGGTCGCCGACAAGCAGTACATGCCGCGATTCCCTTTTCCTGCTTTTTCCCGATCTTTCAGCCAGCCACGAGTAAATTGTCGCCGAAGGTATATATGATATCACATAGCGATCGCCCAATAACGTTCCCTTTTCGTCCTCAAGAGCCTCAACAGGCACGCCTAACATCAACCCGGATGGAATCACTATGAGACAATCAATATCCTTCAGCCACTCACCAAGCGGTGCTATACGTTGAGCCCATATTTCACGTGTTTTGATCCGGAAATCAGTTGAAGACTCAGGCGAAGACAGTGATCTTCTGAACTCCTTAAAATATTCATAAGGAGATTCGCTTCCATCATTTTTGGACGCGCATTCTATGCCAGCCCATTTCACCGGCCCTTTGTGTCGTATGACATAACCCCAACACGCGTATTTGCCATCCTCAACAGCTACATCGAGCCAACCTATAAGCGCGGTTCCATTCGAAATGGTCTTTTGAATCCTTTCAAGTGAAAACGAACGCCCCTCGGTAACCGGATAGAGTTTCGCCATTTCCTGTTGAAGAACGCTATATTCCAATTCTGTCGCGAGAAGTTTATCATGCGTTTCATCGACCCGTTTCTGCATCTCCCCTGTCGTATCGGCTGACGCCATCTTTCGAAATGTTTTCAACTCGCCTTCAATTGCGGCAAGAGCATTTTGAAGCGAATCTTCCTGGACGATCTCGGCATTCTTTAATTCACGTTGATCTGAAGATAACAACAATTCGGAGAGTATGCGTCCCTGATGCATTTCTACTTTTGGCCAAGCTTTGTTTTCTTTGCCTGACATAAGTTGAATTGCGGCAAGACCTGGATAAGGAGATCTTTGAAAAGTCGCCCTGTTAAAGCCAGTTCCAGCTCTCAACCTGGCCACCTCGAATATTTCTGCTGATTTGGAAAAATATTTCTCCGCGTTTTGATAATCTTCTTCTTCCCACCTCAGCAGGGCAATATCGTTAAAATCTGAAACGAGGTCGGGATGTGTCCTGCCCATAAGTTTTTCACGAATTGATGTGACCCGCATGACCAGCGATTCAGCTTCCCGTTTATTACCCTGCTTATAAAGAAGCTTCGAGTAGCTTTTCAGAATTTGCGCGTAGTCGGGGTGATCTTCTCGCGCAATCTTCTTCCAGTGCGAAATCGCTTCGCCGTACAGTGAATCGGCAGCCATATAATCCTTTTGCAACATCAATATTCCAGCCAGGTTGCTTAAGCTTATCGCGATATTTGGATGTCCATTTTCGTAAGTGCTGCGATAAATCGACAGAGCTTCACGAAAGAGTTGTTCCGCGGTCGTATAATATCCCTGTGATTTGTGCAATTGGGCCATATTGCCCAGACAATTAGCTACTTCGGGATGAGTATCCCCCACCGTTTCCCGATATATCGCCAGAGCTTCCAGGTACATTGACACGGCAGCGGAATAGTCTCCCTTATTTTCCAGCAGAGCCGCGAGATTATTCAGGTCGGTCGCGACATCCTTGTGATTCTTGCCCAATAATTTCTGATCAATGGCCAGGCACTTTCTAAAAAGCGGTTCCGCGTCCAAATAATCTCCTTTACTATTTAACAAGCCGGCGAAATTACTGAGCGTCACGGCGTACGCGTAGTTTTCTTCACCTGATATATTTTTTTGCATCGCGAGAGCTTCACGAAAAATCGGAACCGCGTCTTCATAGTCGCCCTGAAGCCTTGTAATAGTCGCGAGCGTGCTGAGAGTCCACGCTATATCTTCGTGCTCATCACCATAATTTTTCCTTAGAATCTCCAGCGCTTCTTGCGTCAATAACCTGGCTTCAGCGTAATTACCCTGAACCATGACCACATGCCCAATATTGTTGAGACTGTAAGCAATAGCTATATGGTCTTTCCCCATTAATTTTTTACGAATAGCGAGAGCCTCGCGTAAAAATGATTCTGTGGTCGTGTAATCTCCCTTGTGCCAGAACAGGCCTCCCAGATCATTCAGTAGCGCGGCCACAAAGGGATGTTCATCCCCAAGAAACTTTCGCTTCATCGCCAAAGCTTCACGGTAAAGTGGTTCAGCACCGGCGTAATCTCCCTGGTAATTAAGAATTCCGGCTATGGCATGCAGATTTGATGCGATTTCCAGATGATCATCGCCATGGATCTTTCTCTGCATTTCCAGGGACGTTCTGTATTTCGACAAAGCTCCCTCATAATCTTTCTTTTTCTTCAACAACCCACCGATTTCATAAATCGTTCTGGCAATATCCATATGCTCCTCGCCGTATATTCTTTTCTGCATCTCCAGAGCTTCCGTGTACAGCGAATCCGCCCCGGCGTAATCATTACTCGCCTGTAATGAACCTGCCACGCTGACAATGGTTTTTGCCACTTCCGGATGTTCGTTTCCGAGAATTCTACGGCGAATCTTTAATACTTCACGCTTAAGTCCTGCCGACCGTTCATAATCCCCGACATATGTTATCAACCCCGACAGGTCATCTAGACTTTGAGCCACTTCTACATGTTCCTCGCCTAGAATCCTTCGTTGAATCTCCAGCTGTTTTTCAACAACAGCGGTGGCTTCATCATACTTATTAGCTGAATATAGACTGTCCATGGTTTCTGCCATCAGACTTGCTTCAGCCAGCTCCTGCTTTTCTTTTGTCGAAAGACCCATGATGAATTCAAGCGTGTTCACAAGTATTTCGATATCCTTGATCTCAAAAGCGCGCGACTGGCTATCTTCTTGTCTCATGTACAGAATCTCTTTTGCGAGTTTTAACGCCTCGCCATAATTTGCCTCTTTTCGAAACCCTACGATTCTTTCTTCGAGAACAGATATGGAGTCACCTGATACGCGCGGTGGATTATCAGCCGTAAAGCAGTCCGCGGAATCTGACCCGGTCATTACTGTCAAATTGATCAGAAAAAAAATGAGCATAAATCGACGCATGAAATACCTCCCGTTTGTTGTGACTCGGCGTATGCCCCCGATTCGAAAATTCCTGATAATGGCAATTCCACCACCATTTTTTCGGACAGAAATATTCTTCCAATTAGAAAGGCGCGAAATTTAACACAGATGTATAACCGCTAAATGTTTCGTTGAACAAATAAACACTATCAAATCATTATGCGCCAATCAAGCAACAAGATTTTTTTGAAAAAGTGAGACGACACGAAAATTTCAATCTTCCACAAACACTAGATTATTTATAATATTATCTATATTTATCTAGACATTGTGTGCGTTATTTAGTAATATACTGGTAAAGGAGGTGCGCCATGAGCCACCGGATCCCCGATTCAACGACCGTCGAGCAGATGATTGGCGGATACATGAATACCGACAAGACATTCGATTGCATCTTCTGTGACGAATCTATCAAAAAGGGACATGTCTATCCCCTCGGACCGGAGTTGGTGGAAGCGGAACTCGCCATGAAAAACCACATCGCTTCGGCACACCACTCCACATTTCATGCCCTGCTCGATCTGGGCAAGAAGAGTACGGGGCTTTCAGAGATACAGCGAACCCTGCTGCGTCATTTCTATGACGGTTTGTCCGACAAGGAGATTCAGCCTCTGGCAGGCGGCGTCAGCCTCTCCACCATCCGCAACCACCGCTTTGTTCTCCGTGAAAAGGCCCGCCAGGCCAAGGTGTTTCTGGCACTTATGGAACTCCTGGAAAGTGGTGACCAGAACCCCGGTTCCCAATTCATCGAGATTCCCGGCAAAAAGTCCGCGGCCGGCGAGAGATTCGCAATCACAAGAACCGAATTCAGGAAGATCATCAAGGCAAACTTCCCTGATGGACCCGATGGCATGCTGTCGCGTTTCCCCAAGAAACAGAAGCATAAGATTGCAGTACTGGTTCAGATCCTGAAGCGATTCGACAGGACCCGTCATTACGCGCAGCGTGAGGTAAATGAGATACTGGCGACCGCATCGGATGATTACACAACACTATGCCGTTACATGGTCGACTATGGATTCCTTGGGCGGACTCGAGACGGATCTGATTATTGGGTGGAGTAGGGTGGCGAGATAAAAACCGATTCCACGTCACAGACGCAATCAAATCGCTGCTGAAATAGTTATAGCCTGAGGAGATAGGCCAGCCCGATGATTCCCGCGCTTCTACTGCTTGGATTTTTTAACAATATTGTTTATACTAACGCCTGTCAGCGATCTATGCTCAAACATTTATTTTTCCGGAAACCGGATTTTCAGGGACAGGAGAAAACCATGAGGTTATCAATCAACTGTATACTGCTGATTTCGATGTTGGCGCTTTTCTCAAGCTGCAGCTCTGGCGGGGACCCCGTAGGACCGGCCGCTTCAACCAAAGAGATCACCGCTTTCAGCTTCCTCGCATCAGAGAACGCCGCGTTGGCTATCGACATCGTCGGCTCTATCACCGGAACATCGGTTGACGCTACCGTGCCGGCCGGAACTGATGTGACCGAGCTTGTCGCCAGCTTCACCACCACCGGCGAATCAGTGCGCGTCAGCGAGATTGTCCAGGTCAGCGGCGCTACATCCAACGATTTCTCCTCCCCGGTTACTTATACAGTGGTAGCAGAGGATGGATCAACTCAGGATTACACCGTCACCGTGGCAGAGGATTTGAGCGCCAAAGAGATGACAACCTTCGGGTTCCTCGCTTCCGACAACGCTGTTCTGGCCAGTGATGTTGTCGCCTCGATCGCCGGATCGTCGATTACAGCATATGTGCCGATGGGAACCGATGTCACAGCGCTTGTCGCGAGCTTCACGACCACCGGCGCTTCGGTGCGTGTAGGTCCGACGACCCAGATCAGCGGCACTACAGCGAACGACTTCTCCTCACCGGCCATTTATACTGTTGTCGCCTCCGACGCATCCACACAGGACTACACCGTCACCATTACCGAGAGTTCGAGCGCCAGGGAGATAACCTCTTTCAGTTTCCTGGCTTCTGATAACGCGGGATTGTCAGGCGATATTGTTGCCTCCATCGTCGGAACATCGATATCTGCCACCATTCCGATCGGAACAGACGAGAGCGCCCTTGTCGCCAGCTTCACGACCACCGGCGAATCGGTGCTTGTCGGCCCGACGACCCAGGTCAGCGGCGTTACCGCTAACGACTTCTCATCACCGGTCATATACACAGTCGTGGCAGAGGATGCGTCCACCCGTGATTACACCGTCACCGTCAATCATTCCGCTATATGGATCGGCAATTACACGATCCGCGACGCCGAAGATATGGCAGTCATCTCGGGGTACACCGAGATAACCGGCTACCTGCAGATCATTTCCGATCTGACCGATGTAAACGGACTGACAAGTCTTACGACAGTCGGTGGTTTCTTCCAGATCTACAACAACATGGCTCTTATCGATCTTAGCGGGCTTTCATCGCTAACTTCGGTCGGAGGCAGGCTTGAGATCTACAACAATGACGCGTTGACAAATCTCACGGGGCTCGGCGGTATAATCACTGTCGGTGAAAGCCTCGAGATCACCGGTAACGATCTGCTCGTCAACCTGGGCGGACTTTCCGGACTCACCACAATAGGAACATTCGTAGAGATGATAAACAACGCCAGCCTGAACAGCATCTCCGGCCTCTCGAACCTGACCTCGATAGGTGGCTCGCTGGTGATCGAGCGCAATCCGGTTCTCACCAGCCTCGCGGGACTCGAGCAGATCACAGCTCTCGGTATCGGCGAGTACGACATCGGTCTGGAGATTTCCGGCGACGACGCTCTTACAAACCTGACAGGACTCGACAATCTGGCATCGGTCACCGGAGGAGTCCAGATAAATGGCAACGACCTTCTCGCTTCCCTCGATGGACTTGGCGCTCTCGCGTCGGTCGGTGAATATATCTCGATCAACGGCAACCCGCTCCTTGCCACCCTGGCCCATCTGACGTCACTGATCTCGGCTCCCGCGCTCCTCGTCGGTTCAAATTACTACGGCGGCAACCCGAGTCTAAGCACAATCGATATCCCGACGCTGGAGAGTACCGGAAGGTTGTCAGTCGAATCGAACACCGGACTTGTCGACCTGTCAGGTCTTTCGGCGCTGGCAAATATCGGCGATCTCGAAGTCAACCAGAATGCGGCCCTCACCACACTCGGATTCGGCTCGGCAGCAGCCACACCGCTTGTCGTCACCGGCGAAATCGAAATCTTCCGAAACAGCATGCTCGAGGATCTTGGGGGAATCGAAGCCTCGACCGCTCTTGACGGTTTCGTAAAGATCATCGACAATCCGGCGCTCAACTCCCTTGCCGCCCTGAATGGCGTAGTCTCTATCGAAAGTTATCTCCAGATCGGCTCGGTCGACTTCAACGGCAACCCCAGCCTTCCCGATCTTGGTTTTACCAGCCTGGAAACCGTCGGCGGCTATCTCACGATCGAGGATAACGATAACGCCTCTCTGACCAGCCTGACATTCGGCAACCTGCAATCTGTAGGCGAAGGTATCCACATCCGTGACAACGCAAACCTGCTGAACCTGGCCGGACTCGACAACCTGACTGCGGTCAACGGCAGTTTGGAAATCGAAGACAATGTTGATCTTATAAGTCTTTCTGCGCTTGACGGGATCACTTCGATTTCAGGCAACCTGGTGATCGATAGCAACATCTCTCTGGACAACCTGCTCGGGCTCGATGACCTCGCCACGATCGGCTACAACCTGGTGATCGCGAATAACCACGAACTCGATCACCTCGACAACCTGGGCTCCCTGACATCGGTCGGCGCCAGTCTCGAGATCGACAGGAACTACACTCTGGACAATCTCGACGGTCTGGCAGGCCTTACGACGCTGGGCAGCAGCACAGCTTATCACCTGTATGTTTTGAACAATTCATTATTGCGGAACACCGACGGTATTAGAAACATCCATACGGTGGGCGGTCCGGTATGGATAAATTATAATGGAGTGACCAGCATCGATCTGTCCAGCCTGCAGGCAATTACGGGGGCCCTGCGCATCCAGAACAACACCAACCTCACCACCATCGACATGCGCGCAGTAGTGAGCATCGGTAGCGATTTCACATTCGACAACACCGGAGTCATATCGACTATCCGCTTCGACGCGCTCAACCACGTGGGCCGTCACATATATATCCGCGGCATCCAGGGTCTGACCGACCTTTCTATACTTGCCGGTTTCGCGGCGGCCAGCGACGCGCTCGGCGGCGATCTCATACTGGCAAACAATACGAGCCTTTCAAATATAGACGTATTGAGCGGATTCACAGAGATCGGTAACAATCTTGACATCACCAATAACGACAATCTGGCATCACTGGACCCGCTGGCGGGTATTACCTCGATCGGCGGGTCAGTCTGGGTGCGCGGCAACTCGCTTATACCGGACCTGGGCGGGCTGGCGTTGGTTGCTTCGATAGGCGGTCTGCTGATGATCGATGACAACCCTTCGCTGACTGCTCTCGGCCTCGACGCTCTGGCGAGCCTCACTTATGATCTCTACGTGCGCGACAACGCGAGCCTTTGCGCTGACCTGGCCACCGATCTTCGCGATCAGCTATTGTCGTTCGGCTGGGCACGCACTGCCTACCTGTCGGGGAATACAGGCCCCTGTCCCTGATCGGGCAAGACATAGATGCTCACAGAGAATCATAATACAAAGCCCGGCGCGCCAGGCGCCGGGCTTTTCACCGACATTTCGGATCAACCAAAGCGGTCCGATCGAACTTCGACTACAGGTCGAAGCGATCGAGGTTCATGACCTTGTCCCAGACCTCGACAAAGTCGTGAAGGAACTTTTCCAATGAATCCTCGCAGGCATAGACTTCTGCCAGCGCCCTCAGCTGCGAGTTTGCGCCAAAGATCAGGTCGACCCGCGTGGCCGTCCATTTCTGTTCACCCGTCGCACGGTCACGCCCCTCGTAAATATCTTCATCTTTCGAGGTAGCATTCCATTCCGTATTAAGGTCAAGCAGGTTCACAAAGAAATCATTGGTAAGGGCTTCCGGCCGTTCCGTGAACACGCCGTGAGGAGACTGTCCGAAATTTGCGTTCATGACTCGCATACCCCCCAGAAGTACCGTCATCTCGGGGGCGGTCAGCGTCAACAATTGCGCCCTGTCGATCAGCAGATGCTCTTCCGATACGGAATATTTTGTCTTGAGATAATTGCGGAATCCATCAGCGATCGGCTCTAGAACGCAGAATGACTTCTCATCTGTCTGCTCCCGCGAAGCGTCGGTGCGCCCCGGAGTGAAGGGAACCGTAAGATCGTATCCCGCATTCTTCGCCGCCTGTTCGACACCAGCGCATCCGCCCAGGACGATCAGATCGGCGAGAGACACCTTTTTACCACCCGATTGCGCGTCGTTGAACTCCTTCCTGATACCCTCGAGGGTCTTCAGGACAGTTTTCAACTGGGCCGGCTGGTTGACTTCCCAGTCCTTCTGGGGAGCAAGACGGATACGAGCTCCGTTCGCGCCACCACGCATGTCGGACCCCCGGAATGTCGACGCGGACGCCCATGCCGTCGATACCAGCTGCGCGACAGAAAGGCCCGAGGAGAGGATCCTCTTTTTCAGATCAGCGATATCTTTCTTTCCAATAAGCTTATGATCCACTGCCGGCAGCGGATCCTGCCAGATCAGTTCCTCGCCAGGAACTTCGGGGCCGAGATACCGCGAGCGCGGTCCCATGTCGCGGTGAGTCAGCTTGAACCAGGCCCTTGCGAATGCATCGGCGAACTCCTCGGGATTCTTCTGATAACGCCGCGCGATCGGCTCGTAGATCGGATCGAAGCGCAGCGACAGATCGGCCGTTGTCATCATCGGTCGAAGTTTCTTCGACGGGTCATGCGCGTCAACCACCATATCCTCTTCGTCCACATCCTTTGCCAGCCACTGATTAGCCCCGGCCGGGCTCTTGACAAGTTCCCACTCATATTTAAAGAGCACTTTGAGATACCCCATGTCCCATTTTATCGGATTCGGTTTCCAGGCACCTTCGATCCCGCTGCTGATCGTATCGCCCCCTTTGCCGCCGCCGAAGCTGCTCTTCCACCCCAATCCCTGTTGCTCTATAGGGGCAGCCTCGGGTTCGGGGCCTACATTCGCAGCGTCGCCGGCACCATGGCATTTACCGAAAGTGTGTCCCCCGGCAATGAGCGCCACGGTTTCTTCATCGTTCATAGCCATACGCGCGAAAGTCTCCCGAACGTCGCGGCCCGAAGCGACCGGATCAGGGTTACCGTTCGGACCTTCCGGGTTCACGTATATCAATCCCATCTGAACGGCAGCCAGAGGGTTCTCGAGATCGCGTTCGCCCGAATAGCGCTTGTCACCGAGCCACTCTGCCTCAGATCCCCAGTAAATGTCTTCTTCCGGCTCCCAGACATCCTCGCGTCCGCCCGCGAAACCGAATGTCTTGAATCCCATTGACTCCAAAGCGCAATTACCGGTTAGTATCATCAGATCGGCCCATGAGATCCTGCTACCGTATTTCTGCTTTATCGGCCAGAGCAGACGGCGAGCCTTGTCGAGGTTCACGTTATCGGGCCAGCTGTTAAGCGGCGCCAGCCGCTGTGATCCCGAACCGGCGCCTCCGCGGCCATCCCCCATACGGTAGGTACCCGCGCTGTGCCACGCCATCCTGACAAAGAGAGGCCCGTAGTGACCATAGTCGGCCGGCCACCACTCCTTCGAGTCGGTCATCAGAGCGTAGAGATCTTTTTTCACCGCCTCCAGATCGAGCTTCTTGAATTCTTCGGCATAGTTGAACTTCCCGCCCATCGGATTGGACTTTGAGGAATGCTGATGAAGGATCCTCAGGTTCACCTGGTTGGGCCACCAGTCACGGTTAGAGGTCCCGCCCCCTGAAACAGGTTTGCTCATTTTCCCTGTCACCGGACATTTGCTTTCTTCTTTCATCTTCCGCCCTCCTTTCTAATTTCACCACTGCAATTATCAGATATGCATTCTATGACTACCCTTTTTCCCAGCACTTGTGTTTGTTCTCTATAGCGCGGGGGCTTTAAAAGTTTATTTACAATCGTTATTTTATAGTAATCATTCCTGCTTGTCAATTATGCCAATAATCATATCAAGAGAGAAAACCCTTATAGAAACCTCTCTCTTTTCAGAGATCGAAATCCTTAAATTGCCGCCTGAAAATCAGCAGGCATTAATTATGTTGTTTCACTTTGATGATCAATAGCAGGATAAAATGCTTGCAGAGAACAAACAGGCTTCCACTTGTCATTGATCATATCACATGTGAAGTATATTTCCACTAAAATAGATATTCTCCTGGCAAACCTCAATGTATTCAGATCTGATCGAGAGCAGTGCGACGCCTGGATAACTGGTGACCCGGCCCTGGATTGATACGAGACTTCAGGGTCGGGTCTTTTTATGTGTGTGGATATTAAGCGCTATGCTTCAGCAGGATGATCTTAGTCAGGCAGTCTGTCGAAGATCTTGCACAATAGAATTGGCTCCCCATGGTGGACGCTATCAGTACTGCCTGTATATAGAATTGGCTCGTCGGATCGAATAAGACTTGAAATTAACTTTTACAGTCCCCGGGGGCCACCGGCCTGCATTTACGAGTTCTGGATAGACTCTGTTCTCGTGGCTATGCCGATGTTTCCTGGTCCGAATCCAGTGCCGGGATGATCACATCTTCCTCGGGCACAAGAACAGTGACCGCGCCGGGCAGAATCTCGACATCAAGCGGGGTCGTCCCGATTATATCTCCGTCGGCCTGCACCTGCAGGGGGACATTGCTCCGAATTGTGACGCGCCTCTGCACCTTTATAAAACGCGAGAGGATATCCGGGGACCGGCCGGCCAGTATTCCGAAAATGTAAAGAGAAAAGTCACGAAAGGGTTTCGTGCCAAGGATGAGAACATCGAGGTATCCATCATCGATACGAATCTCCGGTGCTTTCGGATAGAGC